>NZ_CP146284.1:929062-1238750 GCF_023744375.2 Parabacteroides sp. AD58 | reverse complement strand
GGCAAACGGGAGCATATACGGTTCATCTGAATTTACAGGAGTATTTGTGGGACGGCATTAAGCGGGATCGTCTGGTATGGATTGGAGACATGCATCCGGAAGTTATGACCGTGAATACCGTCTTTGGATATAATGAGGCGGTTCCTAAAAGCCTGGATCTAACTCGGGATATTACTCCGCTGCCAAACTGGATGAACGGGATTAGTTCGTATTCAATCTGGTGGCTGTTGATTCAGCGGGACTGGTTCCGTTATCAGGGCGACTGGACTTACCTGCAGTCGCAGAAAGACTATCTGATCGGTTTGCTGAAAGTCTTGATCTCGAAAGTAGATGCTTCTGGTCGGGAACACCTGGACGGAATGCGTTTCTTGGACTGGCCTTCTAATGAGAATCCGGAAGCGATCAATGCCGGCTTGCAGGCTTTGATGGTGCAGGCTATGAAATATGGAGCTGAACTTTGTTCTTTATTGCAGGAACCGGAATTAGCGGATACTTGCAGGGAAACAGAGGCCCGTTTGCGGAAAGCAGCACCTGAAGTAGTGAAACCGTTTTTGGCATTGAAGAAGAAACCGACGGAGCCGGGCATGAAACAGGCGGCTGCCTTGTTGGCTTGGGCCGGACTGATGGATGCGAAAGAGGCAGACCAAAAATATCTGTCACAGGAAGGTGGTCATGGTTTTTCTACGTTCTATGGATATTATATGTTGAGGTCGATGGCTTTGGCTGATAATTATTCCGGGGCGTTGGATATTATCCGTTCTTACTGGGGCGCGATGCTGGATATGGGAGCAACTACTTTCTGGGAAGACTTTAATTTAGACTGGTTGCCGAATGCAGCTCCTATAGACGAACTGGTGCCGGATGGCAAGAAAGACATTCATGGAGATTTTGGAGCCTACTGTTATAAAGGTTTCCGCCACAGTCTGTGCCATGGCTGGGCTTCCGGACCTACTTCCTGGCTGACGGAATATGTGTTGGGCGTTCAGGTCATGGAACCGGGATGTCGGGTACTTCGGATAGTTCCACATTTGGCCGATCTGGATTGGGTGGAAGGAACTTTCCCCACGCCAAAGGGTATTGTCAAGATCCGACATGAAAAGCAACCGGATGGTTCAATCTCCTCGAAGATCGAAGCGCCGGAAGGTATTGTTATTAATAAATAAGTAATACAAGATTAGTTCTCAATATGAAAAGGAATATATTGCTGATTATGACGGCAACAGCCGGATTACTGGCAAGCTGTGTGCAGACCAATGAAAGAATTGTGCCAGTCGGTTTGCGAACTGAATACCTGGAAAATCCGATCGGTATTGATACGAAGGCCCCACGATTCACATGGACGTATGCGGGTGAAGATACGACGTTTGTTCCGTCTCGTTATGAAATCCGGATCGGAACGTCGCCGACAGATTTGAAAGTATATAATGAACAGACCGAATTGAAGCCGGAAACCCGCTATTATTGGCAGGTGACTGTCTGGGATCAGGATGGAAATCCCTGTCGGACTTCCGAAGTGGCAAGCTTTGAGTTAGGAAAAGGGGAGAATGCCGACTGGCAGGCCAAGTGGATTACCGACGATAATGACAAGGAATACGAACCGGCTCCCATGTTCCGTAAAGGATTTGTGATAGATAAACCGGTCAAGGAGGCAAGGTTGTATGTGTCGGCTGCCGGATATTATGAAATTTTCCTCAATGGAAAACGGGTAGGAGAGAATTTCCTGGATCCCGGATATACACATTTTGATAAGCGGAACTTGTATGTGACGCACGATGTTACTTCTCTCTTGCAGAAAGGTGATAATGCCGTAGCAGCAGTCTTGGGCAATGGATGGTATAACGAACAGTCGGTGGCTGTATGGAATTTCCACGAGGCCCGTTGGCGTGATCGTCCGCGTATGTTGTGTGAACTGCGGATTGACTATGAAGATGGCACACAACAAACGGTAGTATCTGATAATTCCTGGAGAACGGCATGTGGCCCATATACTTATAATAATATTTATAGTGGCGACCGTTACGATGCCCGTCTGGAACCGGAAGGCTGGAAGCTCGCGTCGTTTGACGACAGTGCTTGGCAAACCGCAGTAGAAGTAGCCACGCCTTCGGCTTTACTGGTAGCACAGGAAATGCCGGGAATCCATGCAACAGAAGAATTGAAACCGGTCTCAATGAAAGCCTTCAGTGACCGATTGTATGTTTATGCTTTTCCGAAGAATATGGCTGGTCTGTGCCGACTGAAAGTAAAAGGCGAAGCCGGTACACATATCACATTGAAACATGGTGAACTGTTGAAGAAAGACGGGCGACTGGAACAGGGAAATATCAACGTGTATTATCATCCTGTGAAACCGGGTGAAGTATTCCAGATGGATGAATATTACCTGAAAGGGACGGGAGAGGAAGAAACCTTTGTTCCTTCGTTTACTTATCATGGCTTCCAATATGTTGAAGTAGAGAGTGACAAGCCTATTCAGCTGACGGAAGAAAGCCTGACGGCTCTTTTCGTGCATACGGATCTGAAACCGGTGGGTTCATTCAGTTGTTCGAATGAGACGTTGAATAAGATCTGGAATGCAACTATGCAGGCATACCAGAGCAATTTGCATAGTATACCGACAGATTGCCCTCAGCGGGAAAAGAATGGCTGGACAGCTGATGCACACATTGCCATTGATTTGGGGTTGCTGGGCTTCGATGGCATTACGTTCTACGAGAAATGGATGGACGACATTATCGATAACCAACGGGCTGAAGGCGACATCTCCGGCATCATTCCTTCGAGTGGCTGGGGATATGGCGAATTCCCTGGTCCGGTGTGGGACGCCGTGATGTTCATCATTCCGAATGCGTTGTATAATTATTATGGTACAACAGAAAGCATCGAGAAACTGTATCCTACGATGGAGCGTTATTTAGCCTATCTTCAGACAAAAGAGAAGGATGGATTCCTAACCTTTGGGTTGAGCGACTGGGTGTACTGGAAGTCGACAACCAACAACGAATACACTTCTACGGCCTACTATTATTTGGATAATCAGCTGATGGCTCGTTTTGCTTCTCTCTTGGGGAAAGATCCGAAACCGTATGCCGAGAAAGCGGAAGCATTAAAGGAACGTATCAATCAGAAGTTCTTCCATCCTGAAACTGCTACGTATGCTGAAGGTACACAGGCAGCACAGGCTCTGGCGTTGTATTTGGGTCTGGTTCCTGAAGGAAAAGAACAGGCTGTAGCAGATAAGTTGCATCAGCTGGTAGCCGATAATAATTATTTCCTTGACTTTGGTCTGATCGGAACAAAGACGGTTCCGGCTATGCTGACTCGTTATGGCTATTTGGAAGATGCGATGAAGATGATTACAAAACGGGAAGCTCCTTCGTGGGGATATTGGGTAGAAACAATGGGTTATACTACGTTACCCGAAACTTGGACGTTGAGTCCGGAGTTCCGAGATGCTTCGTTGAACCATGTCTTTATGGGCGATGTCTCTGCCTGGATGATGAATCAGTTGGCAGGTATCAATTATGACGAACAGCAACCCGGGTTCCATCATATCCGTTTCACTCCGTATTTCCCGGCAGATATGCAGTGGGCGAAAGGTTCCTATGATTCTGTAGCCGGTGAAATCAGCAGTGAATGGAAACGAACCGAGGATGGCAGGATCCAGCTGACAGTAAAGGTTCCATTGGGTTGTACGGCCGATTTAATCCTTGATGGAAAGACGGTGGCTTTAACGGCTGGCACGCATCAATTGTATGTACAATAATCTGATATAAACTTGAAGGTGAATCTGGGCTAATACAAGTTTTTGTGTTATCTTTACGACGAACAAAAACCAGTTTTAATCATGAAAAAGAAGAACACAATGAAAAACTTTGTATTTGCCATGATGGCAGCTTGCTCCATTTTCGGGGCAAGTGCCCAGGACTTGCATGGAATCTCGCTGAATGCTCCGAGTAAACAGTGTGGCACAGACGTGATGACTGCTTTTGCTAACCGTCAGTCGTGCCGTTCGTATGCCGATAAGGAGCTTTCTCTGCAACAGCTTTCGGATTTGCTTTGGGCTGCCAATGGCGTAAATCGCCCGGAGAAGGGAATGCGTACGGCGCCCAGTGCATTGAATTATCAGGATGTTGATATTTATGTATGTACGGCAAAAGGTGCTTATTTGTACGATGCCAAAGCTAACAAATTGGTACCGGTGACGGCTGAGGACCTGAGAAAAGATGTTGCGAAAGGACAGGACTTTGCTGCTGTTGCTCCTGTTTCGTTGGTTTTGGTAAGCGACTTGTCGAAGATGCGGGGTGGCGATACACCGCAGAACCGCTTGACGGGAGCGCTGGATGCAGGAATCGTTTCACAGAATATTTCGATCGCTTGTGCCGGAATGGGATTGGCTACGGTGCCACGCGGGACAATGGACAAGGAAGTTCTCGCCCAAAAGTTGAAATTGAAAGCAACACAGGTGCCGTTCTTGAATCATCCGGTCGGTTTTGCTAAATAATAAAAGGGGCGAAAAGCCCCTTTTGTATTGTAAATAGATTGTGAAGTCAATTATTTCCGTTTCTGTTTCTTCCACCACAAATAATAACCGCTCAGCGGTAATATTCCTCCAATCAAAGCCGCGAGGAAATAGAGAATCCGCGTTGTCAATCCGCCCCATGTGCCTGTATGCAGAGAATAGAAGAATCGTCGGAGATTATCTACCGGCAGGCCGGAGAAAAGATCGTACATGAAAGTCCGATAACCGGAAAAAGACCAGGTCAGGCCTGTCAGTGCCATAATGAGTAGAAACAGTGTACTGTAAAAGCCCAAGGCTACGTGACTGTCGTACCAAAAACGACGCCAGCCTTTCGTGCAGGATATTTGTAGTCGGTTCTTCAGTGTACGACGGTTTCGCGGAAACCAGATAATCACCCCGCTGATCAGGATGACGGTCATTGCTACGGTAGTGATACCCACTACTGTTTTCCCGGCAGATGACTCACCCTTTTTGGCTGGCGCGTCGAGTAACCAGCGATGCAGGGCGCGTACCTGTCGGAAAAATTCAGGGCGTTGTTTCCTGCCATGTTGCCCTTCAACCTGGGTTGTCCGGGTTTCAGGATACATTATCTGTGTAATTTCCTTCTCGAACACTAAGATTGCACCAGTCAGACAAATCACCGAGATCAGTATTCCTAACGGGATGGACAACCAGAGATGAATCTGATGAAAAAACTTACGCATCGGATTATTCAGTTACATAGTATGTCAATTTTCCAACACCCGAGATCTGTTCCGATTCAACAGTCAATCCTTTGGTGGCTGTCGCAGAAGTAGGATCAATCTGGTAAATGGCCGGTTGGCTGCCATCGGTAGTAGTTACAGCGACATAAACCATTCCGTTTTCTGTATAAGGTGTATTCCCGAATCCGGAGATTACGCTGGCTTTAGGCATACCGCTTACGTAGGTCAGTTTCTTGTCTTCTCCCTTGAAGATAGCCATTTCTTTGGCGGCGAATCCGGATTCAGTGAGTGGACGGTCATACATCAGGAGCAGAAAATAATCGTCGGAGATATGCCAGCAGCGCAAGAACGACTTTCCACCGGTCTGTTCTTCCAGATTGCAATAATAATCGTCATCGAATGTATCTGTTCCCGCTTTTATGCGCACGACACCTGCCGGCAACGTCGTCTGCTGGCGCGGATCGGTCATTGTTTTGGCATAGCTGGGTGAGAAGACATATATATCGCCATTATCGGCAGACCAAATAGTCTGATAATACTGTGATTTATTCCGTCCGCAGGCGTAGCTGATCTTGTCGGTCTTGATCAACGTCTTGTTCTGGAATGATTCATCACCGAAGATTGCTACCCAGCATTCGTTCGGGTATTGCGTCCATTGCAGTTCGCCCTTTTCATAGGAGCTGCTGCCGCTTCCTCCCGATTCCTGTTTAACCAGATCGGGATAAATGACATATTTCCCACCTTCCGCTTTAACTCCATACTGGCTCAATCCCATCGGAACGGCCACACTGTAAATCTTATCGTTGGCTTCGAGGATACCGGCCAGTGTTACGTATTCTCCGTTGCCTAAAAAGTTCTCCGAGTAGCTCACGTCGCTGTTTGTCTTAAAGGTCTCATTTTCTACATCCAGATAAGAGAAAAGAAAACCTTTGGGCAGATAGCCGTTCTCATCCGCATATGCTTGAGACAGATCGCCGGCTGAGGCAGTGATGATATAATTCTTATAAGTACCATACGAAGTGAAACGTTTGATCTCGTAAGTATTGTCACGTTCTTCCACTTTACCTGCCGCATTCAGGATATAAGAAGAAGTGACACCGGCATTTCCCTGGTTGTAAACCAGCCGGTAGAGATATTTATCCTGATAGAAAATCCATTGGGTTCCGCTTTCGGTCGTCAATCCGTTATTCTTGGCAGAGATGGTGCCTTCTGTCAGCGTATCAGCTGTCAGCAGATAATTGGCATTGCTTACGGAAGCCGCTACTACATAGTTTGAGATAACTTCGGTGGTGGATGTGCCGTTGTTGTTATCTCCGTTGTTACCCGGAGTTACCGGATCATCTTCGCTACAAGAGGTCAACACAAATCCGCACATACATACGGCAGCGCAACTTACGGTTAGAAGTCTTCTTTTCATATTGTTCTGTTTTAATGATTGTTTATCTTGAAATGTTTGATTGTTGTTTATTTCTAATTTATTGGGTTCCAATATCCTATATGTACGACTTATGATTCCTGAAAAAGCTAGGCAGGTTTTCCTAAAAAGGTAGGCAGCTTTTAGTCAAAATACGCCGGCTTTTTAGAAAAAGATAGGCAGCTTTTCAGATGAAACCAACGAGAACCGATTTTGATTCCTACTGGTTTCGTTTTCGATTCTGCTTAATTTCGTTTAGCCTCCTTTTATGGTATCTGAAATCCATCTGTCGAATGCCTGATTAATTCCCGAAGCAAACCCGGATCTTGCCATAGAAAGCTCTTCCAGCCTTTTGCAGACTGAAGTTGTCATACAGTTTCTCGTTGGTGAAGTTCCGGCATTCTACCGAGAAATTATACCGTCCGTTCTGCAGGCTGTAGGTGAGAGTCAGGTTGTGCGAGAATTGTGTCGGCACCACATAATCTGATTCACTACCCAAAGCTTCCGAATAAAGCGGGAAACTGTGCATATACAGGTTGTCGTACGTCAGCGTCAGTTTGTTTCTTTTCTGGAGCAGGTTGTTCCAATAAAAGGAAATATCCGAGTTGGCAAACTGATAAGGTAAGTTCGGCATACGGGCGCCGTATGTCAGACTTTCCTGGCTGGAGCCGCTGTCGACGGTCTTGACATTGTCGCGGACGTTCATTTGGGTAAAGTTTCCTCCTAGGCTCAGCCATTCACCAAATCCATAACGGACAGAAAGATTATAACCTTTTGTCAGAACCTTTCCATGATTCACATAGGTTGCTCCGTATTTTCCGCCACTCAGGTCGGTAAGGCTGCGCTGGATATAGTCTTGGGTATTCCGGTAAACCACGCCTCCTTCCGCATATACCGAATGCCGTCCGAAAGTCTGATTATAACTCAGGTTGAGGTTTACGTTGTCACTCTTTTCCGGCTTCAGCGATATATCACCGGTTTCGAGGTCTTCGTCTCCAAACATCTCTTCATTGGTAGGCAGACGATATGCTTTTTCATACGATAACTTTGCCTGGAAACCTTTTCCGATGAAGTAGGTGCCGGCTGCTCCATATCCTAAGGCACTGACTGAATTGGTTGTCTTTACATAATTGTCCTGTGCTGTAGACGTCGCTACCGGGCCCGCATTATACTGGTTGTAATACTTCCCGAATACCGACACATTCCATTTCTCGTTTGGCATCAGGCGGTAAGAGAGTCCGCTGATGTTTTTATGCGTTTCTTTCGGGATGGCATTAGCTTCTGAGTCTTCATACAGCATAGACTGGTTGGTTCGCGTAAACATATTCAGTACATGGTTGAAGGTAAACGTATGGGCTTTTCCCAACCGATAATTCAACGTCACAGAGCCGTTCCAGTTCTGATTGTCAGAGCGGGTATGCTGATAGGATTGTTCTCCGGGCGACTTCAGTGGACGCATTTCTCCCCGCCAGTTATATTCATAGGTCGATGTATCGACGTTGTGCGTGATGTTCTTGTTATAATTGGCTGTCAATGTAACATCCAGCCCCTGGGTGAAGAGGTTCTGTTTGCGGTATTCAAGAGAAGGCATCAGGGAATGACCTTTCTGGTATTTACCTCCGAACACGACTTCCTGCCGGACTCCTGTCTGGATGTCCTTGTACATATTCGACCAGGTAAAGCCGAACATCAGCCGGTCGGCCCAGGGCTTATCGGTAATGCCGACCTTGGCAACTACCGCTTCGTTATGGTACATATCGTGGAAACGACGGACATGCTCAATCTTCTTCTTGTTGATGGCGCCGGTCTCAAAGTCTTTTACGGGTGTATCCACATAATAATCGTTGTCCGAATAGTTCTGAAAAGCATTAATCGAATAAGTCAGCCCATTCTTGAAGGTTTGTCCGAAGTTGATGTATGATTTGTGCGTATTGAACGAACCATACGAATAAGAAGCATCGGCAAACCAGCGGTCGCGGTTCTTCCGGGTAATGATATTGATGACACCACCAATCGCATCGGTTCCGAAACCAACGGGTACGACACCTTTGTAAATTTCAATCCGGTCGGCATAATTCACCGGAATGTTATTTAATCCGAAAGAACTGCCAACGCCTTCCTGAGGCACACCGTCAATAAATATCTTGATATGTTTGCCGCTGAATCCGTCCATCATCAGTTGCATGTCTGAACCGACACCTCCTGATTCACGCAGTTTCATGCCCGGAGCCTGAGCCAAGGCTTCACTCAGGTTTTGAGTGGAATTCTGCAGGATTTTTGTATCTAAGGCAATGGCATTGAATGCCGACTTTTTCACCCGGCTTACTCCATTAGACACAACGACAACCTCATCCAGTTCCTTTGTATCCGTTGAAAGGCGAATGCGCAACCGCTGTTTCTCTCCACTTTTGGCCTGGATCGTCTGTTCGGCCGTCTGATAACCCACAGCCGAGACAACTAAGGTATATTCTCCTTCGGGAACTTTCAGGTGGAAAAGACCTTTATCATCGGTCGTGCATCCGATATTTGTTCCTTTCAAATAGACAGATGCAAAATCAACTATGCCCTGGTCGGACGAAATGACTTTCCCCGACAGCACAGCCAGGGATTGCGCCCAAAGCGTACTGGTACAGATTAGCCACATAAACACAACATAAACAGCTCTTATTGTCTTACTCTGATTCATTTTATTTTTAGCGTTATTTTTCGTTTGCAAAAGTACCGGTTGGACGAAAAAGTCGCAATCACCATTTTTTGGTAACTTAAACCTTGATATTTCCTTTCGTTTAATCATTTGTAGGTATTCAGGAATCATCTTGTGGATAATAAAAGAGGAGAAAGACCAAGATCTTTCTCCTCCGACTTCTTTTTTCTCGAGTTTCTCAACGGGAGAAAAACATTCATATACTAAAAAACATTCACAAAAAAGCCTGTTAGACTTTCTTGCAGGTATTCTTTCGTTTCTCAACGTGGAAATACCTTGTGTATAAAAAAGAAATATTAATTATAAAAATAGATTCTATCCAATGCATCATCATTTATAGCCTGAGTTCTTGTAAGACTTTTTCTATTTGATACAGATTTCTTGCACATTTCATCCCCATCTTAAGCAGATGAAAAATGAGTGTATTTTACCCATGCTAAGCATCCTGCACCCAACAATAAGGCCTTTTTTTGAAAAACACGCTTTTATTGGCAGATCAATGGGATGATTGTGTTTATTTACATGTTTCATCAGGAAACAAAAGGAAGGTTCAGGCTACAATTGTGAATTCGCCTGATAACAAAACCTTCGTTTAGAGGAGAATAATCCTTTTGTCGGTTACTGGAAAAGGTATTTTTGTAACAACTATCGTATTGTCTGCTGACAAAAACATAATCTCCTCATCAACCTTACTTTAGCAACATGCAGAAACAAAAATTGTCAAATATCGCCTTTGTATTTTGAAAAACTAACGTAGTCTTACAAGAACTACCCATCGTCTCTCAGATGAATACACGACAAAATAAGTAAAAATAATTGAGAATAGATGTATCCTGGCACTGTTTTTTTTCATCTTTATCTGTGATTAGATATACTAAATCTGTTTTCTTACCGTTTTTTATATGTAAAATCTGACGAAAATGAAACAGATCACTTGTATCATATTAGCGGCTATGCTGCTGCTTTGTGGAGGTTTCGGTTATGAACATCTATTGGCGGGAAGAAGTACAGATATAAATCGGAATGGAGAACTTTCGGATATTGCCGAGTCGGTTACTGCTATTCCGTTGAAACCGATTAACGGCCGGTCTCTGACAGAAGCCCATGATATCCAAAAGGAAGGGAATGATTTGTTTCTCATCAGCCAAGGTGTGTTGTACCGTTTCAACCGGCAAGGTGAGCTGATCTGCCAGATAACAGATCCGGAGGAAATCCAGGTAGCTGGTTATCTGGTTCATTCGCTGAAGAGACAGCTGATTGTATTGGGAAATGTAAACGACATTTATTATTATACGTTTGATGGGGAATTACTTTTCAAAAAGAAACTCCGGAAAGATTTCAATGAAGAACAGCTGATGTCGGCCGTACTGCACCGAGGAAAGATATATACAGCCGAACGGGTGATGGCTACTGATACGCTACGGCGTCCGTGTATCAAACAGCAGGTGCAGGTATATGACACCTATTTTCGTCCGCTCGAATCTCATCCCATTGTTGAAACCGCTTTATCACATCCTGTCTTATCGCCTAATACACAGTCTGTCTGTCTGCGGGTATCGCCAGGCGGACGTATCTATGCCTATAGCGCTCCTTGTGAGTCGGAACATTTATTGCGTGATTCACTGTATCTTCATCAGCAGGGTGAAATGATGGGTGTCAATGAAGATGACGTTCCGCTGTTGCCTGTCAGTTTGGGAAGTCGGTATTGGCTGGCAGTCAACCAGCATGCTGAAGAAGCTGACCGGCGGTATGTATTCTGCTGGGACTGTTATGATAATCAGGCCTGGGAGCTGAATGATGGATTTACCGACGACTTTTTCCAGACCGGCTCGGTGGCAGCATTAGAGCCGATGGACTTGTATGGACACACCTATTCGTTTACAAAGCGGGGCGAAACGTTGCGACATGCTTTTCCGGAGGCGGCCGATTCGACTGTCGTATTCATTGTGCGGATGAAAGCCTGAAAAGTCAAAATCCTTTCTTATTTTTGCCTTAAAAATAGAAATTCATGGAAAAACGTATCACCTGTTTTGTCATGCGGCAAGATCCGGCTGTTGCCCGGATGAACGAAGACGCGTTTCTGTCGCAGGCATTGGTAAGCAATGTAGTTGTTTTTGATATGCCTCAAGGACCGTCGGCCTGGAGCCGCGAGTTGCTGAACGATCTTGCCGTTTCGGCGCAATCTGATTATATATTATTGAGTTTATCACCAGACAGGTTTGTTTTGGGTGCGTGGGCATTGGAACGTATGTGTGAGATTGCCGATTCAACCGGAGCTGATTGTCTGTATGCGGATTATTATGACGAGAAAGACGGCCAGCTGATTCCTCATCCACTGATTGCCTGTCAGACAGGAAGTCTGCGGAATGACTTTGATTTTGGAAAGTTGCTGTTCATCCGCTCTTCTGCCTTTGTTCAGGCTGTGAAAGCAATTCAGCAAGACTGGCAGTATGCGGCACTTTATGCCTTACGCCTCAATCTTTCGGAGAAAACTCCGCTTGTACATGTGAATGAGTTTCTGTATCGGGCAGAGGAACACGACTGGCGGAAAAGCGGTGACAAGATATTTGATTATGTAGATCCGCGGAATCGGGCTGTTCAGCTGGAAATGGAGCAGGTGTGTACCGGATATCTGAAACGCATCGGTGCGTATCTGAAGCCCGAGTTCAAGGCGATAGATTTTTCAGAAGAATCGTTCCCGGTAGAAGCATCGGTGATCATTCCGGTTCGTAACCGGGTGCGCACGATTGAAGACGCCATCCGTTCCGTCTTGAATCAGCAGACAAATTTCCCGTTCAATTTGATTGTTATTGATAACCATTCAACTGACGGAACTACGGAGGTGGTCGATCGCTATCAGTCGGATTCCCGTTTGATTCATCTGATTCCGCAGCGGACGGATTTGGGTATTGGCGGATGCTGGAATGAGGGAATCCATCATCCTCGATGTGGAAAATTCGCTGTTCAATTAGATAGTGATGATTTGTATAGCAGTGAATCTACTCTGCAGCAGATCGTAGATACATTTTACCAGCAGCAATGTGCGATGGTGGTTGGTACGTACCGGATGACAAACTTCAAGCTGGAAGAGATTCCGCCGGGAGTGATTGATCATCGGGAGTGGACACCAGAGAATGGTCGTAACAACGCTCTTCGGATTAATGGCCTGGGCGCTCCGCGTGCCTTTTATACACCGCTTATCCGTCAGATTAATTTCCCGAATACCAGTTATGGTGAAGATTATGCCGTTGGTCTGCGGATCAGTCGTGAATATCAGATAGGACGTATTTATAATGTCCTGTATCTGTGCCGCCGCTGGGAAGATAATTCGGATGCGATGCTGAGCCGGGAGAAGATGAATCAGTATAATGTATATAAAGACCGTATTCGAACCTGGGAACTGGAAGCCCGTATACGGAAAAACCGGCAGAGCCTATGAGTGCCTTACAAGATGAAGTCCTGCGTATGCTGGAGCGGCAGCTGAAGGAATGGAGCCTGGCTGCCCAGAATTATGAAGCCCTGAACCAGGTTATGACACACGAAGTGTCGCTGGGCGATACGACGGTTCGTGTGCAGTTCAATCCGGCACGGAGTGTATTGACGGCGGCGAAGGTCGACAAGGAAAGTATCAGGCTGCGGCCCTGTTTCCTGTGTCCGGATCATTTGCCTTCCGAGCAGTTGCGCCTGTCGTTTCAGAACCGTTATCTGATTTTGTGTAATCCTTATGCGATATTCCACAAGCATCTGACGATACCTGCCTGCGAACATGCTCCGCAGCGCATTCAGACTCGCTTGGCTGATATGTTGGAGCTGTCTCGACTGTTGCCTGATTTTACTCTCTTTTATAACGGTCCGCGTTGTGGAGCTTCTGCTCCGGATCATGCCCATTTCCAGGCAGCTTCTTGGGGCGACATGCCGATTGACCGAGAAACGGATACTCACACCCGGCTTTTATTGGAGAGGAAAGATGCTTCCTTATATGCCTTGCATCTGGGCAGCCGGAATGGTTTTGTCATTCGTTCTTCTTCCATACCGGAAGCCGTCGGCCTGTTTGACAGCCTCTGTTCGTGGCTGCCTGTTCCGGCCGAAGGAGAAGAACCGATGATGAATCTGTTTGCGCATGCAGACGAATCGGGCTGGCGGCTGACGGTGCTTGTCCGCCGATGTCACCGTCCGTGGCAATATACAGCCGCAGAGCCTGGACGTTTTTTATCAAGTCCGGGTGCCGCCGATTTGGGTGGCGTATTCATTACCGTTCGTGAATCTGATTTTCGTCGGGCTGATGCCACGATGATCGACGACATTTATCAGCAGGTCTGTTTTCGTGCGGAAGAGCTGGAAAGGCAAATAGCAGAGAAAATTGGCAAATGAATATATAATTACTTACCTTTGCGCAAGATAGTTGTAATATGTATATATGTCAGATAATTTTTCTACTAATAAATATGCTTTCTGGTTGTGGCCTTTTACTTTTCTCTACGGAATAGGGGTTTTCGTTCGGAATCAGTTGTTCGACTGGGGAATCAAGAAAAGCCATAGATATCCTGTGCCGGTTATCTGTGTGGGTAATTTGGCTGTTGGAGGAACAGGAAAGACACCGCATATTGAATACCTTGTGCGGCTGCTGAAAGAGAAATACCGGGTGGCTGTTGTCAGCCGGGGATATAAACGTACAAGCAAGGGGTTTGTATTGGCTGCCCCGCAACATACCTACCGGGAAATAGGCGATGAGCCGTATCAGATCTACCATAAATATCCCGATATCTTGGTCGCTGTAGACGGAAACCGTTGCCGGGCTATCGAAAAGCTGTTAGCTTTGCCCGATCATCAGCGGCCGGAGGTAATTTTGCTGGATGATGCCTTCCAACACCGGTATGTAAAACCTTCATTTTCAATTTTGCTGACAGACTATAACCGGATGTTCTATCAGGATCGTCTGTTACCGGCAGGGCGTTTGCGTGAGCCTGCCTCGGGCCGTGAACGGGCGGATGCCGTAGTTGTGACCAAGACTCTGCCTGATTTAAAGCCGCTTGAATTTCGGATAACGGAGACAAACATGCAGCTTCAGGCACATCAGCAGGTCTTTTTTTCATACGTGGGTTATGATCCGGTCTGTTCCCTGTTGTCGGCGTCGCAAAAACTTCCTTTTATCCCCACTGCCGATGATGCGGTATTGGTGGTAAGTGGTATAGCGAATCCGGAACCTTTTGTGGCCGAAGTACGGAAATGGAAATGGCAGGTTGAAACACTGTCTTTCCCGGATCACCATGATTTTAAGGAAGCGGATGTCCGTTCTATTATGCAGTCTTTTCAGCGTCTGAAAGGAAAGCATAAAATCATTTTGACGACCGAGAAGGATGCTGTCCGGCTATTGCATAACAAATACATAACCAGGGAACAGAAAAAATGGATTTATTTTCTTCCGATCGCCATTTCTTTTTCAGACAAAGAAAAGGAAGCTTTTGATAATATGATAATAAAACATATACAAACATTCCAACAGAATAAAATTTTGTGGTAATTATGAGTGCAAGAACAGAAATAGCAACATTGGGCGAATTTGGATTGATTCGTCATCTGACTGAAAATATAAAACTGAAGAATGACAGTACGTTAAAAGGCGTTGGTGACGATGCGGCGGTACTGGATTATGGGGATAAACTGACGTTGGTGACAACAGATCTGTTGCTCGAAGGCGTTCATTTTGATTTAACGTATGTCCCGTTGAAACACTTGGGATACAAATCGGCGGTAGTCAACTTCTCCGATATTTATGCCATGAATGGCCGTCCACGGCAGATTACGGTGTCAATCGGTCTGTCTAAGCGTTTTTCTGTTGAAGACATGGAAGAACTGTACAGTGGCATTCGTCTGGCCTGCGATGTATATGGCGTTGATCTGGTTGGTGGTGATACTTCTGCGTCGCTGACAGGCTTGAGCATCAGCATTACATGCATCGGCGAGGGCGAGAAAGGCAAGGTGGTGTATCGGAATGGAGCGCATGAAACCGATTTGATCTGCGTTTCGGGCGATTTAGGCGCTGCTTATATGGGACTTCAGTTATTGGAGCGTGAAAAGCGCGTTTTCCAGGGAGAAAAAGATTTTACTCCTGATTTTTCAGGAAAGGAATATTTGCTGGAGCGTCAGTTAAAACCCGAAGCCCGCAAGGATATCATTGAAAAACTGCGGGAGGCGAATGTCCTGCCGACGGCCATGATGGATGTCTCTGACGGCCTGTCTTCCGAATTGCTGCATATTTCGAAGGAAAGCCATGTTGGCTGCCGGGTTTATGAGGATCGGATACCGATTGATTATCAGACAGCTGTGATGGCAGAACAGTTTAATATGAATCTGGTTACGGCTGCTTTGAACGGGGGAGAAGATTATGAACTGCTCTTCACCGTGCCTTTGACAGATCATGAAAAGGTATCTGAGATGGAAGGTATAAAGGTGATAGGTCATATTACAAAGCCGGAACTGGGGAGTTATCTGGTAGGTCGTGACGACGGTGAAGTGGAACTGAAGGCCCAGGGTTGGAATTCCCTGAGCTGATAAACGGAAATTATGCTTGAAACTGAAAAATCAGGCATAATTTCTTTATATTTTAAATCTTTGTGATGCAGTTGTTTATGCAATTATTTCAAGCTGTTCTGAAAAAATAGATGCATTTTTCTGCAAAAAAAGTTGATCGAACTATTGCATATTCAAAAAAAGTCCCTACCTTTGCACCCGTAATCGAAACGATAACGGTTACAACAACAAAAAAAGGTGCCATAGCTCAGTTGGTAGAGCAAAGGACTGAAAATCCTTGTGTCCCCGGTTCGATTCCTGGTGGCACCACATAGAATCCTGATTTCCAAGCGAAATCGGGATTTTTTGTTTTCCCCAGGCTCGTAAAAAACGGCAAAATATTACCGTTCGAGGTGGAGCAAAAGGTGGAGATAAAAGGTGGAGCAAAAATCTCCACCGAATAAGAGTCTTTCTCGCTGATTTGCAATATTTTGCGTATCAAGAAAACGTGGTCGGTTTCCTACTTTTGTCCAAACTAAAAACTGTAGGAAAATGAAAAGAAGTTCATTCAATGTGCTTTTCTTCTTGAAGAAGACCAAGCTGCTGAAAAACGGAGAAGCATCCGTGTGTATGCGTATCACTGTAGATGGTACGCGAGTAGAAAACAACATCCGCAAAAGCATTGACCCGTCTCTTTGGAGTCAGGCAAAGGAATCAGCCAGAGGTAAAAGCCGCAAATCATGCGACCTGAATGCCTACATCGAAAATGCGAGAATCAAGTTACATCAGATTTTTTGTGAGCTGGAAGAACAGAACCAGTCTATAACGGCACGTCTGTTACAGGAAATATTTTTCGGACAGGACAAAGAACCGGAAGCGGTCCGCACCCTCATTGGCACCATGCAGAAACACAATGACCAATGCCGTGCCCTGATCGGTAAAGACTACGCCCTGATTACCGTTCGCCGTTATGAAAGCTGCAAGCGCTATCTTGCCAAACTTATCAGACAGAAATACGGAAAGGATGATCTGCCGCTAGCGGAAGTCAACGGTGAGCTGGTACGTGCCTTTAAATTTTATCTGAAGGCGGAAAAAGAATGTCAGCAGAATACCGTCATCCGTTATATGAAAGAAGGATATTTTTTAGAAATGCAATAAAATGGGCAGACGGTAAACTGCGCTCCCTCCAGAAAAATCAATTTTTGTTTTCTGCGACTTTGGCTGTTATTCTCATCTGTTCGGCAAGAGTCATCATATTTGGGATACTGTCATGCGAGAGTAAAACGATGATTTTTTCCACTTATTTGTTTTTTCTATTTTCCGCTATTGTAAATGACATCAAGTAGCTCATTTGCAAGTTTCACATCTGTGATTTTAATTATATTGTCTTCCTCTGTTACATAGCCAAGTATATTGATACTGCCATACCAGACTGTGGACTTATCTATGACGCACGAGGATAATGATAGTTTCGGTACAATCTTTACATATAATCCCAAACTTTTTAGATAATCCGTCTGACTGTTTTCCTCTGATGTGAGAATTGATACTTGAATACCACTCGCATGAAACTCTCTGAGTGTTTTAACAAATGTGTTTCGTTCTGTACGATAGAGTTTTGGAGAGGATATGACAATAGATTGTCTTAAACTTTTCAAATTTTCCATAAATGCCAAGCGGAACGTACTGCCATTGAAAATCTGTCCTTCACATGACGATGTGTACAAGTTTTCTGTGTCATCAAACAATGTCGGATTATCTTTTGACAGTACACGATAACCGATGGCAGAGTATCCTTTCAGGCGTTTACGATACATGCTCTCACAAACAGGTTCGTGTATATCAATATAGTCGTAAATACGGACATCTTTTTTCCCCTCATTCTCACGGTGCAAACGTCCGGCATATTGTGCCACCAATCCTTTCCATGAGATTGGCAGTGCCAAAAACAGTGTATCAAGTCGTGGATAGTCAAATCCCTCTCCTACATATTTTCCCGTGGCTACTATTACAAGAGGGGCATCTTTGGGTATATCCTGTAACTTTTGTAGCGTTTCTCTCCTATTTTTTGCAGTCCCTTTTCCTGTGAGTTGTATGATGTTGGCTACATGCTGCTTCAACATTTCGGCAAGCAATTCTACATGAGAAGTTCTGGCAGTAAGTATTATAGGTGTTCGGCCTGCAGCCACGACATTAAGAACATCCTCTATTATAAGATTATTCCGTATTTTCGATTCAACGAGGGATTGTGATAGTGCCGTAAACGATTGTTTATCATCGGTAACAGGTCTATAAGATGTAAATCTCGGCACAAGATAACGTTGGAGCGACTGCTTCTGTATCTGTGCCTTGGCATCGGCAGAAAAACGAATCGGACCGCATTGCATAAAGATAATAGGCTGCAAACCATCTTTACGGATTGGAGTGGCAGTAAGTCCATAGACATAATGTGCCGTAACGTGTTTTAATACATTCTCAAATGTTATGGAAGATACGTGATGACACTCGTCTACAATGACCATCCCGTATCCTTTTACAAAAGGCTTGACTTCGTCATTTTCAAAACACGACTGCATAAGGGCTATATCAATAACACCATGCAACGTGTTAGAGGTAGAATCAAGACACCCGACTGGAGAAAATGCCTTCTTCCTTCCTCGGTTCTTGGAAATCTCATCTTCTGTAAAATCTATGTCAAGAAATTCTGACAGACGTTCATGCCATTGCATAAGCAATGCCTTGGAGTGTACCAGAATAAGTGTATTTGTCTTTCTTCGGGCAATCAGAGCCGCGGCTGTAATAGTCTTTCCAAAGGCTGTCGTTGCAGACAACACACCGTTGGAAAATGGCATGAGGGCATTGATAGCGTCCAACTGTTCATCGCGTTCCTTTCCTTTGAATGTTACGCCAATAGGTTTACCATGATTTGTATTATCAACTATTTCATAATCAATTTTGAGAGAATACAGCATGTTGATAATGGCATCCTCACACCCCCGAGGCATTGCAAGATATTCATCGGTAAAATCTGCACGGCAGATAATACGAGGAATGTTATATGTGGAAATACGCATCGCCTGTTTGCTGTAGAATTCAGGATTTTTGAACGCCGCAATATGTTTCAAATGATTACTAACCTTATCTGAAATAGATTTTAAAGGAATATATATCCTGTCTGATTTATGTATTATAAGTCTGCCGTTAAAGTCTTCCTGGGTCACATCTTGTATGACTGGTATTTCCCACAGTTTATTTTCCGAAGATGTGGCCAATGTTCCAAAATCTTCCTGCTGATGCTGTGTCAATAATGCATCTACGGTACCTTCATCTATTTTTCTTACATTGTATAGGTATGCCCATTGATCGTGGAACGGAAGAAACTGCTCATCTACAAAAACGCTGTTTCCTGCTTTCCTGGCTTTTCCCTGCAATGGTAACGCAATGAGATTGCCGAATCTGCCTTCCGGTACTTTATCCTGATTGGGAAAGAAACGATCGTATGAATCGAATGTAATCCGTCCATTGCGCTTCATGGCTTCCGTAAGAATTGTATTGCCTAATTTCCTTACTTTACAGGCCGGTATGGGTTCATTAAAGAAAATCCACACATGCGCACCATTTCCAGAGCGTGAGCGTTCTATACTGAACGGAATTCTCCACTCTCTACAAATGGAAATAAATGCCAATACATCGTTCTTATATCCATGAGTGCAATTTTTGTCATCAAAATCAGCACACAGGAAAGAACATTTATGATCAGAAGTAACGACGTACAGACCGATAACATCGCATCCGTTCTCATCCTTGCCTTCCAGATGTCGGTATATGTCTTGATGGGTTAACGGGGCAAAATTGCGGTTAGGACACTCTGCACATTTATGCTTTTTCTTGTCACATATTCCTCTGCGCCATTCGTTGATACATACTGGTTGGTAACCACCCTTTTCTGTGGCTTTGTTGAACCATCGTCGTGCAAATACATCATCTCGTCCCTTGAAAAAGTTACGGAACAATGCTATTTTCTCATCAAGAGATAGTTTGATTGGAGGATATATTATGGAAGAAAATACTGTACTTTCATCAGCACGTTTGATGGAGGAATACACTATACCATGCTGTGAAAGTATTGACTTCAGTTCTTCATTTTCGGCAAGCAGGGCATTGTATTTAATGACAAGCGCATTGTATTTCTCTTGAAAATTGTCCATCTGTTATTTTGTTGCCATTAAACCACACAGCAATGCAATTCCAAAACTCAGAAACGTTCCGGCAAGGACATATTCTGTTTTTGCTGTATCCGTGTCTTTGAATCGAAGTATGGATTTTGCCGCTATAATAAAACCGATTGCTTCATATTGTCCAATGATAACGAATATGATTGTAAGAATACGCTCTAAATTTCCAATTAACGCTCCTGCATTTTTGATATTTTCACAAGACGGTGTCTCTCCAACTTGATATTTCTTTAAGACCAACTTAATCAGGATGTTTGCAGGCTTGATGCACAATAGTAACGCCAATATGAACAGAGGTATAGAGTAACTGCCATTGTAATCCATTGATTGGATTGGCAACTTTGTTGTAGTGTCAAAGGAAAATGTTACTATAATCAGTATCGCCAAATGAGAAATCTGATCAATCACAAAATTCCATAATCCTTTGGGGCTATATGTTTTGATAACATCTATCACCAGATGAGAAAAAGCAATGGCAAGGGCATAAAATCTGAATTCATAAACAGGAACAGCTGCCCATGACACCCCGCCTATGATAAGCGAATGCACATACAGAAACCAGCTTTTGAATTTCCTTTCCTCTTTCTGTGCACAGTATTTATCATTTTGCAGGTAAAAATCACCTATAACATGTGCCAATAACAGACTTAAAAACAACCAACTATTCATATTCTTCAAAATTTATCTGTTCAAAATATTTTATGGATTCTTCTATACAATACCATTTTGTAGCTGTAGAAGCATTATTTACACTGGCTTGGGATATACCCAGTTTCTTGGCAATGTCTGCCTCTTTGAAACCAAGTAGTTTATAGTAAACGACTTCACTTTGGCGCATAGTCATATCATTTAATATGGCATCGGTCAATAGGGCTATAGTTTGTAAAGGGGCAGATAATTGCTTTTTACTTGTATGAACAGACATCGTTCCCTTATTCAGGGAACTCATTTCCTCAAGCGCACGTCCTGATAGATATATGGCCTCACCATCCCAAATGCCTTGTTCGGTATTCACGATTCTCATACCTCCGATACCAATGGCTATCCGTATTCCGTATGTATGGAAATTTTTCGTCTTTTCATTTTTAGCTGTGGAAAAAGATTTGATGCAGGATTTGATTATAAAGGCTATCCGGAATACGTTTGATACATTTTGCATTACACACTCTATATAGTCCCCTTTTATTTGGCGACCTTCAAAATCAGGATAACTCACTTTTAGCAAGCCAAATAATGATTCTATCCTTTGCTTTAATCCTATAGTTTCATTCACAGACAAGGAAGTGGATGCTACTATATCCGCTGAAATTGTTGCAAACATATTATAGTTCATTGATTTGATGACGAATGTATGAATTTTCTTTTATTTCGCCAAAATTATAGATTAAATAGTCTATAATTATAGAATATAGATAAATTAATCTATAGTAGCGATTTATATATAATATGAGCTATAGCAAAAATCTGCACCATTTCATAGACAAATGATGCAGATTATACAGCAAGACAAACATATCCATTATTACCTGTTCCTGTATGTCTCCTTGTATCCTTTCATCAGTGTCTTTTCTATGTCGGAAGCCCGGTAGAGAATCTTACCGCCTACTTGTGTGTAAGGCAGAATACCGTTGTTGCGGTAGTCCTGCAAAGTCCTCCGGCTCACTTTCAGCAGGTATGCCACTTCCTTGTCCGTCAGCAGTTCATCGCCATAGGCAGACGGTTGCCGTTTCTCCAACAACTTCTCGAGCAGAGCCAACAGTCTGTCGAAATTCGAGTGGAACGCCTTTACCCACTCATGGTCCTTTTCTCTGATTTCATTACTCATACATGTTTGATATTGGGTTATACACTATTCTTGAAACTCACTCAAATGGTCTTGCCTTTCCAACGGGCTTCCTTGCGTTTATCTTCCACGTTTCCGACCACATGCTCTACGTCATCGGGACGGTAGTAAGTCCGGTTTCCGATTTTGGTAAAGGCAAGCGTTCCGTTATCCCTCAGGGTCTGCAAGGTTCTCGGACTGATACGCAACCTGCGGCAGACACTTCTAGGTGGAGCAAAGGTCTCTTCTGCTAAACACTCCAGCAAGAGAATGGGTGGTTGGGATTTTCAGGCAAGAATCCGGTCATTCAAGTCCGAAAAGTTCAAAAAGTTCAAAAAGTTCACTGTGCCCTCCACGGATGAACCGAAGTGTAAGCAGGCATTCATGGCAGCAAGGATGTGGAAGCGTATGCAAGCCTGCTTTGCCCAGGGGATTATTAATCGTGCTTGTGGCCTGTCACTTGCGAAAGTTTTCATGAGTGATAGATTATTCTTCCCCTGATTTTTGTAGCTTTGCGGCCGAATTAAATTAAGCGAAAAACAAGATGAAAACTAAAGATGTGTTTAAGAGAATGGCTCTGCTTGTATGGGTAATGGCTTTGGCTATTGGCTTCACGGCATGTTCAAGCGATGATGATGAGCTGTATGTGGTAACTTATGATACTGCAACGTCCTTGACAGCGTCGGGAGAGGATGCTTTATCAGCTCCCGTAAAAGCTATTTCAGATTATAGTACTGCGCTCAAGCAAGTGATGGGTGGTAGCTTCTGTACGGCAGACAAGGATGCTGAAGTTATAGAGGCTTGCGATAAGGTGTTCGAAAAGCATCAGGCCCTGTATCCTTCTTTGAAAGGCTATGTTGAAATCAGAAAGACTGTTGGTACCACGTCTTCACCTGATGAGGAACTCCCGAGCACAGTTGTAAAAACTTATACTTATGAATAATTCAGGCTTTGTAGCTGCATTTTGAGTGCGATAATCTTGATTATTCCGCCAGGGGCACAGTGAACTTTTTGAACTTTTTGAACTTTTCGGGCTTTTTGGAACCTTTTCCGTCTGAAATCACCTTGTGAATTGTTCATTTCATAGGCAGAAAAAGAGAAAAATGCGCCGGCTTTTGAAGAAAAGAACCGACCTTTTTCAACTGGATTTTTGTGGGTACTTCTTGGGGTGAAAAGGAAGGAGAGAAGAAGTCTGGATATAAAAAACCGGTCCGCTATTCGATAAAAACGGCGGTCCGGTTTTTTTATGGTGAACAGTTCTGTTCTGGAGAGCTGTCCTATTTCAAATGATCGATGAACAGCAGCAAGCGGTTGGTGATGTTAACATCGCTCACGCCGCTGTCGAAGTCTAATGACAGCATGTTCATCTCGGGATAGAATGATTTGATCCGCTTCTCAATACCTTTCGATACAATGTGATTGGCAATACATCCAAACGGTTGCAGGCTGATGACGTTGTAAATGCCCTGGCGTGCATACGACATGATTTCGGCCGGGAGCAGCCAGCCTTCTCCGAACTGGGCATTGAGCGAGATGACTTTTTGCGCTTCGTCTGCTTCTTCAAAGATATCTTTGAATGGCAGGAAGTAGCGGAATTCCTTACCCACCTGATTGAATTTCTCGATCTGTTTGCCGACAATCTTATAAGCAGATTTATAGACAAAGTCGGGCAGGAATTGCTGTTGGATACACGATTCTACTCTGACTTTCCGGTTGACGAAGTTCTGCATGAAGAAATCGGTCAGTACCGAGGGCACGACTTCTATGCCCTGTTCAGTGAGCCATTCAATGACGTTTTTCTGGGCAAACGGATTGAATTTGAGGAAAATTTCTCCTACGACACCTACTTTCGGGCATTCCCGTTCCTGGCAGATTTCGTTGAACTGTCTGGCCGCAGCCGATAAACAGGCGCGCAGGTCTTTTGTCCGGTACGCCCGGATCAGTTTTTCCCCTTCCTGCAGGTAGAAATCGCGCAAGCGGGCTGCCTGTCCGGGTTCTTTTTCTCGTACGGCAGCGGCATAATAGAATTTTGAAATACAGTCGCTATAAAGTACCGAACGCAAGGCTACGGGCAGTATCTTCAGCCAGTTGACTTTGAATCCGGGCTGGCGGCCGTCCAACGAGCCACCGAAGGTGAGTGAAATCACCGGTGTTGAAGGATAGCCGGCCTCTTCAAGGGCTTTCTTGATGAGCGAAATATAATTGCTGGCACGGCATTGTCCGCCGGTCTGCGTCATGGCTACCACGGTTTCATCCGGATTGTATTTGCCACTCTTGAAGGCCTTGATCACGTCGCCCACGATCAGCGTAGCCGGATAGCAGACTTCATTGTTGGCGTATTTCAGTCCCCATTCACATGACTCCGTATTGCTGAGGGCCAGATTCTCGGCGTCATAACCTGCCAGGCTCATGATGGCCGGTATCAGCGGCGAGATGAATGGCGTGAAGAACGGAATCAGGATTTTCTTGTGCCGCAGATCGGAGCGGCTGGTCAGCAGACCTGTCGCTTCTTTCTTCTCTTTGGGAGCACTGTTGTGTTCGTGGAACAGTTTCATGCTTTCAATCAGTGAGCGGACACGCAGTTTCATGGAGCCGATGTTGTTGATATCATCGAGTTTGAGCAGCGTAAATGTCTTGCCGTTGCGGATGAGGACATCGCGCACTTCATCTACCAGAAAGGCATCAGGACCGCAGCCGAACGACGTCATTTCGATGAACTGCACATCCTGTCCCTGTTCGATGCTCCATTGGGCTGCTTTCAGAATCCGGTTCGGATACGACCATTGTGCCAGGAAATGGACATCGTCTTCAAGCGGTTGAGTCTGTTCGCGCACCACATCGTCGGTGATGACATCGATTCCCATTTCAGCCAGGATCTCCGAGATTTTGTGCTGGATGAGCATATCCGTATGATAAGGGCGACCGGCCAGCAAGACAGCCCAGCGCCCTTTCTTGCGTGTCTGTTCCAGCAATTGCCGGTTATGTTCGGCCAGGGTGTGACCGAATGATTCCTGTTCGCGGGTAGCTTTCTCGAAAGCTGCCTTGATTGTATTTTCATCCACACCCAATTTGGTGAGGTATTTGCTGCATTGTTTATAAAGTAATTTCCGGTTCTTGAATGAGATAGCCGGCGAGTCGATTGGGATTCCTTCAGCCTGTACGCTTTTCACCACTTCCGAGTAACCGGTTACAACCGGGCAGTTATAGCTGTTTTGTTCATCTCCTTTGCGTTCGAAGATGACGAAAGGCAGGAAGATCCGATCTACTTTCTGTTCAATCAGGTTCTGTACATGGGCATGTACCAGTTTGGCAGGGAAGCAGATATTATCCGACATGACCATACGGGCATTCCGTTCGTAGGCCGCATAATCAGATTCGGCGGAAAGCTGAACCTGAATACCGCAGGCGGTGAATAAGGTATGCCAGAACGGGAAATTCTCATACATATTCAGACTCCGCGGAATACCGAGTGTCAGCAGCGGATGTTCCACTTGCGTCTGTGCCCGGCCGAAGAGGAGTTCGTTCTTAAACCGGTAGGCATTTTCGCCGGGCTGTTCTTTGGCACCATTGGTAAACACCTTTTCGCATCGGTTACCCGAGTAATAACTCTGTCCGTTGGCAAACCGGTAGCGGAACACCTGGCACTGGTTGTTACAACCTTTGCAGTGCAGTTCGTGTGTCGTATATTCGGCCTGCGACAAGATATTGTCTAAAGAGATATCGGTATGATGATATTTCTGGGCATACAGCGCACACCCAAAAGCTCCCATCAGTTCAGGCAGGTCACATCGGGTCACTTCGGCGCCCGTCAGTTGTTCGAGAGCACGTACCACCGCATCATTCCGCATGGTTCCACCCTGTACAACAATGTGACGGCCCAGTTCGGATACATCCTTCAGCTTCAATACCTTATACAGGCAGTTCTTCACGACCGAATAAGCCAGTCCGGCTGCAATATCATCTACTGTTGCTCCTTCACGCAGCACTTGTTTCACCTTCGAATTCATAAAGACGGTACAGCGCGAGCCCAAGTTGCAGGGCTGAGTAGAACGGCAGGCCGCCTGTGCAAAATCGCGGGCCGTATAGCCCAATGTGTTGGCAAAGGTCTCAATAAAAGAACCGCAGCCCGACGAGCAGGCTTCATTGATTTCAATCCGGTTGATGATGCCTTCCTCTACGAAGATGGCTTTCATATCTTGTCCGCCGATATCGAGAATAAAAGAAACATCTTTGTCGAGATAATGAGCCGCCATGTAGTGAGCCATGGTCTCTACGATGCCTCCATCCAGCTGGAATGCTGCCTTGATCAGGTCTTCGCCATAACCGGTTGAGCAGCTGCCCTGGATGTTCAGGATGGTTTGAGACTGACGGCACTGTTCCTTGAGCTGGTTCAGACCTTCCGCTACGGTTTCAATTGCATGTCCTCCGTTGGGTTTATAGAAAGTGAAAAGGATGCGGTTATCCGGATCGATGGCTACAATCTTGGTTGTAGTTGAACCCGAGTCGATACCAATAAAAACATCCTGTTTCCCCGGTTTGAAAACTGACTTCTGGAGCTGATGGCTCGAAATCCGTTTTTCCCAGTTCTCATAATCAGCAGCACTGCTGAAAATAGGTTGCAATCCATACGAATGATACGTCGTATTTGTTTCTGTTGTCAGTCGGGTAATTAAGTCAGACAACCGGCAGGTCGGGTCTTTCTCTGTTCTTGACAGAGCAGCTCCGGTAGCCGGCAGGAGTGTGCCGTTGGCAGGCAATATCAGATCATTCTCCTGTAAATGAAGATACTCCACAAAAGCCTTGCGAAGAGCCGGGATGAATGTCAGCGGTCCGCCACAGAAGAGAACTGGCGGCTTGATGTCCCAGCCGTGCGCCAGTGTGACCACGGTCTGCACAGCAACGGCATGGAAAATAGAAGCGGCAATGTCTTCCCGGCTTACATTCTTGGCAATCAGATTCTGGATATCTGTTTTACAGAATACGCCGCAGCGAGAAGCGATCGGATAAATCCGTTGGGCTTTCAGAGCCATCCGGTTCAGTTCATCCACATCTGTTCCTAAAATAACGGCCATCTGGTCGATGAAAGCACCTGTACCGCCGGCACAGTTTCCGTTCATACGCAAGTCGGCCGCTTCTCCTTTTTCAAAGAATACGATTTTGGCGTCTTCTCCACCGATATCAATCATAGAAGCCACCTGTGGATAGTCCTTCTGAATAGCGCGGGTTGCTGCCACGACTTCCTGAATAAACGGAAGTGAATACCGTTCCGACATTCCCATTCCTACAGAACCGGTGATACAGACGCTGACGTCGGCATCACCTTTTTCTTCCAAAAGCTCTTTCAGCAGGCTGGCTACTACTTCGCCAGCCTTCGCATGGTGCCTTTTATATCTTGAAAACAAACTGTTACCTTGTTCATCCAATACGACCACCTTGACGGTTGTCGATCCTACATCAATTCCTATCTTGAACATGTTTTTACGTCTTTACACTCTTGCACGATGCAAAAGTAGAGAACATGTTTGATCTGAAGATTACGGATAAAAAACAATTAACATAATTTATTCCTTAGTAGAAAGCTGTTTGTTGACGAATCGCGGACGTGGCAACGGACGGGTCATGGCCGACGAGGCACGCGTGGTATACTTCGCTTGAGCCTGTATGGGCAGATCGAATGCTACAAAATCCTCGTATGTCGGTTCCTGCTGCATGGCCCGCTTCATGACCATATCATACATTGCTTTCCGGGAAGGCGCGTTGAACCCATTGACATTGCTGTTCATCATACTTTCGTAAGTCGGACGATATACACCGGAAATGTACGTACAGGCACCTTCGTAAATGCCAATTCCTTCAGAGGCATAACGGCTGTCGTGCAGGAAATCACTCCACAGCACTTCATTTTCATCCGTCGTAAAATCGACATTCAGTGCCCAGTTCAAGGCTTGCAGCTCTTGCACTTTTTTGATTTCTGAGGCCGGAATACTGCCGTTTTCCTCATAGCTGTATTCATCTTCCAGTTTCGTAAATCCGTGCCCCACTGCTTCGTGTACCAGTACTTGACGGAAGCTTTCACTTTCCAGATTATCGATGACCGGGCAATAGGCGACAGCAAATTCAATAGCATTTGAATTATTGCTGTAACCAAAGTAGGTGGTACCTGCGTAATCGGATGAATTAAGGATGACAACAGCCAGTGTCTCTTCCAGATCAACCCCATCAATGCTTCCGGCATATTCCATAACAGCCTCGTCGTCGCCAGAGATTCCGGTGCTTGTACCACCTTCTAATTCACAGCTGAAGGCTGTTTCGAATCCGTTGCCGAAATTATTATTCTTGGATACAGCCGTAATGGCATAGACATTGAAGTAATCACGTAATGACTTGAGCGGTTCTTCGGTGAATAGATTCTCCATGGCTTTGTCCATGACTTGGTCGTACGTGCCGTCAGCAATTTCTGTATCGATAAATCCGTCTCCCATAATGACGATGGGCAGCCCTTTTCCCAAAGTTGCCTGTTGCAAGATGCGTACTTGCTTGTCTGCCGAATAATCAGTAGATGTACCCGAAGACGTACCTTTCTGTACAATGGTGACGGTGTTCAATAATGTCTGTTTTCCATCGGCTTCTTTATAGAAGAGCACATAGGCTGTTCGGGAACTTTTTTCTGTGTTGGGCAAAGCGCGCAGACTGATGATATATGAATTGGTGGAACGAGTTCTTGTATCTTGTACCAGCCAGTCGGCTGCAGTTCCATAAATACTCAGTTCGTCATCCTCTACATTGGTCAAAAACTGAATATTTACTATATCACCGGCTGCCGGAATTTGATACGTTTCTTGTTCGAGTGCCACAAAATCGCTGGCCGATTGCTTGACAGTGATTTCATGTGTCAGTGTTAAAGAAGTCAGCAGCACGGTAGCACTTCGTGTTGTGCCTGTCGCATTTTCGCTTGTTGCTGTCAGCGTGATCCGCTGGGAACCGGCTTCACCTGAAGAGGGAGAGATGCTCAGCCAGTTGCTGGTAGTTGTTGCTTCCCATTCCCGGCTACTTGAAAAGCTGAAAGTGGTTTCGGAGTTGGCATCTCCTTCCAAAGTAATCTCTTCCTGTTCGTTGGTAAAAGAAAAATTAGGTTCGATTTCTTCCTGGCAACTCAAGGTAAAAAGAAGGAGGAAGAAAAACACGATAGTCTGTTTCATACTTACTCTATTAAATCATTCATTCAAAATAAGGTAAGATTTTTGAAGTTTACAAGAAAAATCGACTAATTAGGAAAAAATATCTATGAAACTGATTGTCCGGATTCTCTCTTTTGGTATTGTGGTGAGTATAAAAAATAACAAAGTAGGGTTTCCACTCGGGGCAGAAACTCTACTTTGAAACTTTACTTATATGTCCTTATTTTTTCTTCCAGAGCGCATTCATTTCTTCCAATGTCTTGCCTTTGGTTTCCGGAACACAACGCCAGACAAACAGGGCAGCGATGACGCAGACAATGCCGTAGAGGCTGTATGCAAACATCGGACTAAAATCATACAATGCCGGGAAGGTCGACGATACCAGATAATTGAAGACCCATTGGAAGGCAACGGCAATTGCTACAGCCTGGCCACGAATCGTATTGGGGAAAATCTCGGCTATCAGCACCCAGCAGATCGGCCCCCACGACATCATGAAGAAGGCCGCATAGACGATGATCGACAAGACTGGAATGATTCCTTTGATTCCCCAGTTATCGCAGATGGCAACCAGGAAGGCTCCGACGGCCATGCCGATGGAACCGATGATCAGCAGCGGCTTGCGTCCGAAGCGGTCGACGGTAACAATCGCTACGACGGTAAAGATGATGTTGACAATTCCCATGATGACTGTCTGCATCATGCCTCCACCTTCAGCTCCGGCGCTTTCAAAGATACGCGGGGCATAGTATAGAACGGCATTGATACCAATTGCCTGCTGGAACACAGAAAGCATGATACCGATGAAGATAACGGCAAATCCGTAGGTAAACAGCTTCTCAGTCTTTTCTGTGGCTGTAGCCTTGATCTCGGTCAGGATTTCTCTTGCTTTATTGACTCCGTTGATCCGTTCAAGAATAGACAGTGCTGTCTGGTGTTGTCCGGTCATAACCAGGTAGCGCGGTGTCTTCGGAACCGTAAAGAGCAATAAGCCGAAGACGGCTGCCGGAATGGCTTCCGAACCGAACATATAGCGCCAGCCCTGCTGAACGGTCCACATATCCGATTCCGGGCTTAATGAATAAAGTCCTGTGGCCGCATCTTTCAGAACAATCGGGTTGGTGTGATCTCCTAAAATCAGGTAATTCACAAAGTAGACAACCAGCATACCGAAGATAATGGCAAACTGGTTGCAGGAGACGAGTGTTCCTCGTATTTCAGAAGGGGCAATCTCTGCAATATACATCGGGCAGATGGCCGATGCCAGACCGACACCAATACCGCCGATGATACGATAGAAATTGAAGGCTAACAGCAAATTCATGTTGGCTTTCCCATATTCCAGAAACGGGAATTCCGGATAATAGGAACCTAAAGCCGAAAGGAAAAACAGGACGGCTGCCACACGCAACGAGTTCCGTCGTCCTAACCAGGTGGCAAAGTAACCGGAAATGGCTCCACCGATTACGCATCCGATCAGGGCGCTCGATGAAGTAATGCCGTGCATTACTTTGTCGTAGTGGAAATCGGTTGCGGTCAGGAAGAAACCTTCCAGTCCTTTTTCGGCTCCGGATATAACGGCTGTATCATATCCAAACAACAGGCCGCCGATGACGGCGACCAGTGTAATGGAGTACAGATACAGTTTGTTTCCTTCTGTAGTTGAATGCGCAGTCATCAGCAATACATATTGACGATTGCTTCATACAATTCCTGCTTACCGCTGATCTGCTTCGGTTCGCCTTGAGTCTTGGCATAATCTACCAGTTCTTCCAAGGTCATCTTGCCTTCTTCAAATTCTTTGCCTTTGCCGCTGTCGAATGAAGCATACCGGTCGGCCAGCATCTGTTTGTAAGGTGATTCTTCCAACAGACGGGCTGCATTTTCCAAAGCGCGTGCCATGGCATCCATGCCGGCAATATGAGCGATGAAGATATCTTCCAGATCTGTTGAGTTACGGCGAGTCTTGGCATCGAAGTTGGTACCGCCGTTACCCAGTCCGCCGTTGCGGATGATCTGCATCATGGCCTGGATCAATTCGAAGTTGTCGATCGGGAACTGGTCGGTATCCCAGCCATTCTGATAATCACCACGGTTGGCATCAATAGAACCTAACATGCCATTATCAACGGCAACTGCCAGTTCGTGTTCGAAAGTATGACCCGCCAAAGTAGCATGGTTCACTTCGATATTTACCTTGAAGTCTTTATCCAGATTGTGTGCTTTCAGAAAGCCGATAACGGTTTCTGTATCGACGTCGTACTGATGCTTCGTCGGTTCCATGGGCTTTGGTTCAACCAGGAATGTGCCGGTGAAACCTTTGGCACGGGCATAGTCGCGGGCCATGGTCAGCATCTGAGCCAGATGTTCCTTTTCGCGTTTCTGATCCGTATTCAGGAGGGAAGAATATCCTTCACGGCCGCCCCAGAATACATAGTTCGTTCCACCTAATTCAATGGTAGCATCCATGGCATTCTTGATCTGAACAGCTGCACGGGCAACGACATTGAAGTCAGGATTCGTAGCTGCTCCGTTCATATAGCGGGCATGACCGAATACATTGGCTGTGCCCCACAACAGTTTGATACCTGTTTCAGCCTGTTTCTGTTTGGCATATGCGACGATTTCCTTCAGATTAGCTTCATATTCTTCGATGGTATCGGCTTCGTCACATAAATCTACGTCGTGGAAGCAATAATATTCGATACCTATTTTCTGCATGAATTCGAATCCGGCATCCATCTTTTCTTTGGCAGCCTGCAATTTGTCGGGATTACCTTTCCAAGGGAATTTCTTGGTGCCGCCACCAAACTGGTCGCTTCCTTCTGCACAGAGTGTATGCCACCAGGCCATCGAGAATTTCAACCAGTCTTTCATCTTCTTGCCCATGATGACTTTATCAGCATCATAGTAGCGGAATGCCATTGGGTTCTTACTGTCTTTACCTTCAAATTTGATTTTTCCTATGCCAGGAAAATATTCTTTTGTTTCCATGATATAAAATGTTTTTATGATTGTGTTTAAATAATTGATTCCTGTTTATTTGACGCGGGCATCCAGTTCTTGCTTCCAGTGTGCATAAGCCTCCTGATAAGCGTCTGCCTTTGATGCGTCGGGCTCGATAACTGCGATGCGTTCAAGGTTTGAAAAAGCCTCTTCGGTGCTGTGGTAGATACCGGCACCCAAACCGCTTCCACGGGCTGCTCCGGCAGCACCGTCGGTATCAAAAAGCTCGATGGTGGCGCCTGTAACTCCGGCTAATGTATCCCGGAAGACGGGACTCAGGAACATATTCGCGTGGCCCGCATGAATTTTCTTAACAGGTATGCCCATGCTCTCCATGATGTCAATGCCGTATTTGAATGAAAAGACGATGCCTTCCTGGGCTGCGCGTATCAAGTGGCGCCGGTCATGCCGGTTGAAGTTGACATTCAGTAACGAACATCCGGTGTCTTTATTCTCGAGCATCCGTTCAGAACCATTGCCGAAAGGCAGGATACATACTCCTTCGCTGCCTACCGGTATTTGATCAGCCAGCGCATTCATGGCTGTATAGGAAAGACCGTCGGCTCCAACCATTTTTCGAATCCAGGAATTCAGAATACCCGTTCCGTTGATGCAGAGAAGCACACCCAAGCGCGGGTTTTCGGCGGTATGGTTGACGTGGGCAAATGTATTTACCCTTGATTTCGGATCGTAATTGATCTGTCCGTTAACTCCGTAGACGACTCCCGATGTTCCTGCGGTCGAAGCAATTTCTCCCGGATTGAATACATTCAATGACAAGGCGTTGTTCGGCTGATCGCCAGCCCTATACGTAATCGGAGTGCCGGCTTTCAGTCCGAGTTCAGCCGCCGCGGTCCTAGAGACTTCGCCCTGCAGACCGAAGGTCGGCTTTACATCGGCTATCAAAGATGGGTCTATGCCATAGTAATTCAGCAATTCAGCAGCCAGGGCATTGTTCTGGAAATCCCAGAACATGCCTTCTGACAAGCCAGAGATGGTTGTACAGATATCACCGCTTAACCGCATGGCGATGTAGTCGCCCGGAAGCATGATTTTGTATATGTGAGTAAATAAGTTAGGTTCGTTTTGTTTTACCCAGGCCAGTTTGGATGCCGTGAAATTCCCCGGCGAATTGAGCAGGTGAGACAGACAATAGGTCTCACCTAAATCCTGGAAGGCTTTCTGACCGATGGCAACGGCCCGTGAATCGCACCAGATAATTGACGGCCGCAATACTTGCTGGTTTTTATCTACACATACCAGTCCGTGCATCTGGTAGGAGATGCCAATGGAGCGGATGTCGGCCGGCGTAATTTTTGATTCATTCAGCACAGCAGCAGTTGCCAGTTTGAGGTATTCCCACCAGCTTTCGGGGTTTTGTTCTGCCCAGCCGGAACGGACGGCGATAATTTCTGCTTCTGTTTTGGGATAAAACGCTGAAGCAACGCATTTCCCTGTTTCGGCATTTATTAAACTCGCTTTCACCGACGAGCTGCCAATATCATATCCTAATAAATACATAGCATTATATTTAAGTTTATACGGATTTTTCAGAGGTTTGTCAGCCTATACAAAAATCATCATTCATGCTAACAAAGATAAAAGATATGCTGGCAAATTGTACTTTGTACAAATATGTTATTGAGCACACTCGCTGTAATTTGTTGTTATATATATAATTAATATTGGCTGTCAAGGTATTTGTCGGGCTTGATCAGTATCCTAAGTGCATGATTCAAAACAGATTTCTGTGCTGTCTGACTGAAAAAGAAAGCTCGTTCCGGTGCCAATTGATGATTTGGTGAGGAAAAATTAATCATTTTCTTATTCATAATTAATTGATTCATATTAGTGAATTAATTAAATCATATAGGTGAATTGATTGCATTACAATTGTGATTTAATTAATTCACGAATGTGATGTAATTAATAATTATATTGTTTTTTATTTGTTTTAGTAACCTATGGCAAAAAATTAAACCAGTCCGAAAAGAAAATGATACAGATTCTTTTAAGACTGGTCAAATAAAGTGCTATGGCGGGATATTCCATTTAAAACTTTCAAAAACAGATTGTACTAATTTCTCCCGGCGATATTCCAAACTGCCGCTTGAATGCGCTGAAGAAATGTGATCGGTTCTTGAATCCTACCGCTGCATATACATCGGAAGGCCTGATGTTTCCTTTTGATAACAGTTCGTATGCCTTGTCGAGCCTCTTTTTTATAAGCCATTTTTCAGGCGAAAGATCGCTTACCTTGGCGAAGTCACGCTTAAATGTAGAGAGGCTGCGCCCCGTATAGGTGGCAAATTCGTCGAGTGTCATATCCTCTGTGTAGTTTGCTTCCATAAAGGGCAGCAAGTCTATCTTCCACGACTCGTTGAAGTCGAACAATGTAGGGTAGAACCGTTCGTCTGTATCAAGCAGGCAATAAAGAGCCTCTTGCATCTTCAAGTGAATGATTTCGTCTTTCGGTTTGACATGGGCATCGGTATATGGAAAGAGTGAAAGAAATAAGCTTTGCAATGCTGGTGTTTGAGGCAGCAGAAAGGCTGATTCGCGGATACGTCTCACATCATTAGGCAGCGCTTTCTTGTTCAATGTACCAAAGAAGTTACGCAAGAAATTACGCTCAAAACGGATGCTGATGGCTTTGTAAGGAGCATCTTCCACGGCATGCTTCAGTAGTTTTACTTGATGGTCACGTTTGAGGAAGACGTAATTCCCTTCTCCAACTTTCAGTGTATGTCCGTTTTCGTCTACTTCCATTTCTCCTGAATAGACGTAAATAAGAACATGGACGGGCATCCGGTATTCCGACAGTATCTCGTGCGGCACGAAACAGCTGTACACAATGTCCCAATAGCTATATACTTGTGATTCTTTTAGCATGACGGTACAAAATTAAGTCTTTACCACCAGTTAAACAAATTGGCTTCTCTGCCAGGCAATGCTCAAAAACACCCATGTGGAAAACTGCTACAGCTTGGGTACACCTGAACTGCCATAAAGCTTGGTGCGTAATGCTCCCAATTCAGCAATCTGTTTATCCGTACGGTTTCCATACACTTTCAGTTTGTTCAGTTCGGCGGTGAGTATGCCATATTCTTCATCAGTAAGCAAAACATCGGCTGCCCCTAAATTTTCCGCAATACGGGCATCACTCCGCATACCGGGAATGGGCACGATATGTTCCTGTTTCATTACCCATGCCAAGGAAATTTGTGCCGGTGTACATTGTTTTTCTTTGGCATAACGCATCACAAGATCAACAATAGGCTGGTTGGCCGTGACATTTTCAGGCTTGTAACGCGAAATGACCCGACGGATGTCATCGCCTTCGTAGTGTTGTTGCGCTGTATATTTGCCACTTAGCAGCCCTCCGGCCATCGGAGAGTAAGCGACAAAACCTATCCCTAACTCCCGGCATAGTGGAATCACATCGTTTTCCCACTGCCGTGCCATCATGGAATATTCACTTTGTACGGCTGTGATCGGCGTTATGGCATTGGCTTTACGCACCTGTCCGACAGTAGCTTCCGATACGCCCCAAGCTAGGATTTTACCCTCACGGATAAGTTCTCCAAACCACCCTGCCATTTCTTCCACATCTGCTTCCTTGGGCACACGGTGTGCGTAGTAAAGCTCCACATGATCAGTCTGCAATCGTTTCAGACTGTTCTCAATGGCAAAACGTAGTCCGTTCCTGCTGAGTTTTCCTCCTTCGATATGTTCTTGTCCCATAAGGGCTGACGGTGAATACTTCGTGCTTAGTATGATCTCGTTGCGGATAGGTTTCAAGGCTTTTCCCACGAGTTCCTCGTTTCGGTAAGTGGCATATATTTCTGCCGTGTCGTAAAAGTTGCAGCCCCGGTCGTGTGCCTCACGCATCAGCCGAATTGATTCTTTTTCTTCGGGTATTTTACCGTAAGCTGTGCTGAATCCCATGCAGCCCATGCCGATGGCTGATACCTCCAAATTTCTAAGTCGCCTCGTTTTCATGATAGCCTCCTTTCTTATTTGTTTGTTTCTACGTAAACAATTTCACATTCACTTCGTTCGTTGTACATCTTCCAATAGCTCTCAGCGATGCGTGAGGGTGCAAAGAAACCGTCTCCACCGATAGCTCCGCAAACTGTAACGGTACCGACAAAAATACCTTGTGATTGCAATTCTTTATGCAAGGCATACGCCATCGCCCGAAGTGTAGCTTTGTCGAGCGATAAAGTCAGGTAAGCCGCACTTGGATAAAGGGCAAGTCCGCCGCCGGTTAGGATGATGGTGCCATTCTTCCGTCCGAATTCCTCATTGGCTGCTTGGCGGATACAATGGTAAGCACTTGCTACATCTACTTGATAATGGTGCATCAGTTCCTGATTCTCTATTTTTCCCGGTTCGTCGGGTGTCGTGATTCCTACATTATAAATCAAGACATCCGGCGCATCGAATGTCCTTTGCACCCATTGGAGAGCTTCCGTGAGCGTTTCCGGTTTGGCCGCATCCACAGCATAGGTATAGGTTTCAATCCCTTCGGTTGTAAACTGCTGTTTGTAGTCTTGTAATGACTGTTCGTTGCGTGCCATCAGTACTGCACGAAAACCTTCTTTTCCAAATCGCTTGGCTATGTGGTTGCCCAGACCTTGTCCGGCGCCTACCACCACGATTGTCTTTTTATCCATAATCTGGTTGATATTTATATGCGTTATAAGTTTATCCCTAACTTTTCTGCTTCATTACTATTGGTAGCCATGCCATAATAGTGCAGACCGAACAGACGACAAAAGACACTCATCGTATAGTTCCCTGCCTCAAGCATGGCTGATGACGGCCCGGCACCTTGGAAGATGAAATAAAGGTCTTTCTCTTTTAACTGATGTTTCAGGGGAGTTGCATAAATGCGGTCAAGCAACGTGCGGAACTGCCCGGTCATGGAGTGCCAATAAACAGGACTACCCATGACAAGTACATCTGCTTCCAGTATCCGTTGCATAACTTCGCTGAATTGGTCATCATCGAAAGATTGTCCCAAGGGATAAATCTTGTAATCAACGAGATTCAATGTTTCATATTTTTTGCCTGCGAGCATTTGCTTTGCCATAGCCGTGGTATTACCATTACGATTAGGGCTTCCATTGATGAATAATATTCGTTTCATATCTTTCTGTTCTTTTGAGTTTTACGGTTGCAAATGTATGGCAGAAATAAAATAGAGGAGTTGTTATCCGGCTCAAATGGATGTTGCCTTATAGCTCATTTTAGGGTATGTAACAGTAACAGATAGTAATTATCCTAACTTTCTAATTATTAAGTCTTGTTGTATTAATCTCCAGCAAATCGGCGGTTATTCCAGATTTTTTCTGTAAGTTTGTCCCTATAATGTATAAAATCAAATATCATGGCAAAAACAAAGGAAGAATTGCTGGCCATCTTGAGTCAGTTCGACTTGCAGGAAAAAGTCGTTTCTGCAGAGCCTTTTGGTAATGGACATATCAATGATACGTTAAAAGTTACAACCGAAAAAGGAGAAATCAAATATGTATTGCAGCGGATCAATCATTTGGTATTTACCAATGTGGATATGTTGCAGCACAATATTCATGTCGTAACAACGCATATTCGTGAGAAGCTGGTGGCGAAAGGAGAAACCGATATCGACCGGAAAGTGCTTACTTTTTTGCCGACTAAGGATGGCAAGAATTATTATTTCGACGGCGACAGCTATTGGCGTGTGTGCCTGTTTATCCCGAGAAGCAAGAGCTACGAAGAGGTTACTCCGGAATTATCCTACGAAGCAGGTAAGGCTTTCGGTGATTTTCAGCTGATGCTGTCAGACCTGCCGGAAGGAACGTTGGGTGAAACGATTCCGAATTTCCACAATATGGAATTCCGCCTGCAACAGTTCCATGAAGCGGTTGAAGCAAATACCGCCGGACGTCTGGATGAGGTGAAAGATTTGGTAGACGAGATTGAGAAACGGGCTGAGGCCATGTGTATCCAGGAACGTCTGTATCGGGAAGGGAAACTGAAGAAACGTACCAACCATTGTGATACGAAAGTGAACAATATGTTGTTTGATGCGGATACCGACAAGGTGTTGTGCGTGATCGATCTGGATACCGTAATGCCTGGGTTTGTGCTGTCTGATATCGGCGACTTTATCCGTACGGCGGCAAATACAGGAGCTGAAGATGATGAAAATCTGGATCATGTAAATGTAAATCTGCCTATTTTCGAGGCTTATACCCGTGGATATATGGAAAAGGCCAAGGATTTTCTGACTCCGTTGGAGATCAAAATGTTGCCTTACGGTGGCCGGTTGCTGACTTATATGCAGACCGTCCGCTTCCTGACAGATTATCTGAACGGCGATACGTATTACAAGATTCACAGTCCGAAGCATAACCTGATTCGTACAAAAGCACAGTTTAAGCTGTTGCAGAGCCTGGAAGCACATGCGGCAGAAATGGATGGATTTATGAACCAGTGGCTATAAACTCTAAACAAAAACAACGATGAATACGAATCAGCCAAAACATAAAATATCACCGGTGGCTTGGGTGCCGACCGTATATTTTGCAATGGGAATGCCCTTTGTGGTATTGAATATGGTGACAGCCCTGATGTTTAAAGGGCTGGGTGTTTCGGATGCCAAGATTGCCTTCTGGACATCGGTGATTATGTTTCCATGGACGATCAAGCCTTTATGGAGCCCGTTCCTGGAAATGTTCAAAACAAAAAAATTCTTTGTCGTACTGACACAGTTCTGTTCAGGTATCTTTTTCGGATTGGTGGCATTGTCTTTGCAGTTGCCTAACTTCTTTGCGATATCCATTGCTTTACTGGCTGTGATTGCCTTCAGCGGGGCCACGCACGATGTGGCTACCGATGGTGTCTACATGGCCGTTTTGGATAAAGACGAACAAGCCAAGTACATCGGCTGGCAAGGGGCGTTTTACAATGTGGCCAAACTGGCAGCGACGGGTGGTCTGGTTTATCTGGCCGGTTATCTGATTGAACGTGTCGGAGTCGTAGATGCCTGGATGCTGATCATGGGTTGCTGTGGCGCGATCATGGTCTTGTTAGGCTTGTATCACTGGAAGATGCTTCCGAGCGATAAGGCCGTATCTGAAAACCGTGTAACTTCAATATCGGATACATGGAAAGCTTTGAAAGAAGTGATTCTTACGTTCTTCCAGAAGAAGTATATCGCCTTATATATTATCTTCATCATTCTGTATCGCTTTGCCGAAGGATTGGTGATGAAGATCGTTCCTCTGTTCCTCAAAGCTCCTTTGGCAGATGGCGGATTGGGCTTGACCGAACAACAGATCGGATTGTATTACGGTTCGTTCGGGGCAGCAGCCTTCGTGCTGGGCTCTTTCCTGGCAGGTTATTATATTTCCCATAACGGCTTGAAGAAGACCTTGTTCGTTTTGTGCTGTGTCTTTAACTTTCCTTTCGTGGTATATCCGCTGCTGGCCTTCTATCAGCCGGATTCTCCGCTTCTGATCGGTGGTGCCATCACGTTTGAATACTTCGGATACGGATTCGGTTTCGTCGGACTGACGTTGTTTATGATGCAGCAGGTAGCTCCCGGAAAACATCAGATGGCGCATTATGCCTTTGCTTCGGGAATTATGAACTTAGGCGTAATGATTCCGGGAATGATCAGTGGTTTCTTGAGTGACTGGTTAGGATATGCGCAGTACTTCATTGTCGTGCTGTTTGCGGCTATACCGGTTTTGGTGCTGGTTCGTTTCCTCCCGTTTACCTATCCTGATGAAAAGAAGTAAATAATCAAAAGGGAATTATCTGGTTCCCGGATATAATTCAGGCACGAATTTCACCCGTTTTTGCGCGTGAAGTTCGTGCCTTTTCTGTTAAAACCTTATTCGGCTTTCAGGGTCAGTTTCGCACTCTTTACGCCGGGTGCAGAAGCTTCGAATGTAATTGTTCCGGCTTCTTCCGCCGACTGTACGATGGCGGTGAGCTGTCCGCTGAATAACTTCATCTGTGGCTCCTGGAACGATTCCAGACTGACGCTGTTTCCGTTGGCTACAGCCCGGAAGGTTCCGGCGCCTTTCACCTTGAATTTGATTTGTCGGGTTTCGTTTGGACAGAAGTTTCCGTCTTTGTCCACAATCTTGACATTGATGAACGACAGGTCTTTTCCATCAGCCTGAAGCTGGTTGCGGTCGGCTGTCAGGACGATATGATGCGGTTTGCCGGCAGTATGGATTTCTGCTTCATCTACGGCCTTTCCATTTTCATCATAAGCAACCACCTTTACGGTGCCCGGTTCGTATTTCGTATCCATCCACATCAGGCGATAGCGTTTCTGCCGTTCGAAGCTCTTTTGAGCCGCTTCGGTATAACTGCTGTCTATTTCAACGCTGAGGTCTTTTGTCCGTTTGCCCTGGCTCTTTCCGTTGATGAACAGTTCAGCCGAAGGATAATTGGTATAGACAAAGACAGGTGTTATTTCGCCTTCGCGTCCTTCCCAGTTCCAGTGAGGCAGGATGTGCAACGTCTTTTCGTCTTTATTCCAATGAGAGCGGTACAGGTAATAGCGGTCTTTTGGAATACCGGCCAGGTCGATAATACCGAACAAAGAGCTGTGGCTGGGCCAGTTGGTATAATACGGAGTCGGTTCACCCAGGTAATCAAATCCGGTCCATACAAATTCGCCCATGCAATAGGGCAGGTCTTCGTGCTGGATAAAGTCATCTTCCGGCAGGTTTGACCAGCTGCAATGTTCTACGTCGTACGACGAACTCTGATGGTCATCATAAACGGCCATGGCTTTCCGTTCAACCGGGAATTTATAGACGCCTCTTGAGCTGACGGTCGAAGCCGTTTCACTTCCCAAAATGACTTGTTGCGGCAGTTTGGCGTAATTGGTCTGATAACGGAACGGACGGTAATTGAAGCCCGGGACATCCATGACGGCGGCAAAGTTGTTGTTAACGACAGCATCCGGAGCATCCATGCCTTGCGTAACCGGTCGGGTCGGGTCTTCCCGGTGACAGATATCTTGCAGGAAGCGGGCCGTTTTACAGCCACCTTCATCCCATTGAGTCGGGACTTCATTGCCGATACACCACATCACGACACTCGGGTTGTTCCGGTAATGATGGATCAGGTTTGTCAGGTCTTTTTCGGCCCATTCATCAAACACGGTGTGATAACCGTTGGCACACTTCGCCTTATCCCATTCGTCGAAGCTTTCGGCCATCAGCATGATTCCCATCTCGTCGCAGGCGCGGACCAGTTCGGGTGCCGGCATGTTGTGGGAAGTACGGATCGCATTACAACCCATGTCTTTCAGCATCCGGATTTGCCGGCGGATGGCTGCGTCGTTGACCGCAGCTCCTAACGGACCTAAGTCGTGATGATTACAAACGCCTTTGAATACGGTACGTTGTCCGTTCAGGAAGAAACCTTTGTTGGGGATGATTTCGATCGAGCGGATACCGAACCGTGTCGTATATTCATCCTTCAGCTGATCTTCTCCTTTATATATATTCGAAACGGCTGTGTATAAAGTAGGATGTTCGGGCGACCAGAGTTCCGGATCTTCGACGATGAACTCCTGCACCATCACGCCTTTGTTGTAAACGATATCGGTGAGAGGCTGCATCTTCTCTGGCAACCGGCTTCCGTCAGGTTTGCATAAGATGGTCTTGATACGGTATTGGCTCGGATCGGCCTGCTCCGGCAGATTGACTTTTGTCTCTACTCTGACGCGGGCAAACTTATCATTCACCTGCGGAGTCGTGATGTAAGTTCCCCAGATGGGAATATAAGCATCTTCCGTTACGACCACATGTACGTTCCGATATAAACCGGCGCCCGGATACCAACGGGAAGATTCCGGCATGTTTTCCAGACGGACCGCTAAGGTATTGCTTTGTCCGGCCTGGATGTAGGGCGTGATGTCGAACCAGAACGAATTATATCCGTAAGGCCAATAGCCTACTTTCTTTCCATTGATATATACTTGGGCATGACTCATTGCCCCGTCGAAGAGGATAAAAGCCTTTTTACCGGAAGTAAACTGAGGAATATCCAATGTGGTCCGGTACCAGCCGACGCCGACAAAAGGCAGACCGCCGGTTCGCCCGGCATGTTCCATGGCTTCCTTTTGCCCGTCTTGCGAGATTGCCACATGCTGTTTGTCATTCTGACTGCTGAAAGGACCGTAAATGGCCCAGTCGTGCGGAACGGTAACCGACTGCCACTGGCTGTCGTCAAATGCGGGTTGGACGGATTCCGGGTTATCTTCACGGGTAAATTTCCATCCTTTTTCCAGCAGGAACTCCGTTCTTACCTGGGCGGAAACGCTGGTCAGAAAACCGGCGATTCCCAACAGGGATAGCATACAAGTTCTTTTCATACGAGAGTTGAGTTAATTAGTTTATTTGTCTATCCTACAAATATAGCGTATATTTGCATACTCGCAACACAAATGTGGCATTTCGCCCGGTTGCATGCAATGCTTAAATCATTATTTATATGCTGTTACAATTATTTTTCGTGCTGGTGGCCATCGTGATTGGTGCCCGGATCGGTGGAATTGGATTAGGTGTGATGGGTGGAATCGGACTGGCTGTCCTGACGTTTGTCTTTGGATTGGCTCCAACGGCTCCTCCGATTGACGTGATGTTGATGATTGTTGCCGTCATTGCGGCAGCCAGTTGTATGCAGGCGGCCGGAGGTCTGGACCTGATGGTGAAATGGGCCGAGAAGTTGCTCCGGAAGAATCCGCAGCAGATTACGCTGTTGAGTCCGCTGGTGACCTACTTCTTCACCTTCGTGGCGGGAACCGGACATGTAGCTTATTCAGTTCTTCCGGTGATAGCCGAGGTGGCACGAGATACAAAAATACGTCCCGAACGGCCGATGGCGATAGCGGTGATCGCTTCGCAGCAGGCTATTACAGCCAGTCCGATCTCGGCGGCGACTGTCGCTTTGCTGAGTTTGCTGGCCGGCTATGATATTTCATTGATGGATATCTTGAAGATCTCGGTGCCTTGCACGTTGTTGGGTGTTTTGGCAGGCGCCTTGTATTCACTGCGGGTAGGAAAAGAGTTGAAAGACGATCCGGAATACCAGCGCCGGTTGGCCAATGGCGAATTGTCGTCGGGTCATTATAAGGCCAAGGAAGTGACCGATCCGAAGAAAGCGGGTTGGGCTGTGGCGTTGTTCCTGCTGGCTACTTTGGGTATTGTCTTATTTGGTTCGATGGAATCCTTGCGCCCCCGGTTTGAACTCGAATCGGGTGTTGTAGTCATGGAAATGTCGCATATTATAGAAATCCTGATGCTGACGGCTGCTGCACTGATTTTGTTGGTGACGCGGACGGATGGAATCAAGGCGGCACAAGGCTCGGTCTTTTCGGCCGGTATGCAGGCAGTCGTGGCGATCTTCGGTATTGCCTGGATGGGCGATACTTTCATTGCCGGTAATATGGCAGAACTGAAGAGCGGAATTGTCGATATCGTGACGCAGATGCCCTGGTTATTTGGCCTGGCCCTGTTTGTCATGTCCATCCTGTTGTTCAGTCAGGCGGCAACAATCCGGGCGATGCTGCCGTTGGGCATAGCCTTAGGTATTTCGCCGATGATGCTGATCGCCTTGTTTCCGGCTGTGAACGGTTATTTCTTTATCCCGAACTATCCGACCGTAGTGGCTGCCATCAACTTCGATCAGACCGGAACCACGCGGATCGGGAAGTACGTGTTGAATCACTCTTTTATGATGCCGGGATTAATTTCCACGCTGGTATCGGTTGTTTTAGGCTTATTGTTTATCCAGCTGTTTTAACGAAGTATGCCCTATCGAGTAAGCAGAAATACATTATTGCTTTGCGCCGGCCTTTTCTGGGTGGTGGCGGGAGCCAATGTATTGCGTATCGGAATCCGGTATTGGATGGCCAATCCGGATTATTTCCTGTTCAAGCTCTCTGAAATGCTGGTGATTTTCTTTGTCTTTTTAGGATTTATCTTTCATAATCTGTTTCGGAAGCATTCGGTACGGATCATCCACAAACCGGAAAAGAATCCTTTCTTTGCGTTCTTTGACTGGAAAAGCTGGCTGATTGTCGCCGTCATGATTTCATTGGGCATAAGCGTGCGGATGTTTGAATTGCTGCCCGGTTCGTTTATTGCTGTTTTCTATACCGGCTTATCGTTGGCACTGATTGTGACCGGCTTCCGTTTCCTGTTGTTCTGGTGGTTTTACCGGAACCGCCGGGGCGAAGGTTGAAAAGCCGGCGAATCAGGATAACTCGAATCCTGAAATGCCGGTCTGTCGTTTTGCTTTTTTACTCTCCGTCTTTTACGGTAATGTGGAAACAGCCCTGTCGGCGTTCGTGCTTGACGTAGCAGCGGTCTTCCCGTTTCAAGTCACGTAAGACCATGGCCAATACCATTTTCAGCTCGTCTTTATCGATATTCAGGGTGTCTTTTTCATCTACCTTCGTATAGCGGACCCACGAAATATCGAATGTCGTACCATACTGGTGGGTAGAATTGACCGACGAATTGGAGTTCCTTTTCTTTAGTTTCTTGACGTCTGTAATAGTGCGGGTAACGCTGGTTACTTTGACCTTGTAGAGAGACGCATTCAGGTTAGTCAGCGAGTCCTGGAAGTTTTTCCCGATGTCGTGCAACAGTTCGGCGGCTTGCGGAATCAGGTACGGAATCGAGTGGGTGAGTTCTTCTACCTCGTAATACTCATTGGTCTTGATCTCTTCCATTTCGTGTTTTACCTCTTCGGCTTCTTCGCGGGTTGTGGCAGGCTTGATTCCTATCTTCTTGGCCATTTCCAGTTGTACATCGTTCAAGTCGTTGAAGTCGCGGTTATAACTTCCGTTGTACCAGATACGTTTCAATGGGCCTCGTTCTTCCTTACAAGCCGGCAGGAGCAGGCAAATCATAATACCTGCCGAGAGCGCCCATAAACATGCTTTCAAGTTCTTCATTTTGTCATTCATTATTCAGTTATACCCTGCAAAAATAAGAAATAAGTTTTAAGTTTTTGAGTTTTTACTTTTTGAGCTTGCTGCCTGTCGTGCGAAAACTATCCTCTTTCGTATTTAGGAAATCGGGAAAAACGCTCTATCTTTGTGCCCATGAGAATCTTCCTGGCACTTTTAGTCATTGCTCTGGGCTGGATCATGCAAGGCTGTACGAATGAAGCAGACCGTAATGCTATCCGGCAGATGGAACAGGCAGCTCCTTTGATGCAGTCTGATCCCGAGGCGGCTCATGTCTTGTTGGCAGACAGTGTTGCCCATCCGGAGCTGTTAAGCCCGGAAGTCAATGCCCGCTGGTGCCTGATGTTATGCCAACTGGCCGATTCGATTGGCACGCCGTTGCCCCTTATGGATGATTTGGATCGGGCCCGGTATTATTGGGAAAGGAAAGGGAATTCTCATAAACAAGCTTTAGCCAACTACTATCTGGGCAGGAAACTAAAGGAGGAAAAATTGATAAAACCAGCTTTGAAGATTCTATTGGATGCAGTCAAATTCTGCTCTGAAGGAAACGACATAGAGCTATTAGGTTTTATCTATACCTATATTGCAGAGTTATACTATGAGCAATATGATTTCCAGTTGGCAAAAGATAAGTTCTTAGAAGCTGCATCTTATTTTGAGAAAGCGGGAAATAAAAGAAGTAAAGCTTTTGCCAAAGTAAATGCAGCCCACATGTATGCGGCAATGGATTCCATGCAGATTGCGTTTGCATATATGCACCAGGCGGATTCAGTCTTGTGTGCATTGGGAGATTCGAGCGATTTATCAACATTGTATAATAATTGGGGAAATATCTATGCGATGCAAGGCGAACTGGATATAGCCAAGGCATATTTACAGAAATCGATTGCTTACAGTCCGGAAGAATCGGCACATACATATTCCGCGCTAGGCAGACTTTCTTTAGAAACAGATAGTATCGAACAAGCCGAACAGTATTTTGAAAAAGCGAAGGGGCCAACAGAAAACCCTTATACGCATACCGAGTTATACTATCATTTGTCGGAATTAGAAGAAAAGAAAGGAAATATAAACCAGGCATTGGCATATATGAGGCAATATGCAGATTCTACCGAAGCAGATATCTTAGCAAGAAAAGAGATAAATTTGCAGGAAGTAGAAACCTTGTTCGACCGTAAACAAATGATGTATGAGAACAAACGATTGCAAGACAAGTATCATCAAGTTCGAAATGGGCTGGTCGTGATGGCTTTTCTTTTATTGATATCGATTTCGCTCTATCAATATAGATTGGATCGTAAAAACAAGAAGATGAACCAGCAGACTCACGAACTCTTGGAAAAGAAAATGCGGATGTCGAAATTAGAATCCGATTTACAGAATTTGGATGAACAATTAAAGATTACGCAGGAATCCAACCAAGAAAGGATCAAACAATTGCAACAAGAGCATGCACAAAAACAGCTAGAAGTGAACGAATTGAACCAACAATATGCGAAACAATCCCTGTTTGTCTTTCTTCACTCTGATTTATACAATAAGATAGGAAAATTAGCCGCCAAACCACCACGCCCCGATGGAAAAGGGTTGCTGACCGAAAAAATGTGGAATGAAATATTTGCTTATTTGGATATTTTGTATCCAAATCTGGAAGCTTTTCTATCAATCAAGGGAATTACCCCTGCCGAGAAACGATATTGTTATTTATCCTTCTTCCGTCTGGAAGCAAAGCAGGAAGCCCTGCTGTTGGGGGTACAAGTGGATACTCCTCACAAGAACCACACACGTATCCGACAAATGCTATCTGTGACGGGTTCTGACAAGAGATTATATGAGGTTTTATTAGAAAAAGAACTTAATCGTCTGTAAACCATTGTATTTCTTATATATTTTCAAAACTGCTTGTCCTGATTGATATTTGTAACTTATTGATTATCAATTAGGCTTGTCCTGCATAAAAAACAAGATTTCTTTGCGTTATATCCGAAAAGGCTATTCCTTTGCCCCCGAAATTTAAAAAGAATAAATGATATGACAAAGAAATTTTTGGTGGCGATAGCCTTGATGTTATGTCCTTGGTCTGCATTTTCCAAGGGTATTCATTGGATAGGAGAATGGGGAATCGGGCGTTCTGTAAGTTCCATCATACCGATTATCGGAAATGTAGAAGAAACAACCAAAGAACTTACGTTAGAGTTTGCAGAAGATTTGGGCGATGTAGTAGTAACTGTGACGGATGCGTCTGGAAAAATTGTTTATCAGGAAACAGTATCTACCGGCAATACGCCTACTTGGACGGTATTCTTAGATGAGTCTGTTCAGAATGGCACTGTTTCTATAACGGATGGAATAAATTTAGTGTATGGAGAGATTAGTTTTTAATAATGTAAAATGAAAGTAAAAATGAAATTATTCAAGGTTTTAACAATGGTTGCTTTTGCAGGATCAATAGTATCTTGCTCAAAAGAAATGTCAACAGAGGATATTCAACAAATCAATGGGAAAGTTGAAACAAAATCTATTTCAAATCCATTAAATGTTTTAGAAATATCAAAATTGGTGTCATATATAGAAAAGGATGATGCTATTTTAGAGGAAGTGAGAACAGGAGTTGAACGTTCTTTAAAATATGGTTTAGGAGAAACTTATCGTTTTAATGATATTTTAGAACCCCAAGAGAGCAAATTAGTTCGGACTTTAGATTTATCTAGTTCTTTTGCAGATGCGTTAAAAAATACTTATTCAAATTTAAGAGAAGAACAATCGATTGCTATGTCCAATGACGATTTTTTCACTATTTTGGGTAATAGCAATTTTATGATCAGATGGCCATATTTTGAGAATTGGAATGGTGTGGATAAACCTATTGTTGGTTTTGCTTCAGAAGACGGAACAGAATTATATAGTCCAAAATTAAATTTAAATGGAACGTTTTCTATTGATACAATACTTGTTTCTGATGAGTATTTAAAAGAAAATCCAGTTTGGCTTATTACTGAAAGTAGTTTATCTTACGATGAACTTCCTGATTTTGAAAATGGTGAATTTGTAAATAAAAATGGAACATTTTTTTATAGTGATTATGCTGTAGAAAAACGGAAATCAAAAAGGACTACTTTGGAAAGAAAAGGGTTATATATAGAAAATATATGTTTTAAAGAAACATACGAAAGTGCGATAAAAGGAAATGGCGAAATAGAATTTTTATGGCAATCTTTACCTAATGGCATTGGTAGATCTCAAAATATAATGCATTACACTATTACTTCTGGGAAATTAAATGATGAACTACAAGTAGATTGGAGTGTGTCTAATGCTTGGACTGATAATCAAGAGTTGGACAATGGCCTAGTTGTACTTGAAAAAGATGGAGGGAAAGATAAAACAGGAGTTCAACATTTACGTTATGGTAATTTGTTGAGTGGTAATGTTAGAACTATAGAGGTCTCCTTTTCTTATGAAAAAAGAGATGAAATCATAATGAATTATGGATGGGGTAAAGATTTACTCTGTACTGATTCAAATATAGCTGGCGATGGAAAACCTAAAAAATATTATGGCTTACATGATAATTTTTGGATTACATTTCGATTCTATGAATAATTAATAACTATCACGAGATAAGTGTTAATAAATTATTCTCTCCAAAAATATATCAAAAATGAAACAGATAAAATATGCAGTAGTCTTAATCCTTTTATCCATAATAGAAATAAATATGGTTTCTGCCCAAGAAAAAAGTATTGAATTTATACCGAGAATAGGTTTTTCAATAGGAAATTCTGATATATCAAATGAATTAGGATTAAATCTTGGAGGTCAATTATCTATTCCTATTGTTCAACGCTTTTCTATTGATCCTGGTGTGTCATTTATATGTATGAAATCCAGCGCTGAAAACATGAATACATTATTAATTCCAGTTTATGCTTCATACAAAATTCCTATTCAACAAGTAAATTTAGATTTGAAAGTTGGACCTTGTGCTCAATTTACTCATTCTATGGATGTGGGTGCATCTGCAGAAATAGGAGTAGTATACCAAAAATGGGTTATGGCTGTCAATGGATATTTAAATTTTATTGATGGCAAGAATCCATCTGTATTTAGTTTATCCTTTGGATATAAATTCTCTCTAAAATAATTTATTAACTTTCTAAATCCATTCTATTATGGCTGACGAAAACAAAAAACAAGAGTATGTTTGGCCCGTGGAGCTGCGGGAAAACAAGATTACGGAACGGACGGACGATTATACCGCTTCCGTCAAGACATTCAGTGATACCAAGTCGCTGGAGTACATCGCCAAAGAGATTGTACGCGAACGTACTGAATATCGAGAGGATACCATCCTCAGCATCATGAAGCTGGTGGAAGAGAAGATCCGCCACGTCCTCTATTCCGGCTATCCGGTCATGACCGAGAACGTGCGTTTCTCGCCCACCATCACCGGCTCGTTCGACTCGCACGGAGAGGTGCTGGACGACAAAGGCATGAAATGCGGGGTGAATGTAACCGTCAACCAGATTGTAAAAGATGGATTGGCCGGCGTGAAGCTTTACATTGACAGCGTGCAGGAACTGGGCGGCGCGAAGATCGACCGCGTGAAAGACCTCACCACCGGTAAGACCGACGGAACCGTCACACCGGGCGGCATGGTGGAAGTTACCGGCTCGAAGATCAAATGCCTCAACGAGGATGGTAGCGGTATCGGCCATTTCCGCTTGTATAATGAAAGTGAATCAGCCGAAGAAGTGAAAGTATTAGGAGTGAATGATCCGTCGAAAATCATCTTCATCTTCCCGACCGGTTTATTGGCAGGCAATTACCGGCTGGAGATTGAGACCTATTTCTCAAACACATCCACTATGTTGAAAAATCCACGCACACTGGTTTGTCCGGTGACATTGAAAGTCGAATAAAAACCACGCTACATAGCGTTGGGTGTCGACGTAGTATTGCGTCGATGCCCGACGCACCATTGCGCTAACACCCGACGCACCATTGCGCTAACACTCGACGCAACGTTACGCTAACACCCGACGCACTATTGCGCTAACACTCGACACAACGTTGCGTTTACACTCCAAAAGTTATTTCGAACGATAAAATGTTTTTCAAGTTTTACAAACTAAGATAGATAAAGAAAGTTTCTATCTTTGTGCCCATGAGAATCTTCCTGGCACTTTTAGTCATCACTCTGGGCTGGATCATGCAAGGCTGCACGAATGAAGCTGACCGCAACGCCATCCGGCAAATGGAACAGGCAGCACCTTTGATGCAGTCTGATCCTGAGGCGGCTCATGTCCTGTTGACAGACAGTGTTGCCCATCCGGAATTATTAAGCCCAGAAGTCAATGCCCGATGGTGCCTTATGCTATGCCAACTGGCCGATTCGATTGACACGCCGCTACCCTATGTGCCCCAAATGAAGCGGACATACCGGTATGTGAAACGACACGGCACAGTAGATGAACAACTGCAAACCGCCCTTTATTTAGGCCGTACCTATATGGACGATCTGGATCAGGAAGCTGCCTTGCGGACTTACACCGAAGCCCTGCAACAAAGTATTCTGGAAAACAAGCCGAACCAGTCGGGTTATATCTCCAGTTATATGGGCGATGTGTATCAGTTTCAAGGCATGTACCAGCAGGCTGTCGAGAAATACCTAACGGCTTCCCGTTATTTCCAGCAAGCCGAAAACTATCGAAGCCAAGGTATTGCATATATAGATGCCAGCCGGAATTATACATTACTAGACTCGCTGGATATCGCTTTGAAGTATATGCTACGTGCAGATTCGATGGTGGTTTTGTATGGGGATTCTGTGGATAGGGTAGGCACATTGAACGGATTGGGGAATATTTATAGGGAAAAAGGTGAATATCCAGTTGCTGAATCTTATTTGAAAAGGGCGATTCAGTTGGATTCAACATGTTGGGTTCCCAATAACTTGGCGTTAGCTGACCTTTATTTGGAACAAAGTAATTTAAAAGACGCTCGTAAATGTCTGGAGCGTATTTCTCATTTGTCTTCCGATCAGCATGTTCCTGTTGACTGGTTCTATCTGTCTTTTTTATTGAACAAAGAAGAAGGCAGTTTACAAGGGGCTTTGGATGCTTTAGAGCAATATGTGGATACATCTTATAGTCTTTTAGATGCTCGCAATAAAGTACAAATACAAGGATTGGAAGAAAAGTACGCATACACAAGAGTTCTTTCTGAGAACATGCATCTGCGGGAAGTCCGTTCAAATCAATTCAAACTTTTGCTCATTGCCTTATTGATTATTTTATGTATGGCTTTAGCTTATCGATTATTAATTGTCCGCAAGAATCTGAAAATAGCTCAGCAAGCTGATGAATTGCAGGAGCAGAAAAGTCATTTGCTCGAACAACAAATGGCGTTGGATAGTCTTTCCCGCCAACTAAAAGCTGCCCAACAGGACAATCAGGAAGAGCTACGCCAGAAACAAAGTGAATACGATCAGAAAGCACAAGAAGTGGAAATGCTGAAGCAGCAATATATTCAACAACGGCAATATTTACTACAGGAATCAACTATCTACAAGAAGATACAAAAATCGGTATCTACACCAAATCCCGATCATAAAGAACTATTGACTGACAAAGACTGGAAAGCCCTTTATAAATGTATAGACACGATGTATCCCAGTTTGTCCGAACGTCTGGTTCTGGCCGGTATTACCCCGACCGAAAAGAAATATTGCTACCTGTCGTTTTTCCAACTAGACTCCAAGCAAGAGGCTTTCCTCTTAAACGTAAACATTGATACACCCTATAAAAACCGCACGCGTATCCGCCAGAAGCTGAAAATAACCGGTTCGGAAGAAAAATTGTACGAACATTTAGCCTTATGGGGATAACGCTTTGATAACTAACTGATCTTAACGAAAGAAGAAGAATACGTTGTCCTGCATCTTTCTTTTAACTTCTTGATAATCAAACATACCTTGTCCTGTATAAAAATACAGAAAACTTTGGCTGTATGCGGATAGAATTGTTCTTTTGCCATCGAATTTTAAAACAAAAATGTATGTGTAAGATGAGAGGATTAGTTATTGCGGCATTAGTCGGATTCATGGCCACTTCTATTTATGCTCAAATCCAAATAACACCTGAAGTTGGTACGAGCATCTATAAAGAAGGAAACTCAAAAGAGAAAGCTGCAATTTCTCCGCGGATAGGCGTTGGAGTTGATTATTTCTTCAATCAACAAAAAAGCGGGTGGGGATTAATGTCCGGTCTGTATTTCTATCAAAAAAAGGATGATTATACATTGGTGTGGAGCACCTATCAGAATGAGAAAGGAGACAGATTTGATTTTCCAACGGGTTTATACGATGAGTTGAAACCGACGGATGAGATGACATTAAAGAAAGTAACCTCCGATGATACCTATACACGCCGCGACTATTTACAACTCCCCGTAATGGTTAAATACAAGTGGCAGCTCAACGATACGTATGCCATCTCGGCGGCAGTGGGCGGTTACGTGGCTTTAGGTATAAGCGGTAAACATCAAATTGATGAATATAGTTTCTCGGTCGACGAAAAGAAACAGGATTATCAACACATTCAATACGACTCGCCGTATGAACTGTGGATGTATGACCGTTTTGACGCCGGGCTTAGTTCTCGTCTTTCGGTCCATGCCAAGAATTTGTCAATCAACCTCAACTACGAGATGAATCTGTATCACCGCAATCAGAATGTCCACGAGAATCTGATTTCTCTCACAGCCGGTTATACATTTTAAAGATTGATAAAGAATAAGGTATCTCGTTTGCTGATACCTTATTCTAAATTCTCATATTCTTGTTTGCCCGGTGCCATTGAAAGTTGAATAACCACTAAGTAAGCGAAGGCGGTCTTCGCCCCATTGCGAACGATGTCTTCGCTTAATTGCGAACGGTGTTTTCGCTTAATTGCGCTATGGGTTGACGCAACACTGCGTCTCCTTATAAAAATGCTAATTGCTTCTCTTTCTTCCAAAACTCTTATTTCTTTCTCTGCCATAAATCCTTATCCGAACCACATCGGCGACACTACGGAATATTCCATCCGGAAGCGACTAATTTTGGAAATTTATTTTTAATTTTGCCTATTCAAAAAAGAAAGCAACGTGCATTTCTTTCTAACTAAAATAAAAACTGAATGATTGAACGAATTTATATTCTTGAGACGGTTGATCCGGTCATATTTTATGGTGTGAATAACAGCAATATGCAGCTCATCAAGACGCTGTTTCCCAAACTTCGGATTGTGGCCAGAGGCAACGTGATGAAAGTAATTGGTGATGAAGAGGAATCGGAACTGTTTTTAAAGAAGATTCGTGAAATTGAAAAGTACTGCGAAGAATTCAACTCGCTGAGCGAGGAAGTCATCATCGACATTATTAAGGGAAAAGGACCGACCGTAGTCAAACAGGAAAATCTGATTATCCACGGGATGAATGGCAAACCCATTACCGCACGGACCGAAAACCAGCAACTGCTGGTCAAGGCATTCGAGGAAAACGACCTGGTCTTTGCGACGGGGCCTGCCGGATCGGGAAAAACCTTTGTGGCCATAGCCCTTGCCGTGAAAGCCCTGAAGAATAAGGAAGTGCGCAAGATCATCCTGAGCCGTCCGGCGGTGGAAGCGGGAGAGAAGCTGGGATTCCTGCCCGGAGAGATGAAAGACAAACTCGATCCGTACTTGCAACCGCTCTATGATGCCTTGCAAGATATGATTCCGGCTGTCAAGCTGAAGGAATATATGGAAAACAATGTCATCCAGATTGCCCCTTTGGCTTTTATGCGTGGGCGAACCCTTAATGATGCCGTCATTATCCTGGACGAAGCCCAGAACACGACCACCCATCAGATCAAGATGTTTCTGACACGTCTCGGCATGAATGCCAAGATGATTGTGACGGGCGATATGACACAGATCGATTTGCCGGCCTCGGTTACTTCCGGATTGAAGGAAGCGATGGGCGTGTTGAAGAATGTGCCGGGCATCGGACGGGTAGAATTCAACAAGAAAGATATTGTACGGCACAAGCTGGTACAGCGTATTGTGGAGGCTTACGACAAGTTTGACAAGAGTAAGCTTCGTGCTGCAAAAAAGGATACAAGTCATACAGAAAATAAAATAGATTAAGTTATGAAAACAGCTTTAGTAAAAACAGATTTTCACTTTCCAGGTCAGAAGAGTGTTTATCATGGTAAAGTACGTGATGTGTACAGTGTAGGTGACGATTTACTGGTCATGGTAGCTACCGACCGTATTTCGGCATTCGACGTTATTCTGCCTGAAGGTATTCCGTTCAAGGGACAGATGTTGAACCAGATTGCTGCCAAGTTCCTGGATGCAACAACGGATATTTGCCCGAACTGGAAGTTGGCTACTCCCGATCCGATGGTAACAGTCGGTGTACGTTGCGAAGGATTCCCGGTAGAAATGATTGTCCGTGGTTATTTGTGCGGAAGCGCCTGGCGTGCTTACAAGAGTGGTGTGCGTGAAATCTGCGGCGTAAAGCTTCCGGAAGGCATGCGTGAGAACCAGCGTTTCCCGGAACCGATCATTACCCCGACTACCAAAGCTGAAATCGGAGAGCACGATCAGGATATCTCGAAGGAAGAAATCCTGGCCCGTGGTTTGGCTACACCGGAAGAATATGCTTTGTTGGAAAAATATACTTTGGCTTTATTCAAGAGAGGTAGTGAAATCGCTGAAAAACGCGGCTTGATTCTGGTTGATACCAAATACGAATTCGGTAAGCACAACGGTGAAATCTATCTGATGGACGAAATCCATACACCGGACTCTTCTCGTTACTTCTACCTGGAAGGATACGAAGACCGCTTTGCCAAAGGCGAACCGCAGAAGCAGCTTTCAAAAGAATTCGTTCGTGAATGGTTGATGGATAACGGATTCCAGGGCAAGGCCGGACAGACAGTTCCGGAAATGACTCCTGAAATTGTAGAAGGCATCAGCAATCGTTACATTGAGTTGTATGAACACATTACCGGTGAAACTTTCGTGAAGGAAGATACCGATAACCTGGCTCAGCGTATCGAAAAGAATGTAACTGAATATTTGAACAAACGATAAGAAAATGACGATATGACACAGTACGGTTCGGAAAAGATTTTACCCTACAATCAGGATGAACATAAAGGAGTACAGGTCAGACGTATGTTTGACGCGATCGCCGGAAAATATGATTTGCTGAACCATACATTGTCATTCGGTTTTGATAAAGGGTGGCGCAGAAAGGGGATTCACTTTCTGCGCCCTTATTCACCGAAGCAGATCTTGGATATTGCGACGGGAACTGGGGATTTGGCTATTGCGATGCAGAAACAACTGCACGCAGAAACAATTATCGGTGCAGATATATCGGAAGGTATGATGGAAGTAGGACGGCAGAAGGTGAAAGAGGCCGGCTTGCAAGATCATGTCTCATTCGAATACCAGGATTGCACCGCATTGACATTTGCTGATAATACATTTGATGCAGTGACGGCTGCCTTCGGTGTACGGAACTTCGAGGACATAGAAAAAGGATTGCGGGAAATGTACCGGGTAACGAAACCCGGAGGGCACCTGATGATTCTCGAACTTTCCACACCCGAATCATTGCCGATGAAGCAGCTTTATCAGCTTTATTCGAAGGTGGTCATCCCGACGGTCGGTCGGTTTGTCTCGAAGGAAAAGGCTGCATACGATTATTTACCAGCGTCAATACAAGTAGTTCCGCAAGGTAAGGTAATGACTGATTTGTTAACCAGAGTCGGATACAAAGAGGCGAAAGCGCGTACTTTAACTTTCGGAATATGTTCGTTATACACAGGAACTAAATAATAATAGATTAGTTATGCAGAAGTATGGTTTGATAGGATATCCGTTGGGACATTCTTTTTCCTGCAACTACTTTAACCAGAAGTTTGAATCGGAGAAAATCGATGCCCGATACCTTAATTTCGAAATTCCGACGATTAAGGACTTTAAAGAAGTATTGAAAGAAAATCCGGAACTGAACGGTCTGAATGTGACGATACCTTATAAAGAACAAGTAATACCGTATTTGGATGATCTGGATGAAGACGCCCGTCTGATAGGCGCCGTAAACGTGATCAAGTTTACGAAAGGTCTTTTTGGAAAGACCAAACTGGTGGGTTATAATTCGGATATTATCGGTTTCAAGCAGTCTATTGAACCACTGCTGACAGAAAAGCACACGAAAGCCTTGATTTTGGGAACAGGAGGTGCTTCCAAAGCTGTAGCTCAGGGTTTGAAGCAATTGGGCGTTGGCTCTACTTTCGTTTCTCGTACCAAGAAGGAATATTGCATTACGTATGAAGAGATTACTCCGGAAGTCATGGAGCAGTATAAGGTTATTGTCAATACAACTCCGTTAGGCATGTTTCCGAATGTAGATGCTTGTCCGAATATCCCGTATGAATTACTGACACCGGATCATCTGTTGTATGATTTACTCTATAATCCGGATGAAACCTTGTTCATGCGTAAAGGAAAGGAACAGGGTGCTGTCGTTAAGAATGGTTTGGAGATGCTGCTGCTGCAAGCCTTTGCCGCTTGGGAAATCTGGCAGCGCTGATCAGGAATTCTTTACCCAAGTAATGACGAAATCTTTCTCTACGCGATACTGAAGAACAACGTGCTTGGGCGATTCACTACAGGTATCGAAGGCAATCAGTGTGCCTTGTTCTGCGTAGGAGAAAGGCTGAATATGTAAATGCCGGCAGGAGTCCACTTCCTGCCGGTTTATTATTTTGTATAAGGTCTCTTTCGCACACCAGCAGATAAGCAGATGTTCTGTTTCGTGAGCCGGATCAATGAATAGTTCTTCTTCGGCATTGAGAAACCGGCTTCTGACTTTCCGGACGCGCTCTGACCGGTATTCGATATCAATCCCTGCTATGTGGGTGACATCTGTTAGCATGATGGCAACAAAATCTTTGGTGTGCGAGATACTGATCTGCTTCTTTTCCGTTTCAGATAGGAAAGGAGCTCCGTTCGGATGATGATGAATAATGGCTTCGTGTCCGAGCATTTCTTTCAGCAACAAGCGGGTGGCGAGCCATTCCTTCTGGCGCTGTTCCGCTTTAAGCCGACTGAATTCCAGCTGATACCAGGCTTGGTGCTGGAGGAGATACCACATTTCTTCGGTCGTTTCTTCCATCTTCCAAATGCCAACGGGCGGTACAATTGATAAAACGGACATATCTATTCTTTCCAATTAAAAGTTTCCATCAGGTGCATGACATCCTGAATCAGATATTGGGTAACCGGAGCAATGGAATCGGCTTTTGGTTCGAATGCGTAATACACGGCGCCTCGGAAAAAATGACTGGTGCTGTCTGTCAGATGGAACTGAATAGGAGAGATACAGTCTCCTTTTAAGAGGAACAACGAACCATATACCTGTTTCTCCGGATTTTCGAAGACTTTTTCTTGCATATCCTGGATGCGCTGTTGCCTGTCGACCAGCTTATAACTGTCCTGCAGGAATTGTTCAACAGGTTTTCCTTCCTCGTAACTGCAATAAATCGTGGCATGCAGCTCGGGATACATGAGGTTCATCCATCCTTTTCTTTCCTTCAGGGCAGTTGAATCAACCTTCGCTTCTTGGGAACACTCGAAAGAATAGGGCAGGTCTGGCATTTCCAACGGCGTATAAACTGCCTTTTGCGGTTCAATCCGAAAATATCCCCGTGGCTTTGGGCTGTAGTTGGTACAACCGGCCAGCAAAATCAAAGATAAATACAGTCCTGCGGCCGTTACCGCGCTCTTATTTCTCTTCTTCTTTGCCATCTTCTGCCGGATTGATCAGGTTGAATTTTACTTTCAGAATGCGGCGATTGTCCATCTCCAATATTTGGAAACGATAGTTCTTGTATTCAATAACTTCCCGCCGACGTGGAAAGTCTCCTTTGATTTCAAGCAGTAATCCAGCCAAAGTCTCCACTTCTTCAGTGATCTTTTCGAAGTCGGCCGGATCCGTATCAGTAGCCCGGAAGAAATCCGTAAGCTGGATTTTTGCTTCAAAGATATAACTGCCGTCGGCCAGTCGGATGTACTGTTTTTCATCCTCATCATATTCGTCTGAAATTTCACCGACAATTTCTTCCAGAATATCTTCCATGGTTACGATACCCGAAGTACCTCCAAACTCATCCACTACGATGGCCATGTGTATTTTATTGGTCCGGAACTCTTCCAGCAGGTCGTCAATCTTTTTCGTCTCGGGCACAAAGTAGGCCGGTCTGATCAGACTTTGCCACCGGAAGGTTTCAGGCTTTTCCAGATAGGGCAGGAGGTCTTTGATGTACAAGATACCTTTGATATTGTCTTCCGTTCCGGAATAAACCGGAATACGTGAATAACCGCATTTGATAATCGTATCGATGACTTCCTTGAAATTGGCCTTGATATCGAGATCTTCCATGTCCAGGCGCGAAGTCATGATCTCATCGGCAGTCTTGTTATAGAACTTGATGATTTCAGCCAGCATCTCTTTTTCTTCCGGAATAGCTTTGGAAGTCAGTTCAAGAGCTTTGCTTAATTCGTCTACCGAAATATCATATTTCTTTTTGCCTAATGATTTGTTGATAGTAGAAGTTGAATGAACCAGTAATGCAGCCAGAGGTTTACAGAACTTGCGAAGAGTCAGCAAGGTAGGAGCAGCCTTATGGATGAAAGACAAGGCATTTTGCTTTGCGTATATTTTAGGCATGATCTCCCCGAATAGCAGCAAGAGAAATGTCAGGACAATTGTTTCCAAGATAAATCCAAGCATGGGTACATTCGAGAAGTCCAGCCATTCATTAATACCATACGTACATAACATGACAATGGCCACGTTGACAAAATTATTGGCTATCAGGATGGTCGCCAACAGATACTCGGATTTGTTGAGTAAATCGAGGATTACGGAATCAGAAGGATGATTTCCTTCTTTGATCCGGTTGATGTCGTTGGGTTCTAAGGAGAAAAAAGCAACTTCGGAGGCCGAAATGAAGCCAGAGGCAAATAAAAGTAATATTGCCAGTGCCAGGGCAATGGCAGGACCTGTTGTCAAATCCTGCACATTCACCTGGCGGAATAATTCTGATATATAATCTGAGTCCAAGGAATACAGTTTTAGTTAAACATGATCAAAATGGCAGGTCATCCGCTTCATTTGATTCTGAAAAAGGTGCAGTGGGCGACTGAAGTGTCGTTCCTCCTTGCTGATAACCGGTGTTAGGTTGTACGGGTTGAGTCATATTGTTTCCCGTATTGGTACTTGCCTGCGTTGTTGATGAATCGGCAGGACGCGAACCATTGTTGTAAAACTCAATACGATCAGCATGGATTTCGGTTACATAGCGCTTGATGCCATTCTGGTCATCATAGTTTCTTGTCCGTATTTTCCCTTCTACGTAAAGACCGGAGCCTTTTTTTACCCATTTTTCAACGAAAGAGACTAAATCTCTTCTTACTACGATATTGTGCCACTCCGTACGTTCAGGAATAACAGTTCCATTAGCTAAGGTGTATCCTCTTTCAGAGGTGGCGAGTGGGAAGCTGGCTATGGCAGCACCGCTGTCGAAGTAACGGACATCCGGATCTTTTCCCACATTTCCGATAAGAATAACTTTGTTTAAAGACATATTGTTACTTTAGATTTAATGAATGTACAAAGAAACACAAATTTGGTTAGTTTGACAAATCTAACGAATGAAAAACACAGCCCTTTTCTTGAAGAAAGTGCTACTTCTATTATGGAAAGACGGAGTAAGCCGGTAGCTGTGATATCACTTGAAATTAGAAGATAGTTTTCCATGAAAATAAATATATTTTTTATTCTTCTGATTTATAGATTATTACTAAGAATGATAGAAAGTATTTCAAAAAAAGTTGGTCAAAAGTTTGGAGGTTCAAAAATAAGTCGTACCTTTGCATCGCAATTGAGAAACAAACAAACACTCAATGAAAGCAAAACGGGGTGTAGCGCAGTCCGGTTAGCGCACCTGCTTTGGGAGCAGGGGGTCCCAGGTTCGAATCCTGGTACCCCGACTTATAAGGCTCAACTATTAATTAGTTGGGCCTTTTCTCTTCCAGGAAAATGACAATGTCGGTACTACTTTCCTTTATATCTGAGATGATGAAATAATCCAATGTCCCTTCCGGAAGAAGGAAACGATAACCGTTGGTTTCCATAACTGATAATGATTTGATTTTATCGAATTTACCCCTCATATTTTTACGTTGATCCAAAAACGCCCGAGAATGAAATAGAGAAAGCGTTAAATCTAAAAAAAGAGTATTATGCAAGCAAATCCAGATGTACATAGTATGGATGCCGTATTGGATAAATTGTATGGCGAAGTCGGATCTCCTGAGCGTGAAGCATTCCGCCAAGAAGCATATTCTTATTGCATAGGGCAACTTATACAGGAAGCCCGCAAACAAGAAAAAATAACCCAAAGTGAGCTGGCTAAAAGGGTAGGAACGAATAAGTCTTATATCTCAAAAATAATGAATGGCACTGTAGAGCCAGGAGTTAATTTGTTCCTTCGTATTGTTAATGCTCTTGGCCTTAAGTTTGACATAGTAAAGCCAATCGTCCAGATGTGATAAAATTTTGATTTTGTCAGGGGTACGAATAAGCCACTATTTTTTGTCTGTCAGTGACCTTTTCGTGGCAGTTAGGGTAGCCAAAAGGTAATAAAAAAAGTCCTACAAAATATTGATTTTGTAGGACTTGTCTTTTTGTTGTCGCCTTTTGGCTTTTCTTCTGGTGATCCGCTTGGGGGCGGAACCTTATATTTTTTTATCGCTAATAATCAGTTACTTATCTTGCTGTTTATCATTTAGTCCACCTATTTCACCTCGATTGAACTTCTTTGTTCTGCACTGATATACAACTCTTTGTCAGTACTGCAAAGATACGGATTTTTGCTTTGAAAATCAACGAAAATTCCAAGAAATGTTTAACGGAATGCTTCCTGTCTGTTTTTCTCAAGAAGTTCTTCTATATCAGATTCCCGATATAAAATTTTACCTCCAATCTGATAATAGGATAAGATTCCATTATTTCTATATTCTTGTAAAGTGCGTCTTGATACTTTAAGGTAATTTGCCAATTCTGCATCATTCATATATCTATGCCCATTAAGTGTTGGGTTGTTGCTCTTCAGAATATTTTCGAGTCTTGTTAGCGTATCTTTTAACCTATTGTATATCTGAATAACTTGCTCATTATCTTGGGTAATTACTTTGCTCATAATTTTCTGTTGTGTTTTTCAATGAACTTCTGAATATCTTCTTTTTTATAATAAATCTTTTTTCCAATTTGAGAATAAGAGATTTGGTCTGTATCTCTAAGATTCTGTAATGTTCTGGGAGAAATTTTGAGAATCAGACAAACTTCTTGGTTATCCAACCATTCCCCTATTGTTTTCTGCGAAGAAGCTGTTATCAATTTATCAATGGTATCAAGGAAGTTTTCAATTTCCTTTAATGTCTTTTCATATGTAGCTGTTTCAATTCCAATGATTTCCATATCCAAAAAAGTTGAGTTTGTACAAATGTATTTTGAATATGTATATGATACAAAATGTTGTCATTAGGTGTCGTCAGGTAGCATCAGATGTCATTGTTGGTGCCTGTGTTAACCGGTTTCCAATTCTTTATTATATAGTTTACACTTTTAGTTTATACTAAATATTAAGTAATGAATTTTATGCACCTGATTATCAGCGGTTAGCAAACTTATTAATCTTTATCTCAGATTTAGGCATACTATTTTCACTACTATAAGTATATACTCTTGAGTGCGCACGAAAAGAGTATCGATTTATTCACTTATAATATTGGAATTATGTCATATATAGATAATGAGATACTCGAAAGACTGATAGGAACCATGGTAGAGGGATTTGCCCGCATTGAAAAGAAACTGGATCAGATGAACCGTCTGAAAGAATGTATGAATGGGGATAAACTGCTTGATAATGTGGATCTGGCAGAACTCCTTGGTGTGTCACAAAGAACTCTGGCACGTTACAGGCAAGAGGGCAAGATTAAATATTACTCGGTTGAAAAGAACGGGAAATCATTCTATCTCGCCTCAGAGATACAGAGTTTCCTGCTCCAGCGTGGTAAGAACGTAGTAAATAGCAAGTAGCTAATGGAATAAGTGGCCGTATTCTGATGGAAAGATGATACGGTCACTTATGCATTATACCGGGATTGAGGTCACTTTCAATGTATCCAGATTGACATAGGCACCGCGATACAGTGTCTTTCCTTCCTTGAACATTCTCCATAAAATGTCACATCCGATATGTGCCAGTGTAGAGTTAATGAACAAATCCTGTTTTTCCAGGGCTTCCGCCAGAGAACAGCTTGGTCCTGATTCTTTTTCCTTGATTTTTGCATAGTCCACTTCCTCGGTGATGACATTCATTTTAGGCATAGGAATATATTCCTGTGAAGAAGGTTGGAGAACTTTCTCACGTACTGTTCCGATGATGACCTGTCCTTTTGTCTGGCTGTTCCCGAAATCCATCCAATATATGGGAGCCGAATGGTCACTGAAGTTTTCTTTGCGGACTTTCTTCAGGAACTTCCAAAGCGTAAGACGTGAACGTATATTGTCCGTACAGGTAATGATGATATTTGCTGTGCTGTCTTCAGAAAAATTCCTGGTAGGAAAACATTGCGGTTCTGCAGTCCATGCGTATCCGAAGAAACGGTTGATGCGTGTGACAAGTGATACGGCCTTGTTCAGTCCCAGTTCCGTCTCGCTGAAAAGCTGGCGTCCTATATTGGCCTGGCTTACTGTGTCGGGATCGAATACGGTGACATGCAGTCCGGGATGGCCCAATGCTTGAAGTGCCATACTCATGCTTGCCAGATTGGTTATCACTTGTGAGCCGGTACCTCCGGCTCCGATGACGAATACCGTTACCGGATGATGCGGATTGAGCAGATAGCGGTCGGTAAAATGTATTGGTTAAAATTATAGTGTTATATAACGATAGCCTCCTTTTGATTATACGGCTAGCATCATGTTGCTTGTAGTTAATTCCTATAATCTTCATTTTAATTTTAATCAGTTTACTACCACATTTTTTCAGATGAATTTTCAAGGCGATAGTCATAAAGAAAATTCTCCTTAAGAAAGGAACAAATACGATTATAAAGCAGTATTGGAATTTATCTTTAATGGAATAGATAACTTAAAAAATAATGCAAGTGTCATATTTCTTACACTGATTATTTCGATAAAATGTTTTTTTTGCAAAAAAATGTATATATATGATATTATCTAAAAGGCAGAAAATAATAACAGCCATCATGGCTGGAACTATAGTAGGAGGTGGATTATTTTTCCTTTATATGTTGAGGGCGCATACTTATCTTACTGATGAACCTTCAGCTTGTGTGAATTGTCATATTATGTCCCCTTATTACGCTACATGGATGCACAGTTCTCATTCAATAAATGCTACTTGTAATGATTGTCACGTTCCTCATGAGAACTTTGTAAAGAAATGGACTTTTAAGGGAATGGATGGAATGAAGCATGTTGCAGCTTTTCTGACAAGTTCTGAACCACAGGTCATACAGGCACATCCTGCAAGCTCACAAGTAATAATGAATAACTGTATACGATGCCACCAGCAACTTAATACTGAATTTGTGGAAACAGGACGTATAGACTATATGATGTCTGAAGTTGGAAAAGGGAAAGCATGTTGGGATTGCCATAGGGAGGTACCTCATGGAGGTAAAAACAGTCTCTCTTCCACTCCCAATGCGATAGTTCCACTACCTGAATCACCCGTACCGGAATGGCTTAAGAAAATGAAGAAATAATAAAATAAAACTATAGTATATGAACAATAATTTTAAATCTTGGCATGGATGGTTGTTGTTTGGTGTTTCAATGACCGTTGTTTTTTGTTTGGGACTTGCTGTTTCTGCATTGTCTGAACGCAGGGCAGAAGTGGTAAGCATATTTAATAACAGAAAAAATCCTATGAAGGGTATTGTACCTCAGAATGAGAAGTTCCAGAGTGATTTCCCGAGAGAATATCAGACTTGGACAGAAACTGCCAATACTGATTTTCAGAGTGAATTTAATGGAAACGTAATGGTTGACGTCCTAGAACAACGTCCTGAAATGGTCATTCTTTGGGCTGGTTATGCTTTCTCAAAGGACTATTCTACACCGCGTGGACATATGCATGCAATAGAGGATATACGAGCAACATTACGTACTGGTTCTCCGGAAAACGAAAATGACGGTCCCCAGCCTTCTACATGCTGGACATGCAAGAGTCCTGATGTCCCACGTATGATGCAGGAAATAGGTGTTGATTCATTCTATAATAATAAGTGGGCTGCTTTTGGCTCTGAGATTGTAAATCCTATAGGATGTTCAGACTGTCACGATGCAGAGACTATGGATCTTCATATAAGCCGTCCGGCTTTGATTGAAGCATTTGCACGTCAGGGAAAAGATATAACAAAGGCAACACCGCAGGAAATGCGTTCTTTGGTCTGTGCGCAGTGCCATGTGGAATATTACTTCAAAGGGGATGGAAAATATCTGACATTTCCTTGGGACAAGGGTATGACAGTGGAAACAATAGAACAATATTATGATGAGAACAATTTCTCTGACTATACACATGCCTTAAGCCGTGCTCCTATTATCAAGGCACAACATCCTGATTATGAAATATCCCAGATGGGAATTCATGGACAGCGTGGGGTATCATGTGCAGACTGCCACATGCCGTATAAGAGTGAAGGTGGTATGAAGTTCAGTGACCATCATATCCAGAGCCCTCTTGCCATGATAGACCGTACATGTCAGGTTTGCCACCGTGAAAGTGAGGAAACTTTGCGTAATAATGTTTATGAACGTCAGCGTAAGGCTAATGAAATAAGAAACCGTCTGGAAGAAGAACTGGCTTCTGCACATATTGAAGCCAAATTTGCATGGGACAAGGGAGCTACGGATAATGAAATGAAGCCTGTTCTAAAGCTTCTTCGCGAGGCACAGTGGAGATGGGACTTTGGAGTAGCATCACACGGAGCAGCATTTCATGCGCCTCAGGAAATACAGAGAATCCTTTCGCATGGACTTGACAGAGCCTTACAAGCGAGATTGTCTATTTCCAGGATATTGGCAAAGCATGGATATACGGACAATGTACCTATGCCTGATATTTCAACCAAGGAAAAGGCTCAGAAATTTATCGGATTGGATATTCCAGCAGAGAAAGCTGCAAAGGAGCGTTTTATGAATAAGACTGTACCAGGTTGGTTGAAAGAGGCAAAGTCTAACGGACGTATTATTTGATATTTATGTGGAAGAATACTTGGGGAGTAAAAGAAGGAATAATGACCTGTGGCGGATTGATAGCCATAGGTCTTATTTTGCATCTATTTACGGGGGCTGTTGACTGGAGCAGTTTTGCTTGGCCACTTAATATCTGTATTTTAACAGTGTATGTAGTGGTTTTGATAATGCTTTATATTTTAAGGAAAAAGCTATATTTTGTTCGTTGGACAATGTCGTATAATGCAGCTGTACCATCATTGATAGCAGTTGTATTTCTGACATTCCTTATGGGGATGATAAAACAGATGCCGTCTTCTGTTTCTTCGGACGGATTTTCCATATTTAACAGTATGCTTTCTTTTTGGCCTTTCATTCTGGTTTATATTTGGATGACTTCAATAGTGGGGCTAGTTTCTATAAAATATTTGTTCTCATTTCGTGTTGCCAGAATACCATTTCTGCTAAATCATTTAGGGTTGTTTATAGCTTTGGTTTCAGCTACTTTGGGAAGTGCTGACATGAAGAGGCTGACTATGAATACCCGTATTGGTCAGACTGAATGGCGTGCTACAGACATTAACGGGAATTTACATGAATTGCCGTTAGCCATAGAACTAAAGGACTTCAGTATAGACGAATACCCACCGAAACTGATGCTGATAGATAATTCTACAGGAAAGGCTTTACCATATGATAAACCTGAACACCTTTTGCTGGAAGATGGGGTAAATTCAGGTAAGCTGTCAGAGTGGAAGTTTGAAATATTGGACAGAATAGAAATGGCTGCATCAGTATCAGGAGAAGATACTGTAAGGTATGTTGAATGGCCAAGTACCGGAGCCACTTATGCTGTAAACGTGAAGGCTGTTTCCTGTGATGGGAAACGAACTGCAAGTGGTTGGGTAAGCTGTGGAAGTTTTCTGTTCCCATATCAGGCTCTTCGCCTTGATAGTATTTGCAGTCTGGTAATGCCGGATAGAGAACCCAGACGTTTCTCTTCAGATGTAGTTATATATACAGAAAGCGGAAAAAAACAGGAAAAAACAATAGAAGTAAACAAACCTGCAGATATAGAAAACTGGAAGATTTATCAGTTGAGTTATGATGAAAGCAAAGGACGTTGGAGTGATATAAGTGTTTTTGAACTGGTTTTAGATCCTTGGCTTCCGGCTGTTTATGTAGGAATTATAATGATGATGTTTGGTGCTGTGTGTATGTTTGTCACTGCCCAAAAGAAAAATAATTAGAAAATAGGGAAATATGATGAGTTGGGACTGGTTTATATATTTTGCCATAGCGTCTGTATTGTTCTGGATTATAGGTTCATGGAATGCTTTTAAAGAATTCAAAATACGAGCATGTACATTTACTTTTATAGGACTTCTTGTCTTTGGAACATTTATAGTCTTGTTGTGGTATTCATTGGAGAGACCTCCTTTGCGCACAATGGGAGAGACCCGTCTGTGGTATTCTTTTTTCCTGCCATTTGCTGGGTTGATTACCTATATGAGATGGAGGTATAAATGGATACTTGGATTCAGTACTATACTGTCTGTAGTATTCATTTGTGTAAACATTCTTAAACCTGAAATTCACAATAAGGCTTTGATGCCTGCGTTGCAAAGCCCATGGTTTGCTCCTCATGTCATTATATACATGTTTGCTTATGCTATGCTTGGGGCTTCGGCCATAATGGGAATTTATCTTTTATGGATAAAGAAAAATCAAGGCGATGTCAAAGAAATGGCCTTGTGTGATAACCTGGTATATGTCGGATTGTCATTCATGACTCTAGGTATGTTGACCGGAGCATTATGGGCAAAGGAAGCATGGGGACATTACTGGTCATGGGACCCAAAAGAAACATGGGCTGCAGTTACATGGTTTTCATATCTCACATATATACATATGAGGATAGGAATGCATAATAAACGGAAAGCATCCTTGTATGTTTTACTGTTATCGTTTGTGTTTCTGCAGATGTGCTGGTGGGGAATAAATTATTTGCCGTCTGCACAAGGTAGCAGTATACATACTTATAATATGAACTGATTAAACCTTATGATTTATGAGAAGAAGAAACTTATCTATGTTGATAGCATTCTTATTTATAGGAAATGTATCAATCTCTTATGCCCAGGAAGAAAATAACGAAAAAGACAAATTTTTTGTTTCGGCCCAGATTCGTACAAGAGGTGAATACCGTAATGGAGCATTGTATCCGCGTAATGAAAGTGATTTGCCGTCCGGTTTTATAAATGAACGTGCCAGACTTTCATTGGGATATGAACGTCAACGCCTTTCTCTGAAATTCTCTGCTCAGCATGTAGGTGTATGGGGACAGGATGCCTTGGTGGATAAGAACGGCCGTTTCATATTGAATGAAGCATGGGCTGCATTTGAATTTAATGATTATTGGTTTATGCAGTTGGGAAGACAGGCTCTTTCGTATGACGATGAGCGTATTCTCGGAGGGTTGGACTGGAATGTAGCCGGACGTTATCACGATGCTCTGAAAATTGGATATAGAAAAAATGGGCATCAGCTTCATGGTATATTTGCATTTAATCAGAATGACGAGAATGTTATAGGAGGAACATTCTATGATAGCAGCAAGACAAAGCTGTATAAGAATATGCAGACTTTATGGTATCATTATGATTTTGCTTCAACCCCTTTACAGTTTTCAATTATGGCAATGAATCTTGGCCAGGAGGGAGGCGATGCTGAGTCAAGAAAATCTGACACTCAATATATGCAGACATTCGGAACATACATTAAATATGCTCCCGGCCAATGGAATTTATCCGGTGCATTTTATTATCAGTTCGGCAAGAATGTATCATCACGTTCAGTATCAGCTTTTATGGGTAGTGCACGTGCTTCATATAATATAAATAAAAGCTGGTCTGTAAATGTTGGAACTGATTACTTGAGTGGAAATGATAAGTCTGACGGAACATATAAGGCTTTCAACCCATTATATGGAACACACCATAAGTTTTATGGGGCAATGGATTATTTCTATGCTTCTGATTTTATTGGAGGTTATAACCCAGGGCTTTCCGATACTCAGATTGGAGTTGGTTATAAGGTGTCTTCTTCAGTATCGATGGGAATGAATTATCATTATTTTGCTACAGCTGTGAAACTTGAAAATCTGGAACGTTCATTAGGATCTGAAATTGATTATCAGCTGGACTGGAAGATAATGAAGGATGTAAGTTTGTCTTTAGGCTATTCTGTAATGTTCGGGACTTCAACAATGGATATTGTAAAAGGAGGTAACCATAACAGCTGGCAAGACTGGGGATGGATATCACTGAATATAAACCCACAAATCTTTTGTAAGTGACGATTCCTGTATGAGTTTTGGTGGTAATTATTCTGAATTCAAGTTTCGATAATAAAATGTATATTAAACAGAACGCTCAATTGAGTAAATTACATATAATTTACTGTAAGTAGAAAATAGAAGACCTGGCAAATAGTCATGAAATAAAAGTAAATGAGCTATTTGTCAGGTCTTCTATTATAATTGAAATTAATCTTGATATTATATGGGCCTTTTAATTTTAGCCAAGTTTAATTCTATGTTACCATTAGGTATTCTTTTTATTAATCCTTCCTTTTCCATTTTATTGAATTCAGTTGATAATGCAGGTCTTGTAACATTCAAATATTCAGCCAGCTGCGTTAAAGTATGAGGCATCTTAATGATATTAGAGTCTTTAGCCTGCTTTTTAAACAGATATACTAGGATACGTTCTCTAATTGTTTTTCTGGATAAAACATCCAAACGTACAGTTGTACATATATTACATTTTCCGGATACACAAAGAAAACTTCTTAAAATATCAGGACATTCACTGATGAGACGGAATGTGGAATCCTTTGTAGCTGTCAGAAGTATAGATTCTTCAATCGTTTTAAATGTTGCGGGGAATCTGTTGTCTTCTTTAAACAAATGAGGAGTTGCAAATGCACGTGGGGCCACAATATTTTCGATTAGAACCTCATTGCCATTTGCATCAATAATATTGACCTCTAATTCTCCTTTTAATAAGATATATAGCCTGGAACAGGCTTCTCCTTGTTCTGCAATTATTTCATTATTTTGAATCTTGAATAAATTAAAATCAAGTTCCTGAATGAGTCTCTTTTTTAATATAGTATTTAAATCACGGAATAGTGGTATTGAGAATAATATATCTTTATAATAGTCATTAAATTCAATTGTCTCCATAATCTTATTCTTTTTGAAAATGTACAAAGTTAGTATTTTCTGCCGACATTATGAAACTTTATCCGGACTAATATCCAATCTGATTATCAGATTACTGAGGATTATGTGAACATAGTGTTTTATTCATAGATGAAGTTTCATGTATGTATATTATATGCTTTTCAAAAGTTTAGATTTGAAATATTCGCTGAATAAAACATACAGTTAAGAATGAAAATGTATTGGATTGATTATTTCATCAGGTATTTTCTCTAATAAATATCAATGGTGTCATTTTTATTACATCGTATTTTTTTCATCTAAGGTAATTTTGTCGTATAGTTATAGAATATTTTATACCTAGGTAATAGAACAGAGGTTGTTCTTACCTGTAATATTAGGCAAATATTTAAGCATATTTAGAACTTTATGAGAAAAGTAAGTAGGGAAATGGACAGCAACTGGGCATTGGAAATAATGCGCAAAGCTCCATATATAACGGTTAGTTTTACAAGACCGGACGGTACTGCATATGGAGTACCATTATCTTTGGCCAGTAATGGTGATGATATTTGGTATTTTCATTGTGCTCCAGAAGGTGATAAACTTGATGCTATAGCAGTAAATCCAGAAGTATGTCTTTCTGCTGTTACAAAATGCCAACCTACGGTTGGTCCTAAAGATGGAACTTTCACTCTTCAGTACCGTTCGGCTATTGCATTTGGAAAAGCTGAGGTTGTTACTGATAATGAAGAAAAGATTTTGGCATTGAGATTAATTAGCCAACGCTTTCTGCCAAAACACATGGACGCTTTTGAGGAAGCAGTTAAAAGAAGCCTTCATCGTACAGCTGTAGTCAAAGTAACCTTGTCGACTCCTCCAACAGGCAAGCGTAAACAATACGATAAGAATGGCGATGAAATGAAGTATGGAAGGATGGAGTAGTAAAATATTAGATTATGAATTTGTTTGATGTTTATTCTATATTCCCTATAAATATTGTTAGGGGTTCTGGTTGTTATGTTTACGATGACAACGGTAATTCATATTTGGATTTTTATGGTGGACATGCTGTAATATCAATAGGGCATTCTCATCCGTACCTTGTAAAATGTATGTATGAGCAGATGCAGAATCTGATGTTTTACTCTAACTCAGTAGTTAATAAACTTCAGGAGAAGCTTGCATATGAATTGGGGGAAATCTCCGGGTATTCTGATTATAGTGCATTTTTTGTAAATTCTGGAGCTGAGGCAAATGAGAATGCCCTTAAACTAGCCTCGTTCCATACCGGAAAGAAAAAGGTGATAGCATTCAGAAACTCTTTTCATGGTCGTACATCAGCAGCAGTAGAGGTAACAGACAATCCTTTGATCACAGCTCCTCTTAATTGCAATGATAATGTATATTTTTCAGGAATGGATATAGCTGAGGTGGAAAGTGTATTGCGTAGCGGAGATGTTTGTGCTGTAATAATAGAAGGTATTTCTGGGGTTGGTGGAATAAGAGTTCCAGAGGATGATTTTCTTAAAGAATTGCGTAAGCTGACTATACAATATGGCGCAATTCTAATTATGGATGAAATACAGTCTGGCTACGGGCGTACAGGAAAGTTCTTTGCTCATCAATGGAGTGGCATTAAACCGGATATCATTACTGTAGCCAAAGGTATAGCCAACGGCTTTCCATTTTCAGGTGTTCTGATAAGTGACGTTTTCAAACCTCGTAAGGGAATGCTTGGAACTACATTTGGCGGTAATCATCTTGGGTGTGCTGCTGCATTGTCGGTGATACAGGTCATGAAAACTGAAAACCTGATAGAAAATGCAAATAATGTGGGAGATTATTTCATACACAAACTGCGTTCTATTGAATCGCCATTAATCACTGATGTTAGAGGACGTGGGCTAATGATAGGAGTTGAGTTTGCCATATCTGTGTCAAAGATCCGAGAGATGCTTCTGTTCAATCACCATATCTTTACCGGATATTCTGGTAGGAATATTCTGAGAATATTGCCTCCATTATGTATTACAAAGTCGGAAGTTGATTATTTCATTGATAAGTTAGTATGTTGTTTGGATAAATTAGGATGTAAGAATGATTAAGGAAGGAAAGGTCTCTTACAGGGTTTTTGTTATAGCAGGTAGTGAACCTCTTGGCTCTGCAGGGATACAGGCAGATGTCAAGGCAATATCTGCATGTGGAGGATACGCTGCAGGGGCTATCACATGTGTTGTTGATGAAGATACAGAGCATGTAAAGGATGTTTGTTTAATACCTGTTGATATGGTAGTGTCTCAAATACAGTCTTTTATGGAGGATGTCGAGGCCGACTGTATTAAGACTGGAATGCTGTATTCGAAAGATTTGGTATTGAAAGTCTCTGAGACGATAAAAAACTATGCTGGTATACCGTTGGTGGTAGATCCTGTTATGGTTAGTTCCTCGGGTGATCAACTTCTTGAAGATGAAGCTATTTTTTGTTATAAAAAGAAACTGATGCCACTAGCCACTATCATTACACCTAATATGCGAGAGGCAGAGATTCTACTCGGGCGAAAATTGAATATACATGGGATTCTAGACGACTTGAAGGAACTTTCTATTTGGGGTAATTCTGTGATAATAAAATCTGTGCCATATAAAGATAAACTTGCAGATTATTTTTATTGTCCACAAAATGGTGATTTTAGGGAATATATTAAACCTATAATTAAAACAAAGAATGTGAATGGAACGGGTGATATGTTCGCATCATCTATTGCTACTTATTTAGCAAGAGGATGGAATATTATTGATGCAATAGATAAATCTGAAGATTTTATTCATAAGGCCATAAGTTATGGAGCAAAATTTTCTTTCGGGACAGGTTTTGGGCCGGTTTTTCCATTCTACAAGAATTATACTAAATTACAGAAAGAAAATCTCAGATATAGAATGAATATCTCTCAAGACAGAAATAATAGGTGATATATTGTTTGATGTTATTAATTATCTAGAGTGTGAAATCTTGATATATAAAATGATTATTGCATAATATTTTAAAGTAGATATTGATTTTATGGAACTTAGATGTAAGAAAGTAAAGGATATTGTCTTAGAAAACTCTGCAAGTGCGTCTGTTTTCTTCAGATATGGGATAGACTATTGCAATGGAAATATGAGTTTGGAAGATTTATCTGGAGAAAATAGCGCTAATATAGATGAAGTCCTCCACGATTTGGAAAATATATCACATCAGGGAACACCATTTTATTTATGGCCTTTAGATTTGCTTTTAGATTATATTATAAAGTATCATCACAGGAATACAAAGGAAAAAGGGGCTTATCTTCTTTCTATGATTGAGAATGTGAAGGACAATTATGGAATGGAATATCCTGAATTAAATGAATTGTTTAATCAGGTTAAGTTGTCAATGCACGACTTGGAATCGCATTTTCAGAAAGAAGAGAGTGTGTTATTCCCATATTTGTATGAATTGTTCGATGCTTCACATAATGAAGAATATATAGAGACTATGCATTGTGGAACAATTTCAAATCCTATCAGAGTAATGACAATGGAGCATGAAAATGAAAGGATGCGCTATATGCATTTGAGAAAGATTACAAACGGTTTTAGAGTACCGGATGAAAATCTTTGTATAAATTATGAACAGATGATGGTTGAACTGGAAACGTTTGTAGAGGATTTATTTGAGCATATATTCATTGAAAATAATATTCTATTTCCTCAATTTGAGAAATTGGAGAGAGAATGGGTAAGATGATTAATTATGACGTAAATCCTATTTTTACAGAATGAAATTATGAATACAACACATTTGCAGCTAATTTCCTCTATGATAGAATACTATCGGGGTGATGCTAAACGAATACAACATTTTATCAAAGTATATAATTTTGCTTCATTGCTTGGAAGACAAGAACAATTGGACGAAGAAACTCTTTTTATTCTTGAAACAGCAGCAATTGTTCATGATATTGGCATACGTATATGTGAACAGAAGTATGGAGTTTGTGATGGAAAACACCAGGAACTTGAAGGTCCGGCAGAAGCGGAGAAACTCTTGATAAAAACAGGTAATTATACATGTGAACAGATAGAACGGGTTTGTTGGTTAGTCGGTCATCATCACACATATACAAATATCAGTGGAATAGATTATCAGTTGCTTGTTGAAGCAGACTTTCTTGTTAATATATTCGAGGATGGATTCTCTGCTGAAATGATTGAGAATGTAAGAAATAAGATATTTAGAACACAATCAGGAATACAATGTTTAGAAGATATGTATTTGAAAGCTAACTGATTTTATGATATAGCTTGAGAATACTGTTTTTATATTGTAGTAAGATCTAAATGAAGGAATCCCCTGTCTGGGGGATTTTTTATTTAGTAGTCATTTTTAAGTATATAAATTCTGGTATGTTGAAAATAGCAAGTAATAGAGATATGACATCTGGATCTCCATTGACTGTTTTGATTAATTTTACAGTCCCTCTTTTGTTGGGCAATCTTCTCCAGCAGACATACTCTATAGTTGATGCAGTAATAGTTGGTAAATTTTTAGGTATAAACTCTCTTGCGGCTGTTGGTGCAGGTACTTCTGTGATAACCCTTATATTGGGATTTTGTACAGGCTGTTGTTGTGGTTTTGGAATCCCTATGGCTCAGAAATTTGGTGCACATGATTATTTGACATTGCGTAGATATATTTTTATTAGTCTGAAGATTTCAGCAGTAATGTCTATAATGATTGCCATAATAACAAGCCTGTTGTGCTCGGATATATTGGGTTGGATGAAAACTCCTGAAAAGATAATGAATAAAGCTTATATATATTTGCTCATTACATTTTTGGGTATTCCATTTACTTTCTTCTATAATCTTTTTTCAAGTATTCTACGTGCTATTGGAGATAGTAGAACACCTTTTTTGTTTTTGGCTTTATCAACTCTGATAAATATATTATTGGATTTATTGACTATTCTCTTATTGGATTGGGGTGTAACTGGTGCAGCTATTGCAACGGTGCTTTCACAAGGAATATCAGCCTTACTTTGTTATATATACATTTACAGAAAGTATGATATACTTAAGGGTTCCAAACACGATAAAAAATTTGATTTAAGAATTGCAAGGCAGTTATTGTATATAGGTATTCCTATGGGACTGCAGGTTTCAATAATAGCTATAGGGATGATTATGCTGCAAAGTGCCAATAATTCTCTTGGAACTGTTTATATTGCTGCATATACTTCCGCAATGAGAATTAAAATATTTTTTGTCTGTTTGCTTGAAAGTCTTGGTATAGCTATGGCTACTTATAGTGGACAGAACTATGGTGCCGGAAAACCTGAAAGAATATGGTTAGGAATAAAATCAGCTTTAAAAATAGTAATAGTATATGTTTTAATATTGAATATAATTGTTTGGAGTTTCTCAAAAGAATTGGTTCTGTTGTTTATTGATTCCTCAGAGATTGATGTTATTGAGAATGCAGCTTTGTTCATAAGGATTTCTGCAATATTCTTTATTGTATTGGGAGTTTCATTTATATTCAGATATACTATCCAAGGGGTAGGTTATACTCGACTGGCTTTGTTTTCCGGAATATCAGAAATGCTGGCAAGGACATTTGTTAGTGTTTTTGCAGTCCCCATATTCAAATTCTGGGCTATTTGTTTTGGAGACCCCATTGCTTGGACGTTTGCTGTATTATTTCTTTTACCTGCATTTAAGTTTGTTAATAGAAAATCGTTGTTAATAAATAACTGAATTTTATATCCATTATACGGAACAAGTATTGTCTATTATAAAAAGCATAAACAATACTTAATTCCGTATATCCCTATTTATATGATAAACTTTAAAATTATTTATATACTTTCTTTATATAAGAAGTTGCACTCCTAATAAAGCATTTTAATTTACTTATTTTCCAACCGCTTATAAGAATTATAATAATTGTGATACCTAATATGCATGGTATTAGTAATGTCATGATTCCTAAAAAGGTAACAATTCTGCCAGTATGTATTTCTAAAGACAGATTCCATAGTGACATTGGCCTTGTTTTGTATTTGTCTGGCATTTTGATAAAACCATTTTTAGATTCGATTGTGCTAGCTCCATTATTATAATCAAATAGTATTGTTTGCTCATTGTTGTAGAAAACAAGACCTGATACTTGATTATTAGAGAAAGGTAAACCATAACTTTGAGCTTCTATATTGTTGTTTAAAGCATCATAATATGTTTCAAAAGTTTTATTCCATATATACAGGCCACTAAAGGAGCCTATAATCCATTCATCTTCATTGATTTGCTCCATTACGTTTAATCCCATGACGCTTATGGGTGGAGTATTTAGTCTTGATATTCTTTCTGAGGTCCATAAGTCTTTAAATTCATACATTCCATCTGAAGTATATATTAACCAACTATTGTTATACTTGTCATATCTAATAGCCCTAAGCAGATCCTTCCATTTGTTTTCTGATTCCATGTTTGTTCCTGGTATAGGAGCTATTGATGAGTTTGCAACAAATAGCAGAAATGGAGGTCTTAAGAATGTTCCTGAAATTGTAATTATTATAAATGGAATAAGTAACCAATATCCCCATTTGTCGTGGTATTTATAATACCAGGCAAAACGTTTCCGTACATCTTTTAGGCTTCTATTATTTGATTTATTTCTTTTGATTTTTTTTTGTATAACCAAATCATAAATCCTGAGAAACTTATAAAAAGAAATAATAGTCCGATAATATCAATAACAATTCTTCCGGTTATCCCCCATAAAGATCCAGAATGCAAATCCCATATAAATTTAAAAAGAGAATGTTGTCTTTCATATTTTGTAGTAGGATGTAAATCATGAACAGTAAATGATAATTTTTGTTGCTGATCATTCACTAATCCCACATAATAGTTTGAACGCGACAATATAACTAAAGTATCTGCTTTTGACTCAATGTCAATAAATAAATCTTCAGATTCGGGCAAATCAACTTTCGCCCATTGCATTTCACCCATCTTAAATCGGTATAAATGATATGAAGAAATAGCAAATATTTGATTATTGGATGTGCGAATGATGCGATGTATTTTTCTTTGATCTGCATTTGGATCAATTCCCTGGTTACACTCTGATATAACCGAATCACGATTTGATATCCATACACCTTCTGTTCCATACAACAAGATTCTGTTAGAATCTAAAGGCAATCCATTTTTAAAGAAGCCATAATTCCAATTTGAATATTTATATGAATCTGGAAGTATACTGCGTGGTACATCAAATTTACTAAACTGTTTTCGATGATTTAGAACAATCCCACTACAAACAAGTAGAAAAATGATTGGAAATAAAAAGAGCCCTAAATATTTGTGGATATTACGCATAATTTAATTTTTGTGCAAAGAAACTGCTTAATGTTTAAAGTTGCTGTAAGATTAATGACAGATGAAATAAATCTTGTTAATTAAATTTGTATTTAAACATACAAAAATCTCAATCTCAGTGATTAATATAATATATAGAAGTCTTAATAACTGTCTGAAAGAATGTATGAACGGAGACAGACTGCTTGATAATGTGGATCTGGCAGAACTCCTCGGTGTGTCACAAAGAACCCTGGCACGTTACAGGCAAGAGGGCAAGATTAAATATTACTCGGTGGAAAAGAACAGGAAATCATTCTATCTTGCCTCAGAGATACAGAGTTTCCTTCTTCAGCGTGGTAAGAACGTAGTAAATAATAAGTAGCAAATAGAATAAGTGACCGTATTCTGATGGAAAGATGATACATACGGTCACTTATGCATTATACCGGGATTGCGGTCACTTTCAATGTTTCCAGATTGACATAGGCACCGCGATATAGTGTTTTTCCTTCCTTAAACATTCTCCATAATATGTCACATCCGATATGTGCCAGTGTGGAGTTAATGAACAGATCCTGTTTTTCCAAAGCTTCCGCCAGTGAGCAGCTTGGTCCCGATTCCTTTTCCTTGATTTTTGCATAGTCCACTTCCTCGGTGATGACATTCATTTTAGGCATGGGAATATATTCCTGTGAAGAAGGTTGGAGAACTTTCTCACGTACCGTCCCGATGATGACCTGTCCTTTTGTCTGGCTGTTCCCAAAATCCATCCAGTATATGGGAGCCGAATGGTCACTGAAATTTTCTTTGCGAACTTTCTTCAGGAACTTCCAAAGTGTAAGACGTGAACGTATATTATCCGTACAGGTAATGATGATATTTGCTGTGCTATCTTTAGAAAAATTCCTGGTAGGAAAACATTGCGGTTCGGCAGTCCATGCGTATCCGAAGAAACGGTTGATACGTGTGACTAGTGATACGGCCTTGTTCAGTCCCAGTTCCGTCTCACTGAAAAGCTGGCGTCCTATATTGGCCTGGCTTACTGTGTCGGGATCGAATACGGTGACATGCAGTCCGGGATGGCCCAATGCCTGAAGTGCCATGCTCATGCGTGCCAGATTGGTTATCACTTGTGAACCGGTACCTCCGGCTCCGATGACAAATACCGTTACCGGATGACGCGGATTGAGCAGGTAGCGGTCGGTAAAATGTATCTTTTTCATGGAAGTATGTCTTTAAGTTTTTTATTCATGGGCTTGAGTTCGTTCATGTCGAACGGATTGTTTCTTATGTTCTCGGTAACGATGACAAGATTTGAAACGGTAGGATTCACATTTCCTCCCAGATGGGAGAATTCAGTCAGCCAGAACCGTTTTTCCCAGTATTCCAGCAGGGAAAGGAAAGTCGGGTTCTGTGGTTTTTCCAGAGAACTGCTGCCAAGGCAGACACTTGATCCGGTCACGTTGAAGAACGGGGCACGGAACAGCGGAGTTGTCTCCACCGGACGTTTTCCCTTGAAGGCGAATACGTCCATGCTTCCGTTTTTTACATGGTAGACAATTCCCGGCAGATTGAACATGCCGTCCTGTATATTGAGATCCTTGTGAAAGAACATCTGTCTCTTTCCGGGCGGATTGTACCAGATATATTCTTCCTGTCCTTTTCTTGGATTGCAGGCCAGCATGTTTTCGGGGACTCTGCCTGCCGGTATCCCGCTCATTTCCTCCGTATAGGATTCCAGCAGGGTATTCATGAATTCGTATGTGACGGGGATACCTGCTCCCATCTGTCCGTTTTTTCCGATGGGACGCAATTCTATGAAGTACCTGGTATCAAAATTTCTTCTGTCTTCATATTTGTAGGCTATGATAGCCGCCTTCGGTACCATCATTTTCTGTATGTTTTTTGTCAGTTCATTCATGATGTTTATAAATTATAGGTAACATGTTCTACAAATTTCTCAAACCAACTGGAGAAACGCTCCGGATAGTTGTCCGGTTTGAAAAGTTCCTCTGTTTCCGGTGTGATGAAGGTAAATGATACGGGAGTCTGGTTATATGTCTCCTGACAGTCAGTACTGAAACTTTGTTTTTTAGTTGGTGTAAAATTACATGTTTTGAAAAGAGTTTGCATTATGCAAAACACAGAGAATCAGTGAAATATGATACATATAGGTGGACTTTTTTTTAAGTGAAAATCAAGTCCACCTATTTCACCTCCTTTGGGATGGCGTATTCTGCCTCAATTTGCAGTATGGATAAAAAGAAAAACCGCTGATAATGATTGATTATCAGCGGTTTTCGTTGTTTTGCTTTTTGTTTGAGTGATCCGCCTGGGGCTCGAACCCAGGACCCCAACATTAAAAGTGTTGTGCTCTACCTGCTGAGCTAGCGAATCAAACCTTTGTGCAATTGTTTCCTGATTGCGAGTGCAAAGATATAGACTATTTTTGAAAGGACCAAATTTTATCGTTAATTTTCTTTGTCTGCATTTGAATATTGTTCCTATCGCATAAGACTTCTCCGGCTTTTTAGGGTTATATGGAAAAATAAAACGGTGTTTTGCCGGGTTGGGAAGGCTTTCCGAAGAAAAGCATTATCTTTGTCTACAGCTAATAAAATGAGAAATAGTATGGAGCAGAAACGAGAATGGAAACCGATAAAAGAGTATAAAGAGATTCTTTTTGAGTTGTATAATGGAATCGCCAAGATCACAATCAATCGGGAGCGGTACCGGAATGCTTTTACGCCGACTACAACGACGGAGATGAGTGATGCGTTGTATATCTGCCGGGAACGCCAGGATATCAATGTGGTTGTCCTGACGGGCGCTGGCGACAAGGCTTTTTGTGCCGGCGGTGATATGCATGTGAAAGGTCGAGGCGGCTATGTCGGAACAGATGGTGTTCCGCGCTTGAATGTGCTGGATGTACAGAAACAGATCCGCTCGCTGCCGAAGCCGGTGATTGCCATGGTAAACGGATATGCTATCGGTGGCGGACATGTATTGCATGTGGTTTGCGACCTGACGATTGCTTCCGAGAATGCGCGCTTCGGACAAACGGGTCCGCGTGTGGGAAGTTTTGATGCCGGTTTTGGTTCTTCTTATCTGGCTCGTTGCGTCGGACAGAAACGGGCTCGTGAGATCTGGTTCATGTGCCGCCAGTACACAGCGCAGGAAGCCTATGAAATGGGCATGGTGAATAAGGTAGTGCCTCTGGAAAGACTGGAAGATGAAGTGGTGGAATGGGCAGAAACGATGATGCAGCACAGCCCGTTGGCTTTGCGAATGATCAAGGCCGGATTGAATGCCGAGCTGGATGGCCAGGCCGGTATTCAGGAATTGGCCGGTGATGCCACGATGTTGTATTACCTCACGGATGAAGCACAGGAAGGCGGAAAAGCATTCCTGGAAAAGCGTCGTCCGCGGTTTGAAGATTATCCTAAGTTCCCCTGATGCGTTTCCGGCGAAGCCTGGAATCAAAAGATACGGGAATTGATTGGGAAACTCCCGGGAATCGCTTTTGAAACCAGTGAGTTTGGAATGCCGGTCATGATAGGAGAGAAGATTGTATAAAAAAGGCGTGCCCTAAGAATCGGAATTATTCTTGTGGCACGCCTTTTTCCTATGAGGAGCGATGTTTGCTATTATGCTTTAACAGCTATCACTTCTACTTCTACCAAAGCGTTTTTCGGCAGTGTCTTTACGGCTACAGCCGAGCGGGCTGGGAAATCACCTTCAAACTGAGAAGCATAGATTTCGTTCATTGCGGCAAAATCAGCCATGTCGGCCAGATATACCGTTGTCTTTACCACGTCGTTGATCGAGAAACCGGCTTCTTCCAAGATTGCCTTTACGTTCTGGAATGACTGGATGGTCTGCTCTTTTACACCGCCTTCGGGAAAATTGCCTGTGGCCGGATCCAAGCCGAGTTGGCCTGAAGCGAACAACATGTTTCCTACCTGAATAGCCTGATTATACGGACCGATAGCTGCCGGTGCCTTGGTTGTTGCAATTACTTTTTTCATTGTTGTCTATATTTATGATTGTTCATGTTCTGTTTTGTTCATTCGCTGGCGTACAACTTCATATATCAGGATGGATGAAGCCACGGATACATTCAGTGAACCGATCGTTCCGAATTGCGGTATCTTGATCATGGCATCGCAGATACGGAGATTCTCGTAGGATACACCGGTGTCTTCAGCTCCCATGACGATGGCTGTCGGACCGTCGTAGGCGATATGTGTATAATTCTCGGCCGCTTTTTCGGAAGCCGCATAGACTTTCACTCCGCTTTGTTGCAGGAAGCGGATGGCCTGGTTGATGCTTTTCTCCTTGCATACCGGCAATACGTGCAAAGCTCCTGCCGAAGTCTTGATGGCGTCGGCATTGACGCTTACACTTCCTTTGGCCGGAATGACGATGGCGTCTACGCCGGCACATTCACACGTGCGGGCAATGGCGCCGAAGTTACGGACATCCGTCACGCCGTCGAGCAAGACAATGAAAGGATCGCGGCCCTGTTCGTAGACAAAAGGAACGATATCTTCCAGCTTTTGGTAAGTAACGGCTGATATAAACGCAATTACGCCCTGATGATTCTTACGGGTATAACGATCCAGCCGTTCTTGCGGCACCCGTTGTACCTGAATGGCTGTCCCGTGCAATACGTCAAACAGTTCTTTGGCCAATTCTCCTTGCAGATCTCTTCTGATCAGGATTTTGTCTATTTCCTTGTCTGCTTGTATGGCTTCAATCACGGCACGAATGCCGAATATCATTTCATTCTCTTTCATAAAATAGGATTACGGTTGAAATACTGTCATTCGACATTGCAAACTTACGGAAATTCGGCGGAATAATCTAATAAAAAAGCCGGAAGAAGAACTCCCGGCTTTTCTTTATAAGAGATGATCTTTGGTTATCAGATACCTAAAGAAGCTTTGATGGCTTCAATCTTTTCGGTAGCTGCCTTGTCGGCTGCCGGCAGTTCATCTACGCTGTTTACTTTAGAATGTACTTCGCAGTAGAACTTGATCTTCGGTTCTGTTCCGGAAGGACGGATAGAAACCTTGGTTCCGTCTTCGGTGAAGAACTGCAGTACGTTCGAAGTAACCGGCATATCCAGTGTCAGTGTTTCGTTTTCCAGATAATCAAATCCTTTCAGGGTAGAATAATCATGGAATAAAATCACTTTAGAACCGGCTATTTCCTTCAGCGGGTTTTCGCGGAAATGCTTCATCATCGCTTCGATTTCTTCAGCACCGCTCTTACCTTTCTTCACGACAGAAATACCTTTTTCCTTTGAGAATCCGTATTCAACATAGATCTTCTGCAGCAACTGATACATTGACATGCCTTGATCTTTTGCCCAGGCAGCGATTTCAGCCAATACGGCACAAGCTGAAACGGCGTCTTTATCACGAACGAAATCTTCGCACAAGAATCCGTAGCTTTCTTCACCTCCACCGATATATTTCAACTTGCCTTCGTTCTGCTTCATGACGTTGGCAATCCATTTGAATCCGGTATACACATCATAGAAACCAACACCGTTGCGGTCGGCAATAGTCTTGATCGTTTCTGTTGTTACAATCGTCTTAACGATGTATTCCTTACCTTGGATCTTACCCAGTTCTTTCCAGCGGGTGATCAGATAATACACGAACATCAGGGCTGTCTGGTTACCGTTCAGCAATACCCATTCGCCTTCGTTGTTCTTGACTGCGGCACCTACACGGTCGGCATCCGGGTCAGAAGCCAATACCAGTTCTGCGTCAGTTTCTTTGGCTTTTGCAACAGCCATGGCCAAAGCTGCCGGTTCTTCCGGATTCGGAGAAACAACAGTCGGGAAGTCACCACTGACAACATCCTGTTCCGGAACATGGATAATATTCGTGAATCCAAAAGCCGCCAGGGCACGCGGGATCAGTTTGACACCTGTTCCGTGGATCGGTGTATAGACAATCTTCATGTCATGATGGCGCTGGATCGATTCTTTTGACAGAGACAAAGTCGTCAGGTCATTGATGAATGCGCTGTCGATTTCTTCGCCGATGATTTCAATCAGCTCCTTGTTGCCATTGAATTTGATATCAGCGGCTGAACGGATTTTATTTACTTCAGCAATTGTATTCTTGTCGTGCGGAGATATCATCTGAGCTCCGTCATCCCAATAGGCTTTGTAACCGTTGTATTCTTTCGGGTTATGAGAAGCTGTCAGGATAATACCGCTCTGGCATCCTAACTTGCGGATTGCGTAAGACATTTCAGGTGTCGGACGCAGGCTCTCGAATAAATACACTTTGATGCCGTTGGCAGAGAAGATGTCTGCTGATATTTCAGCAAACTTGCGACTGTTATTACGGCAATCATGGCCGATAACGACTTTAATCAGGCCAAGATCTGCAAATTCCTTCTTCAGGTAATTGGATAATCCCTGGGTAGCTGCACCTACTGTGTAGATATTCATACGGTTAGAACCTACACCCATAATACCACGCAGACCTCCGGTTCCAAATTCCAGATCCTTGTAGAATGCTTCAATCAGATCCGTCGGATCTTCTTTGTCTAATAAAGCTTGTACAGCTGCTCTTGTTTCAGCGTCATAACTGTCAGTAAGCCATCCTTGTGCCTTACTTCTTACTGTTTGTAATAATTCATTGTTTTCCATGTCTTGCACAATGTTATTTTGATTGAATTTCCTTTCTAAATTTATAGAGAAACAAATGTACAAATTTTTCAGTCATCTCCAATCTTTTTCGTGAAAAACTGTATCTATTTCTTTACCAGGCAAAGGAATAGTTATATTCCGACGTGTTTCCGCAAGCGTCGGTTACGACCAGGTGTAACTGATGTTTTCCCGGCTTGACCTGTTCCTTGTTGAGCTGGCAGCTGATGACGGAGCGGTTGTTCATCGAGAAGAGCACGAATTTCCCGTCGATAGTTCCTTTATATGTATTTACACCACTCAGGTTGTCGGTCAGCTGGAAGCGGATGGTGCGCTGTTTGCTCCATTGGGCGGGCTGTACTGGTTTGATTCCCGGCGCCTGGGTATCGGCCGCAATGGTGTAAGTGCCCAGCTCGCGGATGTTTCCGTCTATCCATCCGTTTCTGTATGTGCCGCCAATCCATGCGCCCCGTTTTCCTTTCCATTGTACGATGCCGTATTGTTTTTTGTCGGCGATAGTATCGCGTAAGATCCGTAAAGACAGTTTGGCATTTTGATGCAGCGGAACGGGTTCGTTATGCAGGATGTGGATGTCGGCCAGTCGGCCGGCTTCTTCTTTGGCCCGGTAGACGAAGTTCAGGTCTGTATACAGATTTCCCTTCGGGATGAACAGCCGGATACCCTTGGCGCCAAACTGGTTGCTGCAGTGCCAGTGAAACACTTCGCTTGCGGCAGTCTTCGTTTCGGGAATGTCTTGTTTTTTCCCGACGACTTTCATGTTTAACTGGGTCTGATTACCGAAATCGTCTGTCAGGGTGAAAGTAAAGGTATATGTCTTTTCTTCCTGTATATCGATGATTCCCCGGTTCTTGGCCGAGAGGAACCGCAGCCGGTTGCCCGGATCGATATAGCATTTGGTGTAAAACGAACGGTGTTTGTTCCAGTAAGAATAATCGATGAGGCTGTTGAGGTAACGCGTTTCTGAAAAGGCAAAACGGTCCAGGTCAGAAAGAAAGAGGGTTTCGTCGCCTTCCGACAGCCTGATTCGGCGGACACCGTACACATTGCCTGTTTCGTTCATGTAGTCGTTGGCTTTGACGGCAAAACCGATTTTTCCCCAGGCGGTAATCTGGGCATTGATCACCGGGTGCTGTTTGGCGTCGTAAGTGACCTTCACCTCGGTTTTCCCGGTTTTCCCGTTCGCAATGCCGCTGCCGGGTTGCGGACAGATCAGGATGCCGGCAAACTTGGGCGGTTTGTTGTCTTTGATCAGGTGCTTGTAATAGGGCAGCGGGTCCATGACTTCTTCTGTTTCTGTATCGCGGATTTCGAAATGGACGTGCGGTCCTCCCGAACTTCCGGTGTTTCCGCTGTAAGCAACGATCTCGCCTTCTTTGACCGGTATCTGATCGGGTGTGAGGGTTAAATCTACCTGAAACCGTTCGAGCTTGTATTGCTGCTGATGAATGTAATCGGCTATCTTCGGAATGAAATGATCGAGATGTCCGTAAACAGTCGTCGTTCCGTCGGGATGAGACAGATACAGGGCGTTTCCGTATCCCCACGGACTGACCGACAGGCGCGAGACATATCCGTCTTGTACGGCATGAACGGCTTTTCCCGTTACGCCTTGTGTTTTCATATCGATGCCTGAATGAAAATGATTGGCCCGGAGCTCGCCGAAATTACCGGCCAGGTAGAGGGGAAATTCCAGCGGATTCTTCCATTTTTCCTGGCTCCAGCCCAAGGTAGTACAGCAGGCCATTAAAAGAATGAGATAGGGTTTGTACATGTTGCGTTTTATTTTTGCCGGCAAACTTACGGAATTTTTGGGATTCTGTTTCTACGTGTGCCTATGGATTCTGGAAGGAAAACGGATAAAACAGGCGGGTGAGGAAATAAAAAAAGGCCGATTCTCGTGAACCGACCTTTTTGTGTGCCCAGAACAGGACTCGAACCTGCACGACCGCAAAGCCACTCGCACCTGAAACGAGCGCGTCTACCAATTCCGCCACCTGGGCAACAATGTTGTATTGTTTAGCATTTTCTCTCAAATGCGCTGCAAAGGTAATGCTTTTATTTGTTTCTGCAAATGTTTTGGTATGTTTTTTTGTTTGGAAGGTGAATTTTTATCGGAAAATGAACAACCATAAAGAAACTTGAAGTATTTTTACAAAAAGAATAAAAATTTCATTGGATTATGATTATAAACAGTCTTTTGGATACAGATTTATACAAGTTTACCACATCTTATGCATATGTGAAGCTATTCCCCAACGCCTGGGGTACATTTACTTTTAAAGACCGCGACGAAACCATTTGCTCGGATAAATTCGTTTCCCGACTCAAGGCAGAAGTGCACGACTTGGCTTGGGTACATTTACGGCCGGAAGAACTCGAGTATATGAGTTCGCACTGTCGCTTTGTGCCTCGTGTCTACTGGGAATGGCTTTCATCATTCCGCTTTGATCCGGAAAAGATTCAGATTTTTCTGGACGAGGAAAAGCATCTTCATATTGAAGTGACCGATTATTTATATAAGGTAACGCTGTATGAGGTTCCTCTGCTGGCAATTGTCACTGAAATACAGAATCTGATCTCGGGCAATGTGGCCGATAAGGAACAGATGCTGGCCAAGTTGTATGAGAAGGTAGAGCTTTCCAATAAGAATCACTTATCATTTTCAGAGTTCGGCACGCGCCGCCGTTTTTCACTGGAAGTTCAGGATGCCGTGATTAATTATCTGAATGAGAATTCTTTCTATTGTACGGGTACTTCCAACTGCCATTTCGCCATGAAGTATAACATGAAAATGATGGGTACGCATCCGCATGAATGGTTTATGTTCCACGGGGCTCAGTTTGGGTACAAGCATGCCAATTACATGGCGCTCGAAAACTGGGTGAATGTATATGACGGCGATCTGGGAACGGCTTTGGCCGATACATATACGTCGGAATCCTTCCTGACAAACCTGAGCCGTAAGCAGGCCAAGTTGTTTGATGGTGTCAGGTGTGATTCGGGTGATGAATATACCTTCGTAGATGAACTGGTGCGCCGCTATCGGGAGTTTGGCATCGATTCGACTACCAAAACGATCATCTTCAGTAACGCCCTCGATTTCGACAAGGCCCTGCGTATCCAGCAATATTGTAAAGGAAAAATCCGCTGTGCTTTCGGAATCGGAACGAATCTGACCAACGACGCGGGTTACAAGCCGTCGAATGTCGTCATGAAACTGGCCCGCTGCAAGATGAACGTAAACCAGCCGTGGCGCGAATGCGTGAAGCTTTCCGACGATATGGGCAAACACATGGGCAGTGACCGCGAAGTGGAAGCCTGTCTGTATGAACTGGGACTGAAATAATATCAGACGGGATAGAAACCATCCCGATTGTCTGTCAGGGGAAATAAGTGGGGAAAATATTATTTCCCCTTTCAGGCAATGCCCAATAATTCGATCTCGAAAATGAGGGTTGAACCTCCGGGAATGCCCGGTTGCGAGAATTTCCCGTATCCCATTTCGGCCGGAAGATAGATTTCCCATTTGTCGCCGATGCACATCTGCTGCATGGCAATGATCCATCCTTCAATCAAATCGCTCAGGCGGAAAGCAATCGGTGTGCCGCCCCGGCTGCTGTCAAATTCCTTCCCGTCGATCGTCCATCCGGTATAATGGGCCGTGATGATGCTTCTCGGCGTAGGATGTTTTCCATCGGCCTTGCCGCTCGACAACACTTTATAATAAATACCTTTCGGAAGTGCCTGAACGCCTTCTTCGTGTGCCTTTGCCGCCAGCCATTCCTGGTTGGCCTGGATATATTCTTTCTTATTCATCGTGATATAGGATTGTTTACGGGATAAAATTAACGGATTTTCCGGAAATAAGCCGAAGGATCTTCTTTTAATTTATGTTTGAAACGAAACATACGAGGATCGGAACTGAAACCAATAGGAATCTATTTTAAAACCGACGGGAATCCATTTTCAAACCTATAGGCTTTTCCTTGAAAAGCCGGCGTAAATTGATGAAAAGCCGGCACGAATGAAGAAAAAGCCGGCGTGTTTTCAGGAATTGGCAGGCATGAATTTTTTTTGCGTGACTGCCACTTTTCTTCCTCAAATAATTGCCAGATTAAAAAAATGTTTTTATTTTTACTTATTGTTTAATTAAAAATAAGTAACTATGAAAGCACTGGAGACTGATGAAGCGCCAGCTTGTCCTCTATGCACGAACGTATTACGCGTGCATGATTATTTGTTGTCACCCGACGAATTGATTATTTTTGATTCTTTGGTCGTGAAAGCCATATCATTTCATTATAAAAGATTCTTTTATTCCCAGAAACGGATCGAGAAGGAGACGCGTGTGAAACGGACCCGTTATGAGGCAATCATCAAGAAGTTTGAGGAAATGGGGTTTCTGCAAACCTATGTTGACAAGATGCCGAATTCGGAAGGACAGATCCGTTATTTTTATGTGAATTTCCAGAAACTGACTGAAGAAGAGGTGCTGACTAAGTTGGTTCGGGAAAAATCGACGTTGCTCGAGGCGATGCGTGCTTATATGGAATATCATGCTGATGAGGAGTTTAAAGTTCTGTGTCCTTCGGCTGTTAAGGAAAAACCCAAGAAAAATCAGGAGGAAAAACGGATTGAAGAAATCCGGGAGATGCTGGAAAAGACATTGAATGAACGGCGGGAAATGTATAATAAAGGAGAGCTGGATATAAAGCCGACCCGTAAGCTGCATCCGACAACAGTGGCATTGACGAACCAGCAGAAACGAGGTTTTCTGGATCTGGAAACCCGTTATGGGATCGAATCGATTCATCAGGCTTTTATTGCTTATTGTGACGAAGTGCTGGAAGGGGTGTGTAAACCCAAGAATTTATTCAATTATTTCCTGACGCGAGACCGCTTTCACCGTGATTACTCGATTTTTATCAATAGTTTAAACAGCTATATGATAAAATATTCCTCTCCACTCAAATAAAAGTTGTCATCATAAGTGGCTTTCAGCTGTACTTATTACGGTTTTTTGCATTCAAAATTGCCATTTTTGTAGACATAATGGGCGTTTTTGCGGTAATAATCCGGGTTTCTACAGTAATAATGTAGGTTTTTACCGTGAAAATGCCCATGTGTGGTTGTCTTCATGGCCGTTTTTAGGGGAAAAAGTAGTTGTTTTCAGCAAAGGGTATGTTGATTCCGACAAAGCCACCTGTTGAATTCAGCAAGGGATGTGTAGTTTCCTGCAAGTAAAGTATATTAAAAGAATCATTTATATATAAACAAGATCTATAAAAAAGAATAAGAAACTCGGAACAGAGTCGTACCGAATTTCTTTTTCGTGTGAGAGAGAGATCAAATCATATCAATAAAAATGAATTTTCGATCTTACCCGTTTGCCGCAATAGCGTTGTTTTACTCCTCATTGGATTGAGGTCCATATCCCACAATAACGATATCGGTATCTGATTCTGTTTGTACATGTAAATCACTACCTTCAACTTTAAATATGAAGCCTAGAGGAATTTTGTATTCAACCGCTTTTCCGGCAAGTTTTGCCGGCTCCCATTTCGGCGTCTTTTTAATGACACGGATTACTTCTGCATCTAGTGCAGGATCCACACTCTGGGTGATTTCAACCTCTTTTATTGTTCCGTCTTCCCCAATAGTTGCGAGGCATGCAACACGACCTTGTTTACCAGCTTCCAGCGCGAGAGTCGGATATTTTACGTTACGGGCCAGAAATTGGAAAAAAGCATCATCGCCGCCCGGAAACTGTGCTTTCACTTCCGGGGTTTTTTCTTGTGGAATTGTCCACAAATCTGTAACTTTGGCTTTTGTTAGGACGGCTGATACGTCTGATACTTCGGGACGGGCAAATGCCATCACCGATAAGGCTGCCAGTGGAAGTATATAGATGTACTTCGCACGAGCCTGCGGGCTTGATTTTTCTTTTAACATCATAGTAATACGTTTTTTTAGTGAACTGTGATTGAAGCTGTTGGCCATAGTGTAGCGACTGGTGCCGACAGCTTTTTTAATAAGCAATAACTGATAGGACTTGGCATCGATCCCGGCGGCAAGCACGGCATTATCGGCTTCGTATTCGTGTACCGACTGCATTTCCTGTTTGAGTAACCAGGCGGCCGGATTAAACCATTGCAGCAGAATGCCGATGTCTGCCAATAACAGATCCCATGAATGGTGATGGCGGATGTGTGCCATCTCGTGCGTTAAGATTTCCGTCGGATTTTCCCGGTAATCTTTTTCTGACAAGACGATGTAATGCATCCAGCTGAATGGAGGTTGATTTCCTTCGGTCAGAATCAGATGAAAAGGTTTGTTTTCAATACGCCGCCCTCGCCGGATGAGTAAATAAAGTCGGGTCCACGAAACAAGCTGTTTACTTGCGATCAAGACAACACCTACTATATATCCTGTACAGATCAGCCACGCTAAAATAAGGGCGTGATGATCGGTATTGGTTTCCGCAGAAAGAGAAATGTTCGTCAGTGAATTCAAGATTGCCTGCCGATTTACATCCAATCCTGCATACAAATCCGTGTTTCCCCATTTGATTAGCGGGATGGCCGGAAGCAGGAATGCTAAAACCCAGAAACCAAGCAGCATGATCCGGTTCACTCGGAAAAAGGTCTCTTTTGCCAGTTGCCATTTATATAATAGGTAGAACAATAGCAGGCAAAAGCCGGATTTAATCATATACGCAATGAAAATTCCCATGGCATGAATCGTTTTATGGGTTGGATGTGCGATGTGCGTCTTCCACTTCCTGAATAAGCTGTTTCAATTCTTCTACCGAAATTTCTTCTTTCTTGACCAGCGTAGAAACGGCGCTGAGGTAGGAGTTATTGAAGTATTTACTGATCACACCCTTGAGTGTTTTGGATCGGAACTCATCTTGCGAGACAGCCGCAAAATACCGGTATGTATTCCCAAAAGCTTCGTGTGCCAGATATCCTTTTTCTTCCAATCCTCTCACAATAGTCGACAAAGTATTGAAATGCGGCTTCGGATCATCGTAGAAAGCCAGTAATTCTTTTACGAACAAGGGACCTTTCTCCCAGAAGAATCCCATGATTTCTTCTTCTTTTGCTGTTAATCCTTTCATGACTTTTCTCTTTTTCTGTAAATAACGAGAAAATATAGTTTATGAACTAATTTTTATAGTTAACATAAACTAAAGGTTTTAGTTTGATAGGATAATCTATGTGCGTTTTTTATGATAATAGCCTTATTATAAGTATGATATATTGCTAAGTAGCAGAAATAAAAAAAGGACAACTCGCGGCGAGCTGTCCTTTCGTTTGTCCGATTTTGGAAGAATCGGCATTATTTTAAAAATTGTATGAAATTCCGATAGCGGGCATCAGGGCATAGGCATTATAGTGGCCGCTGAAAGTACGCGGCAAACCTAACAGGTCGGTATCCGTGTACGAACCGTCACGGCCGAAGCCTGTCACATACGAGAAGGCGAAATCAACAGACAGCGGCTGGATCGGTCGGAAGCTCAATCCGGCTGTGATTCCCAATTTGTTCATACTGGGCGTTTCCGGATTCAGATATTCATCTTTTACCGGAGATTCGTCATAATACGCTCCGAAACGTACATCCAACCGGTTGGTGGCGGCAAATTGCGTACCGATACGGTAGATGCGCGTATTCTTGTATTCTTTGGCCGCCTTGATGTTATACTGACCTAATTCGGCTGCCGGCTCAAAGTTGACATCCAAAGACTTATAGGCACTCCATCCAACAAACTGTACTTCTCCGGAAACCGTCCAACGGTTGGTGGGGCGATAAGTTAAACCCACATTCCAGTTGTCGGGCAAAGGCAATTCGGCCGAGAAAGTACCGCTTTCCAGCGGAGGCACATGAATGCCGTTCTGAGGCAAATTCGGAATGCCCATGGCAGCAGCCGTCTGAATCAATTGATTGACATTGCCCAACAAGGCTTCCAGATGTTCTTTGTTGGCATACCGCAGGCTGATATCTCCTTCTTTTACTTTCGCCGTTACTTTGGAACGATAGGAGAGACCCACGGTAAATTTATCGTTGATGTCGAACATGGCGCCTACATTGAAACCTAACCGCAGTCCGGCTTTACCTTCCAAAGAAACCGAAGCTGCCGAAGCATCATCGTAGCGTTGCATTTCAGTCAGGATCGGTTCAACCATCGGCTTGAACATCGGATATTTTTCCAAAACCGGTCCCATCATGCTGTTGGCCATATTCGTCATGGCACCCGGACCGATCAATGCACGGTTGAGGGTGATGTTACCAAACTCCATCATCAAACCGGCACCGATGCTTAACCGGTCTGTGATTTTCCAGGAAACCGTAGGCTGTACATTGAAGGCTTTCAAGGCAATATCCTGTACCAGATGAGCACCGGCCCAGTCGTTACCCCAGTTGATGCTGCTGCCGTACGGTGTATTGATCATAATACCCGCAGCTAAGTTATCATAAATCTTGAAACCAGCATTGATGTAAAGCGGTGTACTCGGTGTATTATTTGATTTATAGGTCTCATTTCCCGTCTGGCATTTAGCATAGGCAAATACTCCCGAAACGCCGGCCGACAATTCGACGGCATTATTCATATAAACCAGTCCGGCTGGGTTGAAATGCATACTTTCTGCTCCTAATTTTAAGGCAGCACCTACGTGTCCCATACCGGCCTGCTTTGTACTCTGGGCATTTACTTGGAAGCCTTCGGCAGCTACCTGCGAAAAAGGCAGCAGGGCAAGGCTGGCTAATGCGATAATTTGCTTCATAAAAATATGTTATTAGTTTGTAAAAAAGTTCCTCATACGTGAAAAACGGTGGCAAAGATAAGCGACTTTTTCGAATATCTGCACATTATGGCCAAAAATGTGCGGCACAAAATGCGAGAATTTGTGCAATCTGCTTGATTTCTAAACCATACAACCGGTTTTATTTTATAAAACTTTGTATCTTTGTCTCCCGAAAAGAATCGTTTTCTTTTCCGTGTGCTTGCTAAACCACGTATTAAAAACAAGAATTTTATGAAGAAAGAAGAAGCAGCAATGGTATGCTTTTCCGGCGGACAAGACTCTACCACTTGTCTTTTCTGGGCCAAAAAGCATTTCTCGCATGTCGAGGCGGTGTGTTTCACGTATGGGCAGAAACACGCATTGGAAGTAGAAGTAGCTAAAAAGATAGCAGCCGATGCCCAAGTTCCCTTTCATTTACTGGATGTTTCCCTGCTGAGTCAGTTAGATTCGAATTGTTCGTTGGTGAATGACCAGATTGTCATGGATCAGGAAAAACCAGCCGATACTTATCCGAATACATTTGTTCCGGGTCGGAATATGGTTTTTCTGACCTTCGCGGCTATTCTGGCACGGAGCAAAGGAATTCATCACCTGGTAACTGGTGTGTCGGAAGCCGATTATAGCGGTTATCCGGACTGTCGGGATACGTTTATCCGGTCTCTGAATGTAACGCTTAACCTGGGCATGGACGATCAGTTTGTCATTCACACACCGTTGATGAACCGTGACAAGAGCGAAGTATGGGAATTATCCGATGAATTAGGCGTGTTTGATCTGGTCCGTACCCAGACACTAACGTGTTATAATGGAGTGATGGCCGATGGCTGCGGGCATTGTCCGTCGTGCCGGTTGAGAAAGGCCGGGCTGGAAAAATACCTGGAACGGAAAGCGGGAAAACATCACAACGATTGAGATATGGATACAAGAAAAGAAGAGCACGAATTGCATTTGCTGGGTGGAAACACCGTATATCGCCAGGATTATGCGCCGGAGGTACTGGAAGCCTTCACCAACAAACATCAGGAAAATGACTACTGGGTGCATTTCAATTGTCCGGAATTCACGAGCTTATGCCCGATTACCGGTCAGCCTGATTTTGCAACCATCTACATCGATTATATTCCGGATGTGAAAATGGTGGAAAGCAAGAGCCTGAAGTTATATTTGTTCAGTTACCGGAATCACGGCGATTTTCATGAAGACTGTGTCAACAAAATCATGAAAGACCTGATCAAGCTGATGGACCCGAAATACATTGAGGTGACAGGTATCTTTACGCCTCGTGGAGGAATCAGTATTTATCCTTACTGTAATTATGGGCGTCCGGGTACAAAATTCGAGAAATTGGCAGAACAGCGTCTGTTTAATCATCAGATAAAATAATTCATTGGGGAAGCGGGGGTGTTAAATTGTGATAATTTATGCCCCGCTTTGTACATTTATTAAATAATAATTCTACATTTGCGCATAATAAAAGTGCTATAAAAATCTTTATTTACCATGAAAGGAAAAAAACTTACAGTAAAAATGATGTTGGCAGCGTTCGCCTTTGCTGCCTGTATGAGTGCTCAGGCACAAGATAAGAAACAAGAGTTTGTCATGCCAAAAGGTTATGCCGGAATCACGCATGAAATGTCAGAATTCTATGAACCTGTTCCTCCAGTAGTAACGCCAGGAACTGATTTGGCCGGTGGTGGTTTTACCGCTCCCTCTGACGCTATTGTCCTGTTTGACGGCAAAGATCTTTCACAATGGGAAAGTGCCAAAGGCGGACCTGCAGAATGGGATGTGCATGATGGCGTTTTCACCGTCAATAAAAAGAAAGGCGATATCCAGACCAAGCAGAAGTTTGACAGCTTCCAGCTGCATATTGAATGGCGCGTTCCGGAAAATATCACCGGTGAAAGCCAGTTAAGAGGTAATAGTGGTGTTTATCTGCAGGGAATGTATGAAGTGCAGATTCTTGACTGCTACAACAATCCTACGTATGTAAATGGTCAGACCGGTAGCATCTATAAGCAGACGGCTCCATTAGTTAATGCCATGCGTAAACCGGGTGAATGGAATGTGTACGATATCATCTATAATGCACCGACGTTCAAAAAAGATGGCAGTTACCGGACACATCCGACTGTAACCATCATCCAGAACGGTGTCGTTTTACAGAATAATACAACCATATTGGGAACAACAGAATGGATAGGTTTCCCACAGGTAAAAGCACATGGCGCAGGCCCGATCCTGCTGCAGAGCCACGGCGATCCAAGCGAACCGATCAGCTTCCGGAATATCTGGATTCGTGAATTATAAACATCTCTTTTTAGGAAAACAAATTATAAAAAATATATAAAAGGAGGCACAAACAGACGGTGGCACACAGTGCCGTTTGTTTGTGCCTTTTCGCATTTTGTCAGGATAAGAACGGTTGTTACGCAAAAGCTAAGTCTGCAGGCATGGATTCTGCAATATATTTTATACCTTTGCAAGCTGAATGACAAGAATAATACAATAAATAGAATATACAATGGCAAAAGAACTGAAAGAACTGACTCCGAGGAGTGAAAACTATTCACAGTGGTATCAGGATTTGGTAATCAAGGCTGATCTGGCTGAAAACTCTGCTGTGCGCGGATGTATGGTCATCAAGCCTTACGGATATGCAATCTGGGAGAAGATGCAGCGTATTCTGGATGATAAATTCAAAGAAACAGGACATGTGAATGCTTATTTCCCGTTGCTGATCCCGAAATCTTTTTTGAGTAAGGAGGCCGAACATGTAGAAGGTTTCGCTAAAGAATGTGCGGTGGTTACTCACTATCGTCTGAAAACCAACCACGATGGTACAGGCGTAGTAGTGGATCCGGAAGCCAAGCTGGAAGAAGAACTGATTATCCGTCCGACATCAGAAACAATTATCTGGAATACTTATCGTAACTGGATTCAGTCTTATCGTGATCTGCCTATTCTGTGCAACCAGTGGGCCAATGTGATGCGTTGGGAAATGCGTACCCGTCTGTTCCTGCGTACGGCTGAGTTCTTGTGGCAGGAAGGTCACACAGCTCATGCAACCCGTGAAGAAGCAGAAGCAGAAGCTAAGAAGATGCAGGGTGTTTATGCTGATTTTGCCGAGAATTACATGGCAATGCCGGTGATCCGTGGTGTGAAATCAGAGAGCGAACGCTTTGCCGGTGCTTTGGATACATATACCATCGAAGCGATGATGCAGGATGGAAAAGCACTGCAGGCCGGTACTTCTCACTTCTTAGGTCAGAACTTTGGAAAGGCTTTTGATGTAACATTTGTAGATAAAGAAGGAAAGACCGATTATGCCTGGGCTACTTCGTGGGGTGTTTCAACCCGTCTGATCGGTGCGCTGATCATGTCTCATTCAGACGACAATGGTCTGGTATTGCCTCCGCATCTGGCTCCGATCCAGGTCGTTATTATTCCGATTTATCGGAGCGAAGAACAGCTGAACCAGATTCGTCAGAAGGTAGACGGCATTGTGGCAAACCTGAAGAAGCTGGGTATTTCAGTCAAGTTTGACGATGCTGATAACCGCAAGCCGGGATGGAAGTTCGCCAATTATGAATTGAAGGGTGTTCCGGTACGTCTGGCGATGGGCGGACGAGATCTGGAAAATAATACCATTGAAGTGATGCGCCGTGATACCTTGGAAAAAGAAACTGTTTCATGTGATGGCATCGAAACCTATGTACAGAATCTGCTGGAAGAAATCCAGAAGAACATTTTCCTGAAAGCGTTGAAGCGGAGAGAAGAGAGAACCATCACGGTGGATACTTATGATGAGTTCAAGGAAAAGATCGAACAGGGTTATTTCATCATGGCTCATTGGGACGGAACGCCGGAAACAGAAGAACGGGTTAAAAATGAAACAAAAGCAACCATCCGTTGTCTGCCTTTGAATGGGGATATGACACCGGGCAAGTGTATGGTGACAGGCAAGCCTTCTGCCCGCCGGGTGCTGTTTGCTCGTGCTTATTGATTTAGGTGACGTTACTATATAAAAAAGACAGCCTGTAAAACCAGTCTCAGAACTGAGTTTTACAGGCTGTTCTGTTATTCTATCATTCTATCCGAGTAGACCGTATGTATTATAAACTGGGAAATGTCTGTTCTGCTTCAACCATACAACGCTCGATGTCTGAACGGCTTCCGGCAAAAGGACCCATGGCTTCGATCTTCAAGGTCGAAATGGCGGCAGCAAAACGTCCGGCTTCATCAATACTTTTATTTTTAGCCCGACAATATAAGTAGCCTGTCATATATGTATCACCACAACCTGTGGCGTCGACAACTTCTTTGGGTTTATAGGCTGGGATCAGATGGAACTGTGTACCGTCGAAGATAACCGAACCATTACTTCCTAACGTCAGTAAGACTTCTTTTACTCCCCAGCTGTAAAGTTCTTTGGCTGCTTTCTCAACGTCATTGTAGCCTGTGAGGGAAAACATTTCCTGTTCGTTGGCTTTCAGGAAAGTGGCATATTTCAGGAATTCATGTTTCTGCTCCCAGTCAACCGGGAAAACATCCGTGCCGCGTACTTCCCGTAAATAACCCTGAGAATCGATGGAGAGTTTTCCTTTTCCAGACAGATATTCTACGACTTCAAGCGAGAAATCGTCGGCCAGTAAACTTCCCAAGTGGAAAATATTGGCTTCAATATTCTGCAGGTAGTCGATGGTAAACGGATCTGCCTTAGCCAAAACACGCTGTGTCCGGTTATCCTGGTTCTCTCCGTAAATATTCTCAAAATAGACCGACTGCCGGCTTGGCATGACTTCCACCTGCAAGCCAGACTGGCGCATTTCGTCTACCACATGCATATCTTCTTCTCCCAGCGCTGTAATCAATGCGTAATCGATGTCATCAAACTGCTTGATGGCATGCGAAAAATAAAAGGAAGTGCCACCAGGCATATGCGCCGTTCTTTTGGGCGTAACGATTTTATCGTGTGTAATGTGCCCGATGCAACAAAGTTCGTGTTTATTCATTTTGTCATATTTATTTCATGCGTGCAAAAGTAGGAAAAGAATTGTAAATGACAAAAAAAGAGGACGCTTCTCAACGTCCTCTTCCCCTTTAAGAAACAAAACAATCGATAAAACAACTGTTATAATATATTAGCGAATAAATAACAGCTCTCTGTATTTAGGTAATGTCCAGATCTGATCATCGACTGTCAATTCCAGTTTGTCGATGTGATAGCGGATAGCTTCCATCAACGGAATGATATTGTCGTGATAAGCGATGGCTTTTTCCCGTTCTTCCGGGATCTTGTTGGCCACTTTGCGCTTTTCGATCATTTCATCTACTTTCTCCTTGATAAAGATGGTATGGTTGGCGATCTCTTCGATAATTTCCATGTTTTTCGAAGACAGATGCTCTGCTTTATCTGCAGGGAAAAGACCTTTCATCTTGTACACATTGTCAATCAGAGATGACTGGTACTTGATAGCCATCGGGATGATATGGTTCATAGCCAGATCACCTAAGACACGTGCTTCGATCTGTACTTTCTTGGTGTACATTTCCCATTTCACTTCATTGCGGGCAACCAGTTCTTTCCGGTTCATGACGCCTGTTGATTCGAACATGCGGATGCTACTTTCTTTCAAGTAAGCATCGAAGATACGCGGAACGCTTGTCTCACAATCCAGACCACGGCGGGCAGCTTCAGCTTTCCATTCTTCGCTGTAACCGTTGCCATCAAAGTGGATAGCCTTACATTCTTTTGTTACCTGACGCAATACTTCAACAATAGCAGCAAACTTATCCATACCGGATGCGATCTTGGCATCGACAGCCACCTTGAAATTCTTTAATTGTTCGGCTACAGCAGCATTTAATACCAGCATGGCAGAAGCGCAGTTGGCTGATGAGCCGACAGCACGGAACTCAAAGCGGTTGCCGGTGAAGGCGAAAGGAGAAGTACGGTTACGGTCCGTATTATCGATCAGCAGTTCAGGAATACGGGCGATATCGAGCTTCATGCCTTGCTTTCCTGCCAATATAAAGTTTTCTGTATCACTGTTCTCTAAGTGTTCCAAGACGGCAGAAAGCTGAGTTCCCAAGAAGCAGGAAATAATTGCTGGAGGAGCCTCATTCGCACCCAGACGATGAGCGTTGGTTGCTGATGAGATGCTGGCTTTCAGCAATGCGTTATGTGTATGAACAGCTTTCAGGACATTGACAACGAAAGTAACGAAACGCAGGTTTTCTTCCGGAGTCTTGCCCGGTGCCATCAGCAATGTTCCTGTATCAGTACCCAATGACCAGTTGTTGTGTTTACCTGATCCATTTACACCTTTGAAAGGCTTTTCATGCAACAGTACACGGAAACCATGCTTACGGGCAATGTTTCTCATCAGAGCCATTACAAGCAGGTTGTGGTCGTTGGCTAAGTTACATTCTTCGAATACCGGAGCCAGCTCGAACTGATTAGGAGCTACTTCATTGTGACGGGTCTTCAAAGGAATACCTAATTTGAGTGATTCGATTTCCAGTTCTTTCATGAATTCAAGAACACGTGGAGGAATAGCGCCAAAGTAATGGTCTTCCAGCTGCTGGTTCTTTGAACTTTCATGTCCCATCAGGGTACGACCTGTCATTAGTAAGTCTGGACGTGCTGCATATAATCCTTCATCCACCAAGAAGTATTCCTGTTCCCAGCCTAAATAAGAATAGACCTTTTTCACAGCCGGGTCGAAGTAATGGCATACATCAACAGCTGCTTTGTTGACAGCTTCCAATGATTTCAGTAAAGGAGTTTTATAGTCAAGTGATTCACCAGTATAGGCAATGAAAATAGTTGGAATACACAGCGTGTCTCCTACGATAAATGCTGGAGATGACGGATCCCATGCCGAATAACCGCGTGCTTCAAATGTATTACGGATACCACCGTTCGGGAAACTGGAAGCATCAGGTTCCTGCTGAATAAGTAATTTTCCATCAAATTCTTCAATGACACCCCCTTTTCCATCAGGTTGAATAAAGGCGTCATGTTTTTCAGCTGTGCCTTCAGTCAGGGGATGAAACCAGTGTGTATAGTGTGTAACACCCATTTCAAGAGCCCAGCGTTTCATGCCGGCAGCTACAGCATTGGCCGTTTCACGATCAAGCGGTGTATTGTTATCAATACAATCGGTTAGTTTCTCATATACCTTTTCAGGAAGATATTTGAACATCTTCTCCCGATTGAATACCAAAGACCCGAAATATTCAGAAGGTTTTTCGGTGGGTTCGGTAACCGCGATCGTCTTCTTTTCGAAGGCCGATTCCACAACTTTAAATCTTAACTTAGACATAATACCTATAATATAATATTTAATAGTTACTTTATTCTTTCTTGAAAAGATGCGAGTAGTGTGTGTTATTCAGCAAGTGTTGCCTGACAAACCTGGGATAACAGGTGAAACATTTTATATAAGTACCGGTTAAAGTTATGGGTATGAATAAACGACACAACTATCGCATCTTCCTATTTCTTGTTTATTATTGTTTTTATCTCATCCAGTGTTGAATACGTTGGATCGCTTCGAGGGTATCTTTATGATCACCAAAAGCCGTTAATCTCAGATATCCTTCACCGCTCGGTCCGAATCCGACACCAGGTGTACTGACGATATATACTTCATAGAGTAATTTCTCGAAGAATTTCCACGATGATAATCCGTCGGGAGTCTTAACCCACAGATAAGGAGCATTTTCTCCTCCATATACTTGCAGGCCACAGGCTTCAAGACCTTCTTTCATCAACCGTGCATTGTTCATGTAGTAATTGATGGTCTGACGGACCTGTTCTTTGCCTTCCGGACTATATACCGCTTCAGCTCCTCGTTGAGTAATGTAACTTGTTCCGTTGAACTTCGTACATTGACGGCGAAGCCACAGCTTGTTCAGAAAAACCCGTTCGCCCTTCAACGTTGTTGCGCTGACTTCTTTCGGAACTACAGTATATCCGCAGCGGACGCCTGTAAAACCAGCTGTTTTTGAAAAGCTCCGGAACTCAATGGCTACTTTTTTAGCTCCTTTGATCTCATAGATGGAATGAGGAATGTTAGGATCCTGAATATAGGCCTCATAAGCTGAGTCATACATGATGATGGCATCATTCGCTAATGCGTAATTGACCCACTTTTTCAGCTCTTCTTTCGTCAGTGTCGTTCCTGTCGGATTATTGGGATAGCATAAATAAATGATATCGACACGACGGGAAGGTAATTCTGGTATGAACTTATTTTCCGCTGTACAAGGAATATAGACAACATCACTCCAGGTTCCGTTTTCCCATGTTCCCGTTCTACCGGCCATTACGTTTGAGTCAATATATACCGGATAAACAGGGTCAGTCACACCGATACTGTTGTCATGACGTAATAGATCTCCGATATTTCCGCAGTCACTTTTAGCTCCGTCACTGATAAAAACTTCGCTTGGCTCTAAAGATACACCTATACTTTCATAATCATTTTTGATGATGGTATCAATCAGGAAAGGATAACCTTGTTCGGGACCATATCCATGAAAGGTCTCACGCGAAGCCATTTCATCAACCGCTTTGTGCATGGCTTCAATCACGGCCGGTGCTAACGGCTGAGTTACATCACCAATACCCATTCGGATGATTTTCTGTTTCGGATGTGTCACTTTGAAGCTGTTAACCTTCTTTGCAATGTCCGAAAACAGATAATTACTTTGTAATTTCAGAAAATGTTCATTCACTAATGCCATAATTCGATTGTTTTATTGTTTTGTTTGTTCATTCCTAAAGTTCAATGGTTCCTTCGAATACTGTCACGGCATTACCCGTCATATATATATGGCCGTTTTCAGGATTCCAATCAATGGATAATGTTCCGCCATCCATGTGAATCAATATTTTTTCGCCTTTTTGTGCTTTTTTGTGTGCGATTAAGGCCACAGCAGAAGCACAGGCTCCCGTACCACAAGCTTGGGTAATTCCGGAACCACGTTCCCAAACTCTCATCCGGGCATTTCCTTCAGACAGTAATTGTACAAATTCGATATTCGCTCTATCCGGAAAATGATTATGATGTTCAAGCTGAGGCCCTACGATAGGCAGATTCACTTGATTCATATCATCAACAAATGTTACAAAATGTGGATTGCCCATTGATACGAATGTTCCTGTATAAGTACCATCGGCGATAGACAAATCCAATGATTCTTCCAGGATTTCCGGCATACCCATATCTACGGTAACTTCTTGTACTTTTCCGTTTTTGACATGCAATTCAAGGTATTTTATACCTGATAAAGTTTCCAAAGATATCTGCGTTTTCTGTGTCAGCTTTTTGTCGTACAAGTACTTACCGATACAACGGGAGGCATTTCCACACATTTTCGCTTCTGAGCCGTCGGCGTTAAAAATGCGCATACTGAAATCTGCAATCTTTGACGGTCCAATTAGAACCAAGCCGTCGGATCCGATTCCTGTATGGTAGGCACTCCATTGAATAGCTAATTCTTTTGGGTTTTTCACAGGTTGATTAATTGTATTTACATATATATAATCATTACCCGCACCTTGCATCTTTGTGAATTGGAATGTCATTTTGATTAATATTTCGTTGTTTGTTTAACTATCTGATTTAATTTTCTGCAAATATATATCATTATTACAATAAACGTAGGTGAATGAGTGTTTATTCTGAATTTATTTTTGCTAACTTATAATTATAAATGAAAATAGATTGTTGTGCTTACACTTTTATATATATTGAGACTTAAATGTTTTAGATTGTTATATTGAAACTTTTCTGATAAAGAAAAAAGTAAATATTTTACTTATTTGTTTGACTATATGAAAGCATTATTTATTTTTGCGAGACAATTTGATATTAATAAAAGACAATTGCAAAACAATAGATAATATATGAGACGAATAGATGAACTATTGCAAGACAAAAAAGGCTTGTATGATTCAGCCTATGAACACGATGCTTGTGGCGTTGGAATGTTAGTGGATATTCATGGGCGGAAATCTCACCAAATTGTTGATTCTGCATTGACTGTACTGGAAAATATGAGACACCGTGGTGCAGAAGGTGCGGATAATAAGAGTGGTGATGGTGCAGGTATTATGGTACAAATACCTCATGAGTTTATTTTATTACAAGGTATTCCGGTCCCAGAAAAGGGCCGTTATGGAACGGGGTTAGTCTTTTTACCTAAAGACCAGGAAGCTCAAAAAGCTTTTTTGCAAGTAATTAAGGAAGAAGTAGAAGCTAAAGGTCTTTCTTTTTTATGTATACGTGATGTTCCTGTCTGCTCCGAAATCTTAGGCGAAGAAGCTTTGTCAACCGAGCCTGCCGTTAAGCAGTTGTTTATTGTCGGTGGCGAAGATCAGCAGGAACTTGAGCTAAAACTCTATTTGGTACGCAAAAGAATTGAAAAGAGGATTAGTGAATCGTCCTTAACGGGGAAGAAAGACTTTTATGTCGTGTCCTTATCTACTCGCAGGTTGATATATAAGGGTATGCTGGAATCCATGCAGCTTCGGAAATATTTTCCGGATTTAACCAATGAATATTTTACAACTGCTTTGGCATTGGTTCATTCCCGTTTTAGTACGAATACGTTTCCAACGTGGAGTTTAGCCCAGCCTTTCCGCTTATTGGCTCATAATGGTGAAATTAATACAATCAGAGGAAATCGAGCATGGCTGGCAGCTCGTGAAAGTGTCTTAACATCTCCACGCTTACAGAATATGGAAGAGCTCAATCCTATTATTCAGCCGGATATGAGTGATAGTGCATCGTTAGATAACGCATTGGAATTCTTATTGGCCTCGGGACTGAGTTTGCCTCATGCAATGGCTATGTTGGTTCCCGAAAGCTTCAATGAAAAGAATCCGATCTCTGATGATCTGAAAGCTTTTTATGAATACCATTCTATTTTGATGGAACCGTGGGATGGACCTGCAGCTTTATTGTTCAGCGATGGCCGTTATGCAGGTGGAATGTTAGACCGAAACGGTTTGCGTCCTGCCCGGTACATGGTAACTAAAAAAGGCTGGGTGTTGGTTGCATCAGAAGTAGGTGTTTTGGATATCGATCCGGAGGAAATTCAGGAAAAGGGCCGTTTGCAACCTGGAAAGATTTTATTGGTTGATACAGAAGCCGGGAAAATATATAGAGATCAGGAATTAAAGCAACAGTTGGCAGATGCTCATCCGTATAGAAAGTGGATTCAGGATAACTGTATTGAATTGGATGAGTTGAAATCAGGAAGAAAAGTATCTAGCAAGGTTGACGATTTTGAACGTAAATTGCGGGTATTTGGATATACAAGAGAAGATATTGACCGGATTATGGTTCCTATGTGTACGAGTGGTGCTGAACCAGTTGCTTCAATGGGTAATGATACGCCATTGGCAGTCCTTTCTACACGGCCGCATTTGTTATTCGATTATTTCCGTCAGCAGTTTGCACAAGTAACCAATCCGCCTATTGATCCTATTCGCGAAGCTTTGGTAATGAGTTTGGTTGAATATATCGGTGCTGTTGGAAACCATATATTAGTACCGGATGAGTCGCATTGTAAAATGGTACGTTTGCAGTGTCCGATTCTGACAAATACCCAGTTGGATATTTTGTGTAATATCCGATATAAAGGATTTAAGACCGTAAAGCTTCCGATGTTGTTTGATGCTTCAAAAGGTGAAGCCGGTTTGAAAGAGGCGTTAGACCATTTGTGTAAGGAAGCTGCTCAGGCAGTAACAGAAGGCGCTAATTATTTAGTGTTGACAGACAGACAGGTGGATGCTTCGATGGCTGTTATTCCTTCTGTTTTGGCAGTAAGTGCAGTTCATCATTATCTGATTTCTGTTAAGAAACGTGTACAGACAGCTCTGGTTGTTGAAACAGGTGAAATGCGCGAGGTCATGCATGCAGCCTTGCTGTTAGGATTTGGTGCCAGTGCGGTGAATCCATATATGGCATTTGCAGTTCTGGAAAATTTGGTGGCAAAACAATCTGTCCAATTGAATTATGAAACCGCCGAGAAGAATTATGTCAAGTCTTTATGCAAAGGATTGCTGAAGGTTTTGAGTAAGATGGGTATTAGTACCATCCGTAGTTACCGAGGTGCTAAGTTATTTGAAGCCGTAGGTCTGAGTGAAGATCTGGCTACGAATTATTTCGGAGGCATATCCAGCAAAGTTGGCGGAATCGGTTTAAAGGAAATTGCTGAGGATGCTGTACGCATGCATGAAGCCGGATATGAACATGAACTTTCTGCTGTATTGGAACATAAAGGTATCTATTCTTATCGAAAAGACGGCGAAAAGCATGCTTGGAATCCGGAAACAATTTCTGCACTGCAATTGGCAACCCGTTTAGGCAGTTATAAAAAATTCAAGGAATATACAAAATTGGTTGATGAGAAAGAGGAGCCTCTCTTTTTGCGTGATTTCTTGGATTTCAAACGGCAGTCGCCAATTCCTCTGGAGGAAGTAGAACCAGCGTCGGATATAATGAAGCGGTTTGTTACCGGAGCCATGAGTTTTGGATCTATTAGTAAAGAAGCTCATGAAACGATGGCAATGGCCATGAACAAGATTCACGGACGCAGCAATACGGGTGAAGGTGGTGAAGACGCTGATCGTTTTACGGAAAAGATCGACGGATTGTCATTGCGTTCTGCAATCAAGCAAGTGGCTTCCGGTCGTTTTGGTGTTACAACCAACTATTTGGTAAATGCTGATGAAATACAGATCAAGGTTGCTCAAGGAGCAAAACCTGGTGAAGGTGGTCAGTTACCAGGTTATAAAGTAAATGATATTATTGCTAAAACTCGTCATTCAATACCAGGTATCTCTCTGATTTCTCCTCCACCTCATCATGATATCTATTCTATTGAAGATTTGGCTCAGCTGATATTTGACTTGAGAAATGTCAATCCGAAGGCTGAGATTAGCGTGAAGTTGGTATCTGAAAGTGGTGTGGGTACCATTGCCGCAGGTGTAGCGAAGGCAAAGGCAGACCGGATTGTGATTTCTGGTGCAGAGGGAGGAACAGGAGCGTCTCCGATGAGTTCTATCCGTTATGCGGGACTGCCTCCTGAGATTGGTTTGTCAGAAACACAACAAACATTAGTATTAAATAATTTGCGCGGTCAGGTTCGTGTACAGACTGATGGACAGTTAAAGACAGGACGTGATATTTTGCTGATGGCCTTGTTAGGGGCAGAGGAATTTGGTTTTGCCACATCCGCTTTGATTGTTTTGGGATGCGTGATGATGCGCAAATGCCACATGAATACGTGTCCGGTAGGAGTCGCTACGCAAGATGAGACTTTGCGTAAGCGTTTTCATGGTCGCTATGAATATTTAGTAAATTTCTTCACTTTCTTAGCTGAAGAGGTTCGTGAATATCTGGCAGAAATGGGATTCCATAAATTAGATGAAGTGATTGGCCGTACCGATTTGATTGTACGTAAACCAAGTGACGGCATTCATAAACATGATTTATTGGATTTCTCTAAGATTGTATATTTCCCAGAAGCGTTCAAGGATCATCTGTTGCATCATGCGGGCGAGTTGATTCATTTAACAGCAGGAGTAAAAGATCAGCAACTGATTCAGGATGCTAAATTGGCGCTTGATGGTAAGCAAGATTTGTTATTGAGTTATCCAATTCTAAATACGGATCGTTCGGTAGGAGCTATGCTTTCTGGAATGATAGCTCAACGGTATGGGGAAGCCGGTTTGCCGGAACATGCCTTGAAAGTCCGTTTCAATGGATCTGCCGGCCAAAGTTTTGGAGCCTTCTTGGTACATGGGGTTGATTTCCGTTTGGAGGGCGATACCAATGACTATTTAGGAAAAGGATTAAGCGGTGGACGTATTGTGGTTGTTCCTCCGGTACGTTCCGATTTTAAACCAGAAGATAATATCATTGCAGGTAATACATTGTTGTATGGAGCAACAAGTGGTGAAGTCTATTTGAACGGTCGGGCTGGTGAACGATTCTGTGTCCGGAATTCTGGTGCAATAGCCGTCGTAGAAGGTGTTGGTGACCACTGCTGTGAATATATGACAGGAGGACGGGTTGTTGTCTTAGGGCCGACCGGACGAAACTTTGCTGCAGGAATGAGTGGTGGTGTTGCCTATGTATGGAATCCATCGGGAAACTTTGATTTCTACTGCAATATGGAGATGGTAGAACTTTCATTAGTGGAAGACAGTAGTTCGCGGAAGGAATTGCATGAATTAATCCGTAAACATTATCATTATACGGGTAGTCCATTAGCCGGGCGTATGCTTGACCATTGGGATCGCTTCGTGGATGAATTTATAGAAGTCGTTCCGATTGAGTACAAGAAAGTTCTTCAGGAAGAGCAGATGAAGAAATGGCAACAGAAGATTGCCGCAATGCAGAGAGATTATTGATGGTTATACAATTTCAAATGAATTAGAAAATGGGAGATCCAAGAGCATTCCTAACGATACACCGCAAAGAAGCGGGATATAGACCGGTTCATGAACGAATCGATGATTTTAGTGAAGTAGAACAGACTTTAAGTACAGGCGACCGCCGTATACAGGCGTCACGATGTATGGATTGTGGCGTTCCGTTTTGTCATTGGGCCTGTCCGCTTGGAAACAAGCAGCCGGAGTGGCAGGATATGTTATATAAGGGTAATTGGCAGGATGCCTATCTGGTATTGTCCGCCACATGTGATTTTCCGGAATTTACCGGACGCATATGTCCTGCATTATGTGAGAAAAGCTGTGTGTTGAAATTAAGTTGTGATGAGCCTGTAACAATTCGGGAGAATGAAGCCTCTATTGTTGAAGTCGCTTTTCGGGAAGGATATATTAAGCCGGTACATCCGGTTCGCAATGGCAAGCGGGTAGCCGTTGTTGGCAGTGGTCCTGCCGGATTGGTAGCCGCTAATCGTCTGAATCATAAAGGTTATGAAGTAACTGTATTTGATAAGCATGAGAAACCGGGTGGATTACTCCGTTTTGGTATTCCTAATTTTAAGTTAGGGAAAAATATTATCGACCGCCGCATCCGTCTGTTGGAAGATGAAGGAATTATTTTCCGCATGAATACTTGTGTAGGGCTGGATATTACTACTCGGGAACTGATTGATCAATTTGATGCGGTATGTTTGGCAATTGGTTCTGAAGTTCCTCGAGATTTACCGATTGAAGGCCGTTCTTTGAAAGGCGTACATTTTGCATTAGAACTTTTAGCTAATCAGAATCGTCTGTTGGAGGGAATTTCCGTACCTGAAGAGGAACGCATTTCTTGTAAAGGGAAAAAGGTTCTTGTCATTGGCGGTGGTGATACCGGTAGCGATTGCGTGGGAACAGCCAATCGTCATCATGCTGCTCAGGTCATGCAGATTGAAATTATGCCACAGCCGCCAGTTGGATATAATCCGGCAACGCCATGGCCGATGTATCCTCAAGTACTGAAAACAAGTAGTAGTCACGAAGAGGGTTGTATTCGCCGCTGGAATCTGGCTTCCAACCGTTTTATTGGAGAAAATGGAGTGTTAAAAGGAGTGGAAGTCGAGGAAGTTGAATGGATTCCGGCAGTCGATGGCGGACGGCCACAGATGAAGAAGACTGGGCGTACGGAAATTATAGAAGCCGATCTGGTCTTTTTGGCCATGGGATTTGTTCACCCGGTGCAAGAAGGCATAATAGCCGAGCTTAATTTATCGGTCGACGGCAGGCAGGATATAGCCGTTGATGCTTGTTCGAAAACGTCGGTTGATAAAGTTTTTGCTTGTGGTGATGCCGTAAGCGGCGCGAGTCTGGTTGTCAAGGCTATGGCATCTGGCAAAAAAACTGCAGCAGAAATAGATCGCTATTTGTCTGGGAAATAATCTCTTTCAAAGAGAATAATCTTGCCAGTTCTTATAATTCTATTAATATAAAATAAAAGAGACATTAATTAAAAGAAATTTAGAAAGGAAATAAAATATGTGTGGTATTACAGCAATATTTAATATTCATGAAGGTGCAGAAGCTATGCGTCGCCAAGCGTTGATTATGAGTAAAAGAATTCGTCACCGCGGACCGGATTGGAGTGGAATATATCAAGGAAAAACTGCTATTCTGGCGCATGAGCGTCTTTCTATTGTCGATCCAGCTTCTGGAGGACAACCATTAAAGAGTAAAGATGGAAAACTCATTCTTACTGTCAACGGAGAAATTTATAATCATCAGGCTATTCGCGAAGAGTTAAAAGGTGAATATGAATTTCAGACAGGATCAGATTGTGAAGTAATTTTAGCTTTATATCGGAAGAAAGGAGTACATTTCCTGGATGATCTGAATGGTATCTTTGCTTTTGCTCTGTATGACGAAGAAAAAGATGTATTCTTGATAGCACGTGATCCGATTGGAGTGATTCCTTTGTATATCGGATACGATAATGCAGGTCATTTGATGGTTTCTTCTGAATTAAAAGGTTTGGAAGGTTATGCTGTACATTACGAGCAGTTTAAGCCGGGTCATTATTACTATAGCGAAGATAAGGAACTGACCCGTTGGTACAAACGTGATTGGATGTCATATGATGCCGTTAAAGATAATCCGGCATCAGTGGAAGAGCTGCATGATGCATTGGAAGCTGCTGTAAAGCGTCAGTTGATGTGTGATGTTCCTTATGGTGTATTGCTGTCTGGAGGTTTGGATTCATCTATCACATCAGCCGTAGCTAAGAAATATTCATCCAAACGTGTGGAGACAGGCAGTCAGTCTGAAGCCTGGTGGCCACAGCTTCATTCATTTGCTGTCGGTTTGAAAGGTGCTCCTGATTTAGCTGCAGCCCGGAAAGTAGCTGAAGCTATTGGAACTGTTCATCATGAAATCAATTATACAATTCAGGAAGGACTGGATGCTATCCGTGACGTGATTTATTACATTGAGACGTATGATGTAACAACCGTTCGAGCTTCGACTCCGATGTATCTGTTGGCCCGTGTTATCAAGAGTATGGGTATTAAGATGGTATTGAGTGGTGAAGGAGCTGATGAAGTATTCGGAGGATATCTGTATTTTCATAAGGCTCCGGATGCGAGAGCATTCCATGAGGAAACACTTCGTAAGTTAAGCAAGTTGTATTTGTATGACTGCTTGCGTGCCAATAAGAGTCTTTGTGCTTGGGGTGTAGAGGGTCGTGTTCCTTTCTTGGATAAAGAGTTTTTGGATGTAGCCATGCGTTTGAATCCGGCAGCCAAGATGTGTCCAGGCAAGACAATTGAAAAGAAGATCTTGCGTGAAGCCTTCCAAGGTATGCTGCCTGATGAAATCTTGTGGCGCCAGAAGGAACAGTTCTCCGATGGCGTAGGTTACAGCTGGATTGATACACTGAAGAAGGTTACTTCTGAAGCTGTTACCGATGAAATGATGGCACATGCTGCTGAGCGTTTCCCGATTAATACTCCGATGAATAAGGAAGAGTATTATTATCGTTCCATTTTCGAAGAACATTTCCCAAGTGAAAGTGCTGCACGTTCTGTCCCGTCTGTACCGAGCGTTGCTTGTTCTACTGCTGAGGCTTTGGCGTGGGATGCTTCTTTCAAGAATATGAATGATCCAAGTGGTCGTGCTGTGCGGGATGTCCATGAAGCCGCATATTAAAAAGATTCATTGATAGAAACCGAAAAGGAGAAGAATACAGTCTGGTAAAAAATCAAACGAAAGTGTGTTCGTTTTGAGAAAATATGCCATAAATAAGTTATCTTTGCAAAAAGTTAAAATATATATGGAGAACCAGAAAGAATGTATTTCTTCTCCTTTTTGTCCTTATGTGTCAGTTGACTGCGTTTTACTAGGGATTAATGAGGATAAACTTTCGGTTCTATTGGTAGAACGGAAGTTATTAGAAAATAATGCGGTGGGATATAAACTACCAGGTAGTTTGATATATGAAACCGAAGAGTTGGATGATGCTGCTCTTCGTGTAATGAAAGAGGCTGTCGGACATACTCAAATGTCGTTGAGACAATTCCATACATTCGGTTCTGTTGCCCGTACAGCTAAAAAGGAAGATGTCTTGTGGCTCGAGAAAGAGTCACACATCAAGGTATCAAGAATTGTTACTGTTGTTTATCTGGCTTTAAGTAAAAAGGGCAAAACTGTTTCGGGACTGGATAAGAATGAAACTTTACGCTGGTTCCCTGTAGAAGACTTGCCCGATCTGCCATTCGATCATAAATCGATTGTTGAGGAATCTGTGAATGAGATTCGGAATTGGGTCGAGCGCGAACCGGCCATTGTCTATGAGTATTTGCCTTCTAAATTTACAGCTTTCCAATTGCGTCGGACCTATGAAATTATTTATAATAAGAAATTTGATGTCCGGAATTTCCAGAAAAAGATGAACCTGTTGGGCTACATTGTGCCTACAGATGAAATGGAAGTTGGCGTGCCTCATCGGGCTGCCCGTTATTACCGTTTTAATAAAATCAAGTATAACAAGCTGCGTTCAAGCTTGAATAAATAAAGAAAGGGTGAAAGGTGCGATATGTATTTGTTGGGTTGTGATATAGGTTGTTCGTCAGTAAAGGTCTCTATTGTGGATGCAGAAACAGGTTTGCCTGTTGGCTCCGATTTTTATCCGAAAGAAGAGGCTCCCATTCTTGCAGAACGTCCCGGCTGGGCAGAGCAGAATCCGGACGACTGGTGGCTTTATGTGAAGAAAGCTATTCAGGGTGCACTGGGAAAGTCTGGTGTGAAAGGAGATGATATAAAGGCAATAGGAATTGCTTATCAGATGCATGGCCTGGTAGTTGTTGATAAGAATAAAGTAGCTTTACGACCTTCTATTATTTGGTGTGACAGTCGGGCTGTCATCTATGGAGAGCGGGCTTTCCATGCGATAGGAGAGAAACGGTGTTTGTCACATTTGTTGAATTCTCCTGGTAATTTTACAGTTGCCCGACTGGCATGGCTTAAAGAGTATGAACCGCAAACTTATAATCTGATTTATAAGGTTATGTTGCCGGGTGATTATATTGCTATGCGTATGACTGGCGAGATACATACCACCATACCAGGCCTTTCTGAAGGAATAGCGTGGGATTTTCAGGATAATTGTTTGTCGGAAGACTTACTTCGCTATTTTGGCATATCAAAAGACTTGGTTGCTGATGTGGTCCCGACTTTTGGTTTGCAGGGCGAATTACTGGGAAGTGTAGCTACCGAGCTTGGGCTGAAAAAAGGAACGCCGGTGACCTATCGTATGGGTGACCAAAGCAATAATGCCTTGGCTCTAAATGTGCTTCGTCCCGGAGAAGTGGCTGCTACGGCAAGGACTTCGGGCGTTGTCTATGGTGTTAACAGCAAGTTGAACTATGATGTCCGTTCGCGTGTAAATGTTTTTGCCCATGTTAATCATACGGCTGAGCATCCGCGTTTGGGTGTTCTGTTATGCATCAATGGAGTCGGTATTCTCAATGCGTGGGTAAAAAAGACGATTGCCCGCAATGGCATCACGTATGACCAGCTGAATGACCTGGCTGCAAGTGTTCCGATTGGTTCCGAAGGATTGTCAATCCTGCCGTTTGGAAATGGTGCGGAGAGAATGTTGGAAAACAAGCAGGTTGATTGTTCTATCTTCGGGTTGAATTTCAATATCCACCATGCGGCTCATATTGCCCGTGCTGCTCAGGAAGGCATTGTGTTTGCATTCAAGTACGGCATGGATATTATGAGTGAGATGGGAATCGATATTGAAGTGATCCGTGCCGCTCATTCGAGTATGTTCCTGAGTCCGATTTTACGAGAGGCTTTAGCTGGCGTAACAGGTACTTATATTGAGCTTTATGATACGAATGGAGCAATTGGAGCCGCAAAAGGTGCGGGCATTGGAGCCGGTATTTATGCTTCTTTTGAGGAGGCTTTTTCTTCATTGAAAAAGATTGCTGAAATTGAACCTGATGGACTGAAAGCTGATAAGTATTGCGGAGCATACGAAGTCTGGAAAGAAAGATTGGAAAAAATATTATAGATTTGAATAGGTAGAAAACTTGTTGAGTTTTGGTTTGGATGCATACCGTAACTTATAAACTTAAAAACTTAAAAACTCAAAAACTCAAGAACTTAATAACTGATTTATATGAAGAAAATGTTAGTCTTGGCAACTTCAGCGTTGATGCTGGTTGCATGTAGTGAAAAACCTGGGTATGAAATCACAGGTACAGTCAATAATCCGGCACTCGAAGGTAAGTGCGTTTATATGTATCCGTATGGTGACGCCGAAGCTGCACCGATCGACAGTGCAGTTGTAACGAATGGTTCTTTTGCATTCAAGGGGACACAGGATTCAGCCGTATTGCGTACCTTGAAGTTTTCTGAAGAAGTTGTGCCTCGTTCGTATGGACCTGCTGGTGAAAGCGGAATCTTTACTGCTACATTTGTATTGAGTAATGCCAAATTGCAGGCGACATTAGATTCTCTGTCTGATGTAACAGGAACACCTGATAATGATGCTGTAGCTGCATTCCGGAAAGAAATCCGTTCCATGCGTGCTGAGCAGGAAACGTTAGTGGCTGCATTGAAATCGGAAGATGAGGCTGCTAAGCGTGAGGCTGAACAGAAATATGATGCTATCGACCGGGCCGTAGTTGATAAAGCGGAAGCATTTATTGGGGAAAATATCAATAATGCCTTGTCTGGTGTTGTTTTCTATTCTTTCCGTTATGAACTTCCGGAAGATGCACAGAATCAATTAGTGGCAAAAGCAGGTGATGTATTCAAGTCTGTTCCGGGTATCAGCCAGATTATGGAACGTCTGGAGAATCTGAAGACAGTGGCTGTGGGCAAGAAGTTTACAGATTTCCCAATGAAGGACGTGAACGGAAAAGACAGAAAACTGTCTGATTATGTAGGTAAGGGCAAAGTCGTGTTGATCGATTTCTGGGCCAGCTGGTGTCCTCCTTGCCGCCGGGAAATGCCGAACCTGGTAGAAGTTTACAAGCAGTATAAAGCTAAAGGTTTCGAGATTGTCGGTGTCTCATTAGACAGCAAACAGGAGGCTTGGGAAAAAGGTATCAATGATTTGAACATCACTTGGCCGCAGCTGTCTGACTTGCAGGGTTGGAAGAACAGTGGTGCTGCACTGTATTATGTCAACAGCATTCCTCACACGATTTTGGTTGATAAAGATGGAACAATCGTTGCTAAGAACCTGCATGGTGAGGATATTGAAGCGAAGGTGGCTGAACTCTTGAAATAATCCTTTGGAAATAATCTTTCCGAATAAATTCGGAATGGTAGGTAAAAGGGAAGAACGTGGACTGTTGTCTGAAGTTCTTCCCTTTTATTATGAATAGCAAATAATAGGTTTGTATCAGGCTGGCAGCGGTTTTAGAAGCTGTTTGAATAAGTTGGGTTTGTCATTTACAATCAGCCTATCTGGAAAGTCAACTTCTTGCAGTAGCGGATAGATATGATCATATTGAGCAATGGAAAATGAAATGTGCGCGTCACTTCCTAAAATAACCGGTATCTCATATTGTTTGCAGAGTCGGAGGATTTCAAGATTGTTGTCGTGCGCCTTGACTTTGTGTCGAACCGGATTCAGTGAGCTGTTATTAATTTCCAATAACGTCCCTGTTTCTTTAGCTGCCTGGACGATGGGTTCAAACAGCAAATCGGCTGTTCCGTCGCCGGGGTGACTGATGATCTGTACATACGGATGGTGAATCGCTCCTAACATGGCCGCTGTATTTTGCTCTACTGTTCCGTTCTGGTAACATAAGGAATGGATTCCGGCAATACGGATGTCGAGCATCTTCCAATAAAACTCTTCCAGATCGATATGGCCTTCGTAGTCCAGAATATTCAGTTCGGCTCCTAACAGCAATTCGACGCCATACATGTGCCGGGGTACGACGTGCAGGTTTCGGAAGTAAATCGGAGCACATGTTCCCGGAATACCTGGTGCATGTTCTGTAATTCCCAGTATCTTCAATCCTTTGTCTGCAGCAGCATGTACCATTTCCTGCAGGCTGCTGAAAGCATGTCCACTGGCAATGGTGTGCGTATGGACATCCAAAAGTATCTGTTCAGGTTTCATTTCTTTTGAGTTAAAATGGCAGACGCAGGCCTATGTGTTTCATGGCCTGCGTCTTAATATAATCGGAATAAAGTAAAATCAGTAGGTTATTGCTTGATATTGGGTAATTCCAAACCGTAACCTTTTTTCTTGTCTTCCCGTTTCAGCATTACGGCAATGAACAAAGCCACGATACCGAAGCAACAGAAAATAATCATCGGCAGCGTATAATCGTAGGCCGGACCTCCGTTGGTGGTATCAAGCTTGCAGTAGGTATCCAATACCCAGCCAATCAATGCCGGAACGCCCATCAGTCCCCAGTTCTGTACCCAGAAGATCAAGGCATAAGCTGTTCCTAATTGCTTTTCCGGAATGATTTTTGGAACTGAAGGCCACATAGCCGACGGAACCAGTGAGAAAGCTATACCCAATACGATCATTACCAGTGTAGCAAACCACCATTCATTCAGGATTGGTAGGGCAAACAGCAGATGCACACCGATTAGCATAACCGCACCGATGATCATGATGGTTGCTCCTTTTCCTTTCCGGTCATACAGATTACCGAAGAACGGCGTAAGGAAAAGTGTTCCCAGTGGCAACAGACTCGGGATAAATCCGGCCAGTTCCTGTTCGACGTGGTATTTGTTGACCATCAGGTCCGTCGCATATTTGATGAATGGGAAAACAGCTGAATAGAACAAAACGCACAACAAGGCAATCAGCCAGAATCCTTTGTTCTTGATGATGAGGAATACATCCGACATACGGAACGGTTCTTCTTTTTCTTCCTCTTCGGCACTCATCGAAGCTTCCAGCTTGCGGTCCATTACAATGTAAACCATGTATGAAATCGTACCGATACAAAGCATGATCAGACAAAGCAATACCGGTGCAGAAACACTCTGGAAGTATTTGGCGAAAGGAACGGTTACTGCCATGGCCAACATGGTTCCGATACGGGCCGTTGCCATTTCCAGTCCCATAGCTAATGCCAGTTCTTTCCCTTTAAACCATTTTACGATGACTTTGGATACGGTGATTCCTGCAATTTCTACACCGACACCAAAGATTGCATAACCTAAAGAGGCGAGAGCAACTTGGGATTTCCATCCGAAGATTGTTCCTTCAGCACCAATATATCCGGCTACAGCAGCGTATTTTATGGCACATCCGATCAGCATCAAGCAGCAAGCTCCCATACCGGTGAAACGAACTCCCATCTTGTCCAAAATCATTCCTCCGAAGATCAGCATCAGGAAGAATACATTAAACCAGCCGTAGGCACTGGTAAAGATACCAAAGTCTGTACTGGTCCAGGCCAGTTCTTCTTCGAGCATGGGTTTTAGTGGCGACATGACATCCGTCAGGAAATAGCCGCAGAGCATGGTGAAAGCCACAATCGCTAAGGCAGTCCAGCGGGCCGCCTTCGAGTCACTTAGTTTTCTTTGAATTAGTTCTGTCATAATTATTACAATTTTTGATTATTGGCAGTTGGTTGAAAAAGCGGATAGGCATCCGCTACGATGAATGTACTTCCTCCGATAAAGATAAAGTCGTCTGTATGGGCATCTTGTAAAGCTGACCGGACAGCAGCTTCAACCGTAGGATAAACATTCCCGCTTAAGCCGTGTTGCCGGGCCAGTTTGGCAAATTCTTCTGCCGGCAGTGCCCGGGCAATCGAAGCCTGGGTAAAATAATACGTTGCATCTTTCGGCATCAATGCTAAAACACCGTTGATGTCTTTATCGTTGACCATACCGACGATCATCCGTAACCGGCGACAGCGTTCGATTTGATTATTGAGCTGTTTGGAAAGGATTTCCCATCCTCCGGTATTATGACCGGTGTCACACACAACGCGAGGTGATGTGTGTACGGTCTGCCAGCGTCCCATCAGTCCGGTTAATTCTACAACATGAGCAAATGCTTCTTCGACGTTTTTGGGCGAGATATGAACGCCTCTCGTTCTTAATACATCCACCGCTGTTAAGACAGTGGTGGCATTCCTTGCTTGGGCCAGTCCTCCCAGTTCTCCGATAATAACATCGAAGTTTTTCGTTACAAAGCGCCATTTCGAATCGGCTCCTAACAGAAAATCGATGATTGGTTTTATTTCTGTGGATGCATACAAAGGGGCATTCACTTGGGCCGCTTTGTCCTTGAATACTTGCATGACACTGGGCTGTTCTACATCTCCGATAACAACCGGAACTCCGGGTTTGATAATACCAGCCTTTTCCGAAGCAATGGCTTCTAAGGTATTCCCTAGGAACTGGGTGTGATCCATACTGATGTTGGTAATCACACTTAAGATAGGCGTAATAATATTGGTACTATCAAGCCGTCCGCCCAGTCCAACTTCAATTACAGCGAAATCAACATGCTGATCACGAAAATAGTCGAAAGCCATGCTGGATGTCAATTCGAAGAAAGAAGGTTTCAAGGGTTCGAATACCGGACGATACCGTTCCACAAACTGAACTACGTAATCTTTGGATATCATTTTCCCGTTCACTCGGATTCGTTCCCTGAAGTCTACCAGGTGAGGAGAGGTAAACAAGCCGACTGTATATCCGGCCTCTTGCAGAATGGCAGCCAGTAAATGACTGGTTGAACCTTTGCCATTGGTGCCTGCAACATGAATCGTTTTATAATCTTTATGGGGATTTCCCAGATAATCATCTAAGGCTTTACTAGTTCCTAATCCGGGTTTATAGGCGGAGGCTCCGCTGTGCTGAAAAACCGGAATGCTGGTGAACAAGTAATGCAATGTCTCTTCGTAAGTCATTTGTTTATTATTTATAAAGGGCAAAAGTAGCGAATTTAATTTATATCTTTGCAGCCCGATTATAAAAAGGAGATAAGATAAATGGAAAAACAACGAATTACGTACATTCCTCAAGGAGGAGTTTGTTCTAAGATGATGATTGTGGATATTGCTGATGGCAAGATCGAGAATGCACAAGTGATTGGCGGATGCGATGGCAACCGGCAGGGCATGTGTGCTTTGTTAAAAGGTATGTCGGTAGAAGAAGCAATCCGTCGGATTGAAGGCATTGACTGCCATGGCCGTGGCACTTCTTGTCCCGACCAGATGGCTCAAGCCTTGAAGCAGGCACGCTAAGACAGCGTGAACCTGCTTATTGGATAAACTGCGTAGCGTAAGCTTTTTCCAGCTTCGGATAATCGGTCTGGTATTTCTCCGTAACGTCTTCCTTTAATCCGTAAACCAGACTGTCTGTGTTAGCAGACAAGCTCCATTCATCGTAATCAGCTGAAGTAATCGTCTGTGTTGTACCGGAAACGGACAGGGCATAATAGAATTTTTCTCCGGATGTCAGCTGGATACTTAATTGCTGATAGGTCTTTCCGTTTTCATCGTATTTGACTTCCCGCCGGAATGTCCCTTTCTGGGCCTGCGTGGTTGCGGACGGATAAATGATAACTTCACCTTCTGTGCTGTCGGGCACCATGTATGAGAAGTAATATTCTCCATCAAGGCTGACAGACTTATTCTTCAGTATTATTTCGCTCAGCTCTCTTTCCTCTTTCTGGGTAATCTCGTCTCCGATCACTTCTGCTCTTAGGCCAATCACATGGAAAGAACGGGAAGGATAAGCTACTTTTATCTTCAGGAAATAGACATGCGACTTGGCATCCCGTATGGAAATGATGGATTCTCCCTGGAGTAAGGGTTTGAAGGTGAGTGTCGAGTTTCCTTCGATTACTTCCACGACTTCTTTATTGCTGTTTTCGACCGTGAACGGTGTTTCTGCTCCGTAGATATAATAGGATTCTCCTTCGCTAAAAGGCGAAAGTTGCAAGGTATAATCAGAATTGATGGGCTGCTGGTTTTCATCGGTTGGCGTTAATCGGATAGATTCGTCGTCATCACTACAAGCTGGCAGGCAGCAGGCACTGATAGCCAGCATACACATCATAAGCCATTTCATTGTTTTCATAAACGAATTTATTTTATATGAATAATGGTGCCAAAGATAGAATGTTTTCTTTGACACCATCCTGATTTAGCTTATTTTAAGCTATGTGTTCTAGCCGGCTGTTTCCCCGGTTTTACTTCTCATGAATCGTATAACCGTCGTCGGTCAGTACGGCCTGCAATTCATCCAGCGACTTTTCGCCTTGTGTAAACTCAATGGTAGCTACCGGCGGATTCAATGTGACTGAAGCCTGTACGCCTTCCAGCTGATTTAAACTCTTTTCTACGCGCATGCGGCAATGGTTGCACATCATGCCTTCAATAACATACTCTTTTTTCATCGTCTTTGAATTTGTATTTATAGAATCATTTGTTTGTATCTTTTTCCTTTTCAGTCGCAGACTGTTGCTGACGACGCTTACGCTGCTCATGGCCATGGCGGCTCCGGCAATCATCGGGTTGAGTAGGAAGCCATTGATCGGGTATAAAATACCGGCGGCTACCGGAATGGCAATCAGGTTATAGATAAAAGCCCAGAACAGATTCTGACGAATGGTTTGTACCGTCAGGCGAGAAAGCTGGATGGCTTCCGGAATCTTCTGCAAATCGGAAGAGATGATGGTCATTTGTGCTACATCAATGGCAATGTCGCTTCCTTGTCCCATGGCAATGCTCAGATCGGACTGGGCTAATGCGGCGCTGTCGTTGATGCCGTCGCCTATCATGGCTACTTGTTTCCCTTCTTGCTGCAGCCGCTTGACGAATTCGGCTTTTCCCTGTGGTGTCATACCTGCCTGATAATGCCGGATACCGGCTTGCTCGGCAATTGCCTTGGCCGTTGTTTCCTGGTCTCCGGTCAGCATCCATACCTGAATACCCATTTTCTGTAAGGTATGAATGGCATTTATGGAAGTAGGTTTGATCCGGTCTGTGATGGCAGCAACGGCCAATGCCTGTTTTGAGTCGGCCAACCAGATAACGGTTTTCGAGGCTTGAGCCAGTTCGTCTGCCTGTTTTTGCAGGAACGGGTCAATGGTAATGCCTGCCTCGAGCAGCAGATTCCTGTTTCCGGCCCGGTAAAGGACGCCGTCGATGACGCCCATGATACCTTTTCCCGTCAGACTTTCGAAGGATGTTACCGGAAGAACTTCTGTGTTCAAATACCGGCAGACGGCGTCAGCTAACGGATGTTCTGAATGTTTTTCCAGTGAATGGAAGACGGCTGGCAAAGGTTCCTGACCGGGCAGCCAGACCAGATCGGTTACTACTGGTTTGCCTTCTGTGATGGTTCCGGTCTTGTCGAGGAGGATTGTATCTACTTTGCGGGCCGATTCAAGACTTTCGGCATTTTGGATCAGGATGCCGGATTCGGCACCTTTTCCGATGCCGACCATAATGGCTGTCGGCGTTGCCAGTCCCAATGCGCACGGACAAGCGATAATCAGCACGGTGACTGCTGCCAACAGTCCGTGTGTAAAGCCTTCGGTTGGGGCCAATACATACCAGGCGATGAACGTCAGTAACGAAAGCGTGAGGATGGCAGGTACAAAGATCGCGGCTATCTTATCGACCAGCCGTTGAACAGGGGCTTTACTGCCTTGTGCCTCTTGTACCAACCGGATGATATGGGCCAGCAGGGTTTCGTGTCCTACTTTTTCTGCCTGGAAAGTAAAACTTCCTTTCTGATTGATGGTGCCCGTATAAACTTTATCTCCTTTCCGTTTGGCTACCGGAACCGGTTCACCGCTTAACATGCTTTCGTCGATGTAAGATTCTCCTTCCAACAAGATACCATCCACGGCTATTTTCTCGCCGGGTTTGACTAAAATATGGTCGCCTTTACCGATCTTTTCCACCGGGACGCACTCCGTCTTTCCGTCGGGGAGAAGGCGGTTCACCATTTTCGGTTGCAGATTCATCAGCTTCCGGATAGCAGTCGATGTCTGGTTCTTGGCTCGGGCTTCGAGCAGTCTGCCCAACAAGATAAAGGCAATGATCACACTGGCCGCTTCAAAATAGACATGCGCTTCGACGCCTCGCTGCTCCCAGAATTCCGGGAAGAAAAGATTGAAGAGGCTGAACAGGTAAGCAATCCCGGTACTGTTGGCTACCAGCGTATCCATATTGGCCGACCGGTGCTTCAGCTGTTGCCAGGCATGGATGAAGAAGTCGCGCCCCAGCCAGAAGACAACCGGAGTAGAAAGAATCCAGGCGATATATCCGGTATAAGGCATATCCATGAAAAACATGCTGATCACGGCTACCGGAAAGGCCAAAAGAATGGCTCCAATGGTTTTCCGCTTGAGTTTCTGGTAATCCTGGTTTCGGATTTGTTCGGCTTCTTCGGCTGTTTCTTCTTCCTTGCCGATCAGCAAATCATACCCGGCATCTTGTACGGCTTTCTGCAGGGCTTCCGGCGAACAGACGAGCGGATCGTATTCCACCGTCGCCGTAGCTGCCGCATAATTCACCTGTGCCTGGCTGACACCCGCCTGGTGGTTCAGGGTTTTGTCCACCCGGTTGGCACATGCCGCGCAACTCATTCCCATCACCGGGAAGGTAGCTGTTGTTGTTTTCGTATTCGTCATAGAAAATTCTGTTTGTCTGATTTCGGAAACAAAATTAGTATGAACAATCCGTCGGGGCTTTATAGAATTTTGGATAGATTTTATAGGATTTGAATGCCATGACCGGAATGCCGGGAGGAAATAAATCGTCTTTTGTGTTCTGACTGTTTTTATATTTGGTCCAGCGGTTTGCGCATTCCGCTTTCCTGCTGCTTGAACTGGGTAGGAGTCATGCCGGTTACGCTTTTGAACTGAGCACTCAGGTGAGCTGTGCTTGAATAGTTCAGAAGCAGGGCTATTTCACTTAATGAGAGCTCGTTGTAGGCCAACAGTTCTTTGACCCGTTCGATCTTCTGATGAATGAAATATTTCTCGATGGTGATTCCGCATACTTCCGAGAAGAGCTTGCTCAGGAAACTGTAGTCGTGATGGCATTGCTCTACCAAAAAGTCAGACAGGTTTACTTTCAGCTCATTGTTCTCCTGATGAACCAGTTCGATAATGCTCCGTTTGATCTGTTCGACAAGCTGCTGCCGCTGGTCTTCCAGCAGTTCAAACCCGATAGACTCCAGTTCGCTTCTCAAAGTCGCTTTTTGTTGGTCTTTCAGCGGTTGTTTCAGCCAGGCTTCGCCTAATTCCACTGAAAGATAAGGAATCTCCAGCTTGTCGAGTATTTGCCGGACAGCCATGATACACCGCGGACAGACCATATTCTTAATATGAATCCGGTTCTTCTCCACCTTTTCCGGAGTATTTTGTGTTGCTTTGAGCTCAGTCATGTTTTTACCTTTTTCATGAAACCGGAGGTAAAGATAGTAATTTTATCGGATGGTTATTCTAAGGTCCTTTTGGGAAGATGTAGAAAACTCGGCAGCTTTTTATCGTTCCACCCGGGTGGAACGATCGTCTCACCTATGTGGAACGATCGTTTCACAAGGGTGAAACGGTCGTATCACAGGGGTGAAACGATAAAAATAAAATGAGTTGGAGAAATAAAGTCATGTTATTCGCTAGGTGTTCTTCTCGAAAAAGCAAGGATACATCTCCAAATTATTACAAAAGCATTCTGTTAGGGAACTTTTATTCTATATTTTCTCATTTGTAATATTAATTTGTTACTTTTGCAACCTAACTTCAAAAAGCTTGATGAAAAATGAATGTTGCCATCATAAAATATAATGCGGGAAACATCTATTCGGTAGATTATGCCCTCAAGCGTTTGGGCATTACGCCGGTGATTACCGCTGATCCGGAACTGATCACCAAAGCGGATAAAGTGATATTCCCCGGAGTTGGAGAAGCTTTTACCACGATGGAATATCTGAAAGCACACCAGATGACGGATTTGATACGCGGACTGAAGCAGCCGGTGTTGGGAATCTGCCTGGGCATGCAGCTCATGTGCCGTTATTCGGAAGAAGGAAATGCCGATTGTCTGGGTATTTTCGACGTGGATGTCAAGCGTTTCATCCCGCAGCGCCATGAAGATAAGGTGCCGCACATGGGATGGAATACAATTACCGACCTGAAAGGCGGTTTGTTCAGTCCGGCGCTCGAGAATCAGTTCGTTTACTTCGTACATAGTTATTATGTACCGCTGAATGCTGATACGGCCGCAACGACCGAGTATATCCTGCCGTTCAGTGCTTCTTTGCATAAGGATAATTTTTATGCCACGCAGTTCCATCCGGAAAAGAGTGGTTCGGTAGGTGAACAGATATTAAAGAACTTCCTTAATCTGTAAGCGTATGATTGAACTGATACCAGCCATAGACATGATAGAAGGGAAATGCGTCCGACTGACGCAAGGGGATTATCAGACCCGGAAGGTCTATAATGAAGATCCGCTGGAAGTAGCCAAACAGTTTGAAGATCATGGTATCCGTCGCCTGCACATGGTGGATCTGGATGGTGCCAAGGCCGGGCATATCGTTAATTACAAGATGCTGGAAAAGGTGGCCGGGCATACCGGTTTGACGATCGACTTTGGCGGTGGGTTGAAGCGGGATGAAGATTTGCGTATTGCCTTCGACTGTGGCGCACAGATGGTAACGGGCGGAAGTATTGCCGTGAAGAATCCAGATAGCTTTTTATCCTGGCTGAAGCAATACGGCAGCGAGCGGATAATCTTGGGCGCTGATGCAAAAGACCGGAAGATTGCGGTGAACGGCTGGGAAGAAGGCACGGCCCTCGACTTGATTCCTTTCATCAGCGATTATCAGGAGAAAGGAATCCGGAAGATCATCTGCACGGATATCGGAAGAGACGGAATGTTGCAGGGACCGGCAGTCGACTTATATAAGGAAATACAGGAACAGGTTCCGGACATTTATCTGATTGCCAGCGGTGGCGTCAGTTCGATAGCCGATATCGAACGCCTGGCAGAAGCAGGTATTCCGGCCGTGATTTTCGGAAAAGCCATTTATGAAGGGCGGATCCGTCTGGAAGAGTTAGAACAATTTAGTAACTGATTAATCAAAAACATATATGTTAGCCAAGAGAATTATCCCCTGTTTGGATATCAAAGAGGGAAAGACGGTAAAAGGAGTCAACTTCGTGAATTTCAGGGATGCCGGTGATCCGGTTGAACTGGGAGCCGCTTATAGCCGGGCCGGTGCGGATGAACTGGTGTATCTGGATATTACCGCATCTCATGAAGGACGGAAGACTTTTACGGAATTGGTTAAGAAAGTGGCTGCCCATATCAGTATTCCTTTTACCGTAGGTGGAGGAATCAATGAATTGCAGGATGTAGACCGCCTGTTGGGTGCCGGCGCTGATAAGGTTTCCATCAATTCGGCTGCTATCCGGCGTCCTGAATTGATTGGAGAAATTGCCTCGCATTTCGGCAGTCAGGTTTGTGTGGTAGCGATTGATGCCAACTGGGAAAACGGAGAATGGATCTGTTATCTGAACGGAGGCCGCATCCCGACCGACAAGCGTTTGTTTGACTGGGCGCGGGAAGCTGAAGAACGGGGCGCGGGCGAAATCCTGTTTACCAGTATGACGCACGACGGCGTGAAGGAAGGTTATCCAAATGATGCTTTGGCGCATCTGGCAGATACCTTGCATATTCCGGTCATTGCCTCCGGTGGTGCCGGAAAGATGGAACATTTCCGGGATGCATTCAGTGTGGGAAAGGCCGATGCGGCTTTGGCAGCCAGTGTATTTCATTTCGGAGAGATCAAGATTGAAGAATTGAAGCTATATTTGCAACGCGAAGGAATAAATGTAAGATTATAATAAGGTATAATAATATGTTGAATTTGGATTTTGAAAAAATGGGAGGCTTGCTTCCCGCAGTTATTCAGGATGAGAATACAAATAAAGTATTGATGTTGGGCTTTATGAATGAAGAAGCCTATCAGAAAACATTGGAAACAAAGAAAGTGGTCTTTTTCAGCCGTACCAAGAATCGTCTGTGGATGAAGGGAGAGACGAGTGGAAATTTCCTGCATGTCGTTTCAATTGTTCCAGACTGCGATAACGATACCTTGCTGATCCGTGTCAATCCCGACGGACCGGTTTGCCATACAGGCGCCGGAACATGTTTCGGTGAAAAGAACGAAGAAGACATCATGTTCCTGAAATATCTGCAGAAGTTTATCGAACGCCGCCGTATGGAAATGCCGGAAGGTTCGTATACGACTTCTCTGTTCCAGAAAGGTGTGAACCGGATGGCTCAGAAAGTAGGAGAGGAAGCTGTTGAGACAGTTATCGAAGCAACAAACGGTACAGAAGACCGGTTGGTGTATGAGGCATCCGACCTGATTTATCACCTGATCGTTCTGCTGACAAGCAAAGGGCTTAGCATTGAAGACTTGGCCCGTGAACTGAAAAAACGTCATAAATAAGTAAGATGGAAGAAGGCGTACTACTTCAACTGGAAAACGTAGATATATGCAGGAACGAGAATGTGATCTTGCATCAGGCTTCCTTGTCGTTGCATCAGGGAGAGTTTGTGTATGTAATCGGCAAAGTCGGTTCCGGAAAAAGCAGTCTGCTGAAATCGCTCTACTGTGAAATTCCGATTTGCGGTGGAGAAGCTTTTCTGCTGAACTATAATTTACGGAAGATCAAACGGAAAGATGTACCGTATCTGCGCCGGAAATTAGGTATTGTATTCCAGGATTTTCAGTTGCTGACCGACCGTTCGGTGAATAAGAACCTGGAATTTGTCTTGAAGGCTACCGGCTGGCGCAGTAACAAGGATATCCAGAACCGGATTGAAGAAGTACTCCAACAGGTAGGCATGCAGAACAAGGGATACAAGATGCCGCACGAACTTTCGGGAGGTGAGCAGCAGCGTGTTGTTATTGCGCGAGCCTTGCTGAATACTCCCGACATCATCCTGGCCGATGAACCTACGGGTAATCTGGATCCGGAGACAAGCGGACAGATTGTACAGCTTCTGCACGAGATCTGTAAAAAGGGAACGGCTGTGATTATGACGACGCATAACTATACGTTGGTTCATAATTTCCCGGCACGTATCGTTAAATGCGAGAATGCCTGTTTAAATGATGTGGATAAGTAAATTATTTATAACTTTGCACCACATCCTTGTTAGTTGAATGAGAATAAATAAATTATAAGGTAAAAGAAATGAAAGTATTAAAATTCGGCGGTACTTCTGTGGGATCTGCACAGAGAATGAAAGATGTTGCCAAGCTGATTGTTGGCGAAAAGAACCTTATCGTGTTGTCTGCCATGTCTGGAACAACCAATTCATTGGTCGAGATTTCAGATTATTTGTATAAGAAGAATCCGGATGGAGCCAATGAGATCATCAATAAGTTGTCTCAGAAATATTTTGGGCATATCGAAGAGCTGTATGCAACGGAAGAATACAAGGCTAAGGCTCGTGAATTAGTGACCTTCCATTTTGATCACATTCGTTCTTTCACCAAAGACTTGTTTACTTTGTTTGAAGAAAAAGTGGTGTTGGCACAAGGTGAACTGATTTCAACAGGCATGATGAATCTGTATCTGAAGGAACTGGGCGTGAATTCAGTATTGCTTCCTGCACTCGATTTTATGCGTACAGACAAGAATGCTGAACCGGATCCGGTCTACATCAAAGAAAAACTGACTCGTCTGCTGGAAGAAAATGCCGAAGCTGACCTGTATATTACGCAAGGTTATATCTGCCGAAACGCATACGGTGAGATCGATAACTTGCAGCGCGGCGGTAGCGACTATACAGCTTCTTTGATTGGTGCGGCTATCAAGGCAGAAGAGATACAGATCTGGACAGATATCGATGGTATGCACAATAACGATCCGCGATTCGTAAAAGGAACGTCTCCGGTTCGTCATCTGCATTTCGAAGAAGCGGCAGAACTGGCTTATTTCGGGGCGAAGATCTTGCATCCGACTTGTATCTTGCCGGCTAAAATCAATAATATCCCGGTTCGCTTGCTGAATACAATGCAGCCGGATGCTCCGGGTACCTTGATTTCGAATGCTACTGAAAAAGGCAAGATCAAGGCTGTAGCTGCCAAGGATAACATTACGGCTATCAAGATCAAGAGCGGACGTATGTTGCTGGCAACAGGTTTCTTGCGGAAAGTATTTGAAACATTCGAAAATTACCAGACTCCGATTGATATGGTAACGACTTCTGAAGTAGGGGTTTCTGTTACTATTGACAACCGCAAGCACTTGGATGAGATTGTAAATGACCTGAAGAAATATGGTACAGTATCTGTCGATGAAGATATGGTTATCGTATGTGTGGTAGGTGATCTGGAATGGGAGAATGTCGGATTTGAAGACAGTATCGTTCATGCCATGAAGGATGTGGCTGTACGTATGATTTCTTATGGCGGCAGCAACTACAATGTCTCATTGCTGGTTAAGGCTTCCGACAAGCAGCGTGCTCTGCAGGCTTTAAGCGATCATTTGTTTAATAATAAATAAACCCTGAAAAAGGTTGTGTCAGACAGGTAGTTGGGGAGACAGACGATGATGAACTGATTCCTGATGCCGGGTGCCTGACTCAACCTTTTTCTTTGTTCTGTCTCTGGGGCATACAGAAACTCTGGAGGCAAACTTGAATCATTATAGTATATAGGCTTATGTTGAAAGGTAAATTTCCGATTGATAAATTCAAGGAGCTGAAGACTCCTTTTTATTATTATGATGTTGACTTGTTGAACGAAACCCTGCAGACAATTCAGGCTGAATCCGGAAAATACGGATATCATGTACATTTTGCCATCAAGGCAAATGCCAATCCGCGTCTGCTGTCAATAATTGCTGCGGCAGGCTTGGGCGCTGATTGTGTGAGCGGAGGTGAAGTTGAAGCTGCCATCAAGGCTGGTTTTCCGGCAGAAAAGATCGTCTTTGCCGGAGTAGGTAAGGCTGATTGGGAAATCAATTTAGGGCTTGATGAGAATATCTTCTGCTTCAATGTAGAATCGTTGGCTGAATTGCGTGTTATCAATGAACTGGCTGCAGCCAAGAACAAGGTGGCTCGTGTGGCTTTGCGTATTAACCCGGATGTAGATGCTCATACCCATGCTAAGATAACTACCGGTCTGAAGGAAAATAAATTCGGTATCAATTTGGGATTATTAAATGGCGTACTGGATGAAATGAAAGCCATGTCGCACGTACGTCTGATTGGTATCCATTGTCATATTGGTTCCCAGATAACAGATATGTCCGCTTTCCGTAACTTGGCTATTCGGATCAATGAGATTCAGGAAGAATTGGAAAAGAAAGGCATACAAGTAGAGAACTTGAATTTAGGAGGTGGTTTGGGCATAGATTATTATCATCCGAACCATTTGTCAATACCTGCCTTCGATAATTATTTTGCTGTCTTCCACAAACTGCTGGATTTGCGTCCAGGTCAGCAGGTACATTTTGAACCGGGCCGTTCGGTAGTAGCTCAATGTGGCTCATTGATTTCTCGGGTATTGTATGTCAAGGAAGGAGAAGTCAAGAAGTTTGCTATTCTGGATGCCGGTTTTACCGATCTGATTCGCCCGGCCATGTATGATGCCTATCATCGTATCGAAAATATTTCCAGTGACAATGATGTAGAAGTTTACGACGTAGTCGGTCCGATCTGTGAATCATCAGATGTCTTTGGAAAAGATGTTGAGCTGAACGAAGTTCATCGGGGTGATTTTATTGCCTTGCGTTCGGCAGGAGCTTATGGTGAGGTGATGGCTTCTCAATATAATTGCCGTCAGCTTCCTGCAGCATATTTCTCGGATCAATTATAACTGAAATGAGTCTGTTACAATTCAGCCATCTGGAACTTGGTTTGGCAGGATTTACAGCGCTCCTGTTTTTAATAGTCCTGCTTTATTGTCTGGTGTTGTATCGTCGTCCGTGGCGACTGCGTTCTCAACAGCCTGCAATGAAGCAGGATTTGTCCTCTTGTCCTTCGGTGTCGGTGGTGGTTTATGCCCACGACAATGAAGAAAGCCTGGAAAAGCATTTACCTGCCTTGCTGAATCAGGATTATCCGGATTTTGAGGTTATTGTTGTCAACGACGGCATGTCGGAAGTCTGCAGCAACCGGTTAAGTCTGTTTAAGCGTGACTATCCTTATTTATATTATACATTCATACCCAAAGAAGCACGTTATATCAGTAAGAAAAAACTGGCATTGACCTTGGGCATTAAGGCCGCACGTCATCAGGTAATACTGTTCACCGAGGCCGATTGTGAGCCGATGACTACCAATTGGATACGTGCAATGGTGTCTTCTTATAAAGAAAAGACAGGAATTGTATTGGGATATGCTTCCTATCCATATCAGAAAGGATGGATGAATAAGCTGATAGCTTATGATAATCTGAAGTTTGGTTTGCAGTATCTCTCGGCCGCCTTGTTGGATCATCCTTTTTCGGGTTCAGGAAAAAATCTGTCATATACGAAGTCTCTGTTCTTTAAGAATAAAGGATTTTATAATCAGCTGTTCCTGAAAATAGGAGAAGACAGTCAGTTTATTGATGAGGTGGCAACGGCACAAAATACAGTAGTCAATTATTTACCGGATGCTTTGGTGAAAAAAGAAGAATATTACCGGTTGAAGAAATGGTCGCAGGAACGTATAGGGTTGATTTCAACCCGAAGCCATGCCAAAAAGCGTTTTTACCGGCTTTTCTTATTCGAGAATTTATGTTATTGGCTTTTCTGGATAGTCGTAATTGCATCTGTTGTTGTTGGGTGTATGGGAAATTTTCTACTATCAGTGTATGCCGGTCTGCTTTTTATAGCTTATTATATCATCAAAGGCTATTATTTTATGCAGTCGTCTCGGATGTTGGCACAAAAAATTTCATTTATCAGCTTTTTCCCACTGGATGTAGCTGATAATATTTATAGTCTTTATTTAGATATAGTTAGCTGTTTCAAGAAGAAACAGAATTATGTATTTCTGATAGAGAAATGAATAAAAAATAAATTTTTTCTGTCCAAAAGTTTGCATATTCAAAAAATGTCCCTACCTTTGCACCCGTAATCGAAACGATAACGGTTACAACAACAAAAAAAGGTGCCATAGCTCAGTTGGTAGAGCAAAGGACTGAAAATCCTTGTGTCCCCGGTTCGATTCCTGGTGGCACCACATAGAATCCTGATTTCCAAGCGAAATCGGGATTTTTTGTTTTCTGGTAATATGCAGAAACCAATCAATCAGATCAACTGAAAAACTCAAAAGTTCATAAAGTTCAAAAAGTTCACTGCGCCCTTGCGGATGTAACTTTATGTTTCCTTTGGCTGGTGATAACCTGCTTTTTCCCCATATTTCCGTTCAAATAAATCCGTATTTCGATTTCCCCATTCGATCATGGCATCAATAATAGGCAGCAGGCTCCGTCCTAAATCGGTCAATGCATATTCTGTACGTAGGGGAACTTCGTTATAGGTAGTCTTGTGCACTAATCCATCTTCCACCAGTTCTTTCAGCTGAATGTCGAGTACGCGCGGTGTCGCTTCTGGGAAGATTTTATGCAGCTCGCTCGGACGCAATGATTTATGCCTCAGTTCATCCACTATACATGATTTCCATTTGGAACCTATCAGGCTCATGGTCAGCCGGAGCGGGCAATCCAGATCTATGGGTATTTTTCTTTCGTACATGATTTATGGGTAATTGTTTACACAATACAAAGATACATATAACTCCCTGAATACGGTATACCGAATAATTTTTCGGTAAGTGAATAATTTTTCGGTACTTGTATGGATCATTCCCGACACATACATTTGCATCTGTTAATAATCCGCTAAGATATTATTATTATGAGAGCAAGTATCGAAGAATACGAGGCTGTAGAAAAGGCAGCCATGAAGTTTGTGAAGAGTGTGGCTGAGGGTAACAGCAGCTATGCGAAAGATCTGTTTATCGACGAAGCTGTGTTATTTGGCTATCTGGATGGAAAACTGGAGCATGGCAGTATCCAGCAGTTTTATCATAATGTAGACACTGTTAGAGCTGGCGAAGATTTCAAGGCACGCATCGATGTGGTGACGGTAGAAGAGACCTTGGCTGTTGTTCGTGTGCTGGAAGAAAAATGGGGTGGTCGTATTGACTTTACTGATTATCTGTTGTTGATGAAGATGAATGGCGAATGGAAATGCGTAGCCAAAGCTTATAATCAGAATTCGGACACGATTCATAAATAAAAAGGAGGATTTGAATATGAAAATTGTAGTGATTACAGGCAGTCCGCGTAAGAACGGGAACAGTTTTGCCATGACCGATGCGTTCATTAAGGAGGCAGAACAGAAAGGTCATACCGTGAGTCGTTTTGATGCTGCCTTCTTGAAAATTGGTGGTTGTCATGCCTGCATGACCTGTTATAAGACAGGTAAAGCCTGCTCGTTTGATGATGATTTCAATCTGATCGCTCCTGCTATTCTAGAGGCAGATGCAGTCGTCTTTAGCATGCCGGTTTACTGGTATTCCATACCGGCGCAAATCAAGGGAGTGATAGATCGTTTGTTCTCACTGGTAGTGGGCGGTAAGGATATTGCTGGTAAGAAATGTGCCTTAATTACCTGTTGCGAAGAAGACGACATGACGGTAATGGACGGTGTGCGTATTCCTATAAGGCGTTCGGCAGCGTTGTTAAAATGGGATATTGCAGGCGAAGTGGCTGTGCCCGGTGTACTGAATGTTGGAGATATTGATAAGACAGACGGTTGTCGTCAGGCGGCAGAGCTGGCCGACAAATTATAAGGCTAAAGGTTATGGTTATGAAGGGTGTCAAAAAGCACACCTTCTTTTTTAGCACAAAGCCCCGACTTTCACAAGCAGGGGCTTTGTTATTACCTAAAGATTTTGTATCTTTAAGCATAAAGATTTATACATATGGCAAAGATACATTTTCGTCCTTATATTCCCTATCAAAGGGCCCTTTTTTTACAAAGGATCGATGGAAATATCGCCGACAATGATCTGGCGCGTATGGTTGATGCTTTGGTTGAAAGCCTGAATCTTGATAGAAGGAGGCAGGAAGTTATGCAAAGAATGTGGCCGTAATCCATACTATCCTAAGTTGATGACCGTTGAGTGAAACCGTGAACGACTGATGAAGAAAATCCGTGTTCTGTTAAGCCAAATAGATGACGTCATTGCTTAGGAAAAAGCTTAGGAAAACAACGAGGAAATTGGGTTTACCCTTTCCATACTAACAGAAATAGTGGAAGAATTACGCAAAACACAGAGGGCAAGGTGTATAGAAGATGAGTAAAGAGGGCAAAATTGGCTAATTAAACACTTTTGCGGCCTTATTACCGCTTATTTTAACTATTGGGTCAAATCGAGAATATCTTTAGAATATCGCTGCCTGAAAAAGTTAACTACACTCTTATCGCAGATAAAGAAAAGAGGGTAAATCGCGTATTACGATATACCCCCTTAATATATTACACCTTAGGATGTGAGTACTAACAGCATCCGCAAGAGCTGTCATCATTTTCTTTCTTATCTTCTTCCGTTTTAGATTTTTCTTCTTTCTTTTCCTCTTTTATTTCTTCAATCTGAGGTCCGCAACAACAACATGATTTTGGTGCGAATAAAGAAGCCCAAAATCCTTTCTTTTCTTCTTTTTTGTCCATAAGTTCTTATAATAAAATGTTAAACAAATATCCTGATACAACAGCTGTCAGGAATATGACCAGCACAATCATGGTAACAAGTTTCTTCTTGAATATACTTGCCAGCATAGTCATTTCCGGTATGGCCATTCCTGCACCTCCGATAATGAGTGCGATAACAGCTCTTATACTCATACCCTTACCCATTAATGCAACTCCGATAGGTATGGCAGTTTCAGCACGTATATAAAGAGGAATACCCAATACGGCAGCTACAGGTATAGCAAACGGATTGTCCGGACCTGCAATATTCATTACAAAGTCTTGTGGCATATAACCGTATATACCAGCTCCGAGAGCAACACCGATCAATAGGTAACCCATTATTGGACGAAGACTGTCCCAAGCATTTGCAAAGGCTATTTTCAACTTCCCTTTGAATGGAAGAGCCCTTTTATCAACGATATTGTTACTTCCTGAACAGCATGAAGACGGTTTCAAACGTACATTTTTGACATACTTTTGCATACCCATTTTCTCCATTACAAAACCAAAAATAACGGAGCAGAGGAATGCTATGACAAAGTAGGCTATCATTGCCTTTATTCCAACTATTGCACCAAGCATTCCTATGATTATCGGGTTAAGTAACGGCGAGGCTATCAAGAATGACATGGTTGATCCGAAAGGAACACCCGCATTCAAGAATCCTACTGTCATTGGGATTGTAGAGCAGGCACAGAATGGGGTCAAAGCACCGAATCCGGCTGCTATTACATTACCGAACATCCCGGCACCGGACAGCCTTTTACGTATTTTCTCTTCCGGTACATACATGAGAATTATTTCAACCAATGCACTGATAAACATAAACAGTGCAACCAACTCAAAGGTTATCAGTACGAAATACTGAAGTGTTCCAATTAATGTATTCATAATGCTAACTTGTTTTATATTAACCATTAGTTACCGCAACATCCAACAGTCTGCATATATTAATGCCTGTATATCTCTCATTTTTATGATTATAGCAGCTTACTTACCACAACCGAAACTATATTTGATGTGCTCCTTTTATTCACCCGAATAGATAAGTGTACTTTCCGGACATAAGTTCCTGTAACCTTGACACCCGTCAACGCTCACTTCCGGTACGTTTTCAAATCTGCCCGACATGTTATTTGTTTTGTAAGCTTTTATTGTTTAAAGTATTTCCTGGTGTTGTTGGCGATCCTAACAAGCGAGAGCATGACAGGCACTTCTACCAACACACCGACTACTGTTGCAAGTGCCGCTCCGGACTGAAGACCGAAAAGCGAAATTGCAACCGCCACGGCCAGCTCAAAAAAATTGCTCGCACCAATCATTCCTGCCGGGGCAGCTATATTATGAGGCAATCCGGAAACCTTTGACCATCCGTATGCAAGGAAGAATATGAAGAATGTCTGTATGATCAAAGGCACGGCAATCAACAGAATATGCACCGGATTGGCAAGGATGGTCTCTCCCTGAAATGAAAACAGGATAACCAGTGTCAGAAGCAGCCCTATGATAGTCGCATTGTCGAACTTCTTCACGAATACATTATTGAAATAGTCTTCTCCCTTTTTCGATATTACAATGCGGCGTGTGATTACACCACCAGCAAGAGGTATGACAACAAACAGAACTACAGAAAGTGTAAGCGTGTCCCAGGGTATGGTTATTCCGCCAACACCGAGAAGAAATGCCACTATCGGAGCAAAAGCTACCAGAATAAGCAAGTCATTCACCGCTACCTGTACCAGCGTATAAGCAGCATCGCCTTTGGTAAGGTAACTCCATACAAACACCATCGCCGTACAAGGTGCGGCACCCAACAGAACTGCTCCGGCCAGATATTCTCCTGCAAGTGCTTCTGGTATCCATTGTTTGAATATCACATAAAAGAATATCCACGCAATACCGAACATTGTAAAAGGCTTAATCAGCCAGTTGACCACACAGGTTATGAATACTCCCTTCGGCTTTCTGCCCACATTCTTGATACTCTGAAAATCCACCTTCATCATCATGGGATAAATCATCAGCCATACAAGAATTGCTACCGGTATGGATACATTCGCATATTCAAACTTTCCGAGTGTTTTGGGTATGGCAGGAAACCATTGCCCTATGGCTATTCCCACTACAATGCAGATAGCCACCCACACTGTCAGATATCGCTCAAAAAAACCTATTCCTTTTTCCCCTTTCTCCATATCCTTATTTCTTAGCAGTTACCGCCGCAGAGCATTTCGGCAATTCCTCCTTTCTGATTTCTGTAATGTAGAAACGGGCAAAGGCATTTCTGATTTCGTCACGAACACGGCGGAACTCCGAATCGATGAATTCCGGTGTACCTGTAGCATGTGACGGATCATCAAAGCCGATGTGCATACGTTTGCCGACCTTTCCTATAAAAGCAGGACAGCTTTCATTGGCACCACCGCAAACGGTTATTACATAATCCCATTCCTGATCGAGATAAGTGTTTACGTGTGTAGGTACATGAGAACTGATGTCTATTCCTGCTTCCTTCATCACTTCCACAGCCTTAGCATTTACCTGGGCTGCCGGTTCGGTTCCACCTGAATATACTTCTAAATTTTTGTCGAATGACTGTAAGAAGCCGTGAGCCATCTGGCTGCGGCAGCTGTTTCCTGTACAAAGAATCAATATTTTCATTTATTCTGTTTTTTTATTGGTTTGACTTAAAATAGGAATGTTCCCCTATACTATTTATATCTTACATTCCACACTCAGGAGAAGATAATTCTCGCGTCTTCCGTTCCTGGCTTTCCAGCTCTGGTAGTTTGGTGAGATTCTTACTTGTCTAATGGGGGAATATTCAAAACCACCGATAATCGTGTGCCCTTCAGTGACATTGTTTGTGCGTTTACCCGTCGCATCGAGCAGGTCAAAACGTCCGAACAGATGCATTTTGCGTGCTATATTTACGGTCGTGTAAACTGAATAACCGTTCACATTTGTTCCGGATGAGAACTTATAGTTGAATGCCCGGTTATATTCCACTCCCAGTGAAAACCGGCTGTTGCTGTATCCGGCAAAAGCCGCTACCGAATACTGGTCTTTCTGCACGCCTGCATCCGTTTTCAGATACTCCGGTGTGTTATATATGTCACCGTATATCCTGAACATGAACCCTTTTGCCGGTTTCGATGTGATGCCGGCACCATACTTATACTTGTTGTCCATATTCTTGAACTTACGTCCTTCACCATTTGTCAATGCCAGATCAGCCGATATAACCGGTGAAAACTCATAACCGGCCACCACACCTATATCCTCACAAAAGGCGATGCCGTATTCTTCCTGAAAGGACTTGAAAATGTATCTGTGCCCCCAAAAGTTCTCCTGCTCTGAAAACTGTCTCAGGTTTACCAGTCCGGCAGACACGAAAAATCCGTTTCCTTTCCAGTCTATCTGTGCATTCTTCAGATATCCGTTGAACTTCGTTTTTCCGTTTTCATCGGCCACGGTTTCCACATTCATGAGGATTTTTGCGGAGAAACCTTTGGTAAAGAATCCTTCATAACCGACAAACGTACGATCGAGGTTGAATCCGCTGTTTTCATTCTTGTGTCCAAGCCCGGCCTTGTAGTTAGAAAAAAGAGTGAGCACAGGTTTTCCGGAAAAAGCCTTTTCACTCTCCTGCGCCACGGCTGGCTGGAGAGAAATGGCGGTCAGCATAACCGCAGGCCACCATTTCCTTAATTGTTTTCCAATCATCGTCAGCCCCCTACAGTATATAGTTAAACAGATAGCCCGACAGAATGATGAAGAATGCCACCGTTCCGAAGAATATGCCGATAAGCCTCCATGTCATTACTTTCTTCAGCAGGGTGGCTTCCGGCAGGGAAAGGCCGACGACCGCCATCATGAAAGCTATTGCGGTTCCGATGGGAATACCTTTTGCCACAAACACTTCGATGACAGGCACGATACCTGCGGCATTGGCATACATCGGTACGGCAAGTATAACAGACATCGGCACGGCATACCAGTTGTCTTTCGACATGTATTGCTGGAAGAAGCCTTCCGGCACAAAACCATGCATGAAGGCACCGATACCGATACCAATCAGGATGTATATAAGTACACCGCTGACAATCTTCCAGGCATCACGGACAATGGTTGGGAGTCGTTTGATAAAGGTGGTCTGGTCTTTTTCCCATTCATCGGCCTGGGCAGATGAGTGGGCTTGTATCTGCTTTACCCAGTCGCTCAGATAAGGAGCCAGACGCATACGGCCGAGTACGATACCGCCTATTACTCCCAACAGAATCCCGCTGATGACGTAAATCAGTGTCACTTTCAGGCCAAATGAGCCGAGGAACATGGCTACAGCCACCTCATTCACCAACGGCGAAGTAATCAAAAAGGCGAAGGTAACCCCCAAAGGGATGCCGCCTTTCACGAAACCGATGAACAGCGGTATGGATGAACACGAACAGAACGGGGTGATGGCTCCGAAGAATGACGCCAGCAAGTATTGCAACCCGTACATCTTGTGTGTGACGAGATAGTTCCGCAAACGCTCTATCGGAAAATAAGCGTTGACGATGCCCATCAATACACTGATGAAGAATAAAAGGATTAAAATCTTTATAGTATCATAAAAGAAGAAGTTTACGGCAACTCCTATCGGAGTATCGGCACTCAGTCCGAACAACCCGTAAACGAGCCAGTCAGCAAAATCCTGTATCATTTCTATTCTATTCTATTTTAATTCGTCTAAATACGAACAACCTGTTCGTTAAAAGAGCGGCAGATTCCACCACGGTTATCTCTGCCGCCCACAGTTAAATCATTCTGTGTCTCAGATGCCCAGCAGTTTCTTTACCTCGCTTTCAGTTGGAACCTGTCCTTTCATCTTCACCACCTCGTCAATCACCACGGCCGGTGTGGTCATGATGTTGTAGTTCATCATTTCCATGATGTCGTCCACCTTGGTCAGTTTCGCATCGATGTTGTTTTCTTTCAATACTTTCTCAATTACATTATAGGTTGATTTACATTTGGCACAACCCGGACCTAAAACTTTAATTTCCATGTTTGTAAATATTTGGTTTGTTATCAGATTCGTTTTATAAATACATTATCCAGCAATAATAGACGCCGACGAGGATAAACACCACGCCCACAATCAGGTTCATCCATTTCTGCACCTTCAGCATCCTGCCGTAGAAATTTCCCATCTGCTGTACACTGAAGGCAAGAATCCATGCAACGGCAAGTACAGGCAGGGAAGTGGCAATGGCGAATACCACAGGCAGCAGATAACCGGCTGTCGCTGTGGCTGACATCGGTATGAGCATACCGAAATAGAAAACACCACTTGTCGGACAGAAAGCCAGGGCAAACAGTATTCCAATCATCAGGGAACCCCATCCACCTTTTCTGGCGAGACCTTCCGCATTTCCGTGGAAGCCAAACTGCGGGAGGTTCAGTTTGTCGCCAAAGAGCATGAACAGACCTATCCCGAGCAGAAGCGGACCCAGCACAAGTTCCCCCCATGTCCCGATGGCCTTCTGTATGCCGAACATGCTGGAGCCTTCTTTCAGAACCATAATCAGTACTGCTCCGAGCAGGGTGTATGAAAGGATACGCCCCAGCGTATAGAGCAGGCCGTTCCGGAAAACGCGCTTTCTGTTTTCAATGTCTTTTCCGATAAAGCCGATGGCTGCGATGTTCGTTGCCAGCGGACAAGGTGACAGCGCGGTCAGCAGTCCGAGCAGAAACGCCGTCAGTACGGGAGTGGAGCTGTTATCCAGCAATGTCTGTAACCAGTCCATAACCTTTTCCGTTATTTAAGCATTTCATTGACAGCCTTGACCACCCCAGCCTTGAATACATCCGGCGACTTGCGGGCATTTCCGAAAGCAAATTCGGTCATATTCTCGTATGTTTCCTGTCCGTTCTTATATTTAACGACAAACAGTGATGACCAGGTTACCTCATACTTTTCGGCTATCTTCTCATTCTCCTTCTTGCTGATGTCTATTACCTTAAAAACAACCTCACCCCTTTTGAGCTGTTCAGCAAAATTTTCTTCCATTGCAGCTTTTGTATTGTTTTCTATAGCCATACAGGTTGCGCAACGCTGCTTTCCATGAAAATACAATACTTCTACATGGTCTTTTACTGTCACTTCTTTTTGAGCCTGTGCTTCAGTTCCGTTCTTTGCGTTGATGTTGTAAGAGATAAAGGCGAAACATACAGCAATTAAGAATAAAATCTTTTTCATGTCTTTCTATTTTTTATTGTTAGGTATTCGCAAAACCACGAATTAATTCTTCAAAAAAAAGAGCTCACTTATAGCAGCCCTCTTTCTTGCATATAGGTTGTCCAGAAAATTGGCAAACATATTTTTGCGGTTCCCTAGTTTTGTTTGTTGTTCGCAAAAGTACGAATATACTTTGATTAATCAAATGAATTATCATATTTTAATATTAAAAACATTTATTATCCCTCTTTTCAAAGAAAAATTCTAATCTTGATTTGCTAAACTAATGATTATACATAGGAGCCAGTGTATTTATGGAAATGTCCAAGATAGAAAAACAACTGAAGGAGCTGACTTTTCCATATCTGAATTGAATGGTAATTTACTCTATTATAAAATAGTGGAATGCTTCATTATAAGGGGCGTCAGAGGATAAAAAAATTACGTAATATTTTGCTGCTGGATATTTTCCTGATAATCTTGAGGAAATATGCGAATTATTTATTTGCTTGAATTAAAAATTATAGTTGCAAGATAGGCTGTATTATTAGGGTGCTTATCCTTTCTTTATTTTGTTTTCTGCAATCAGTTCAGATAGGGCACGAGCAAGAGATGGGCGTGTGACACCAAGACGTTGGGCAACCTCCCGTTGATTATGTATATCCGGATTCTTTTCGAGGTAGGCCAATATACGCGTTTTGAGGTTTTGCAATGCGAATTCATTAACTTTTCTACTTAAGAATACTCCTCGATCGGAAATATCTCTGAGGAAGTTTTCAAGCATGACTGGATGTTTGTGCATAAATTCAAGAAAATGAGCCTTACCAATAATATACAATTCACATGGAACTAATGCTTCCACATTTACCGGGAAACGATTCTCTGTCGCAAAGATAAATGCTGATGCAAGAATACACGGCGCAGTCATTTCATCGACAGTTATCTCCTTGCCGTCATCTCCACTCATACTACATCTGACGCGTCCCGATATAAGGATATAGGCACCTCGGCATAAATTGCCTTGACGAGCTACGGAGTCACCTGCATTGTAACGTCTTAAATTACTCGGAGCTCCGTACAGGAATTCTACAACATCTGTTTCATTCAACCCTTTAAAAAGAGATATTTTGAGTAGTTCAGTCAACTGCATATCTTATTTAAGTTTTATAGAATCGAAGTGTAACATATAGTATGCATGATGTACAGCAAAGTGTCTTTGTACAAAAGTAATAATTAATGTTGGAATGGGCGAAGATTTAAATTAGAAAGCTCAAAACATTACATTAATTGCCAAAATTAATAAAGACAAGTGTCTTCAGAACAATCTCTTTCAGGTTGTATTTTATTTTTCTGAGCCTTTAAAATAGCATTTTTAAGAATTGTTATGGACAGGTGTAACATATGGTACAGATTAAGCTGAAGAAGACCTCTATTTTTGTCGAATAAATAAGATAACTAAATACATTTTTATATGAGTAATATGTTTTGTTTTCAGTGTCAGGAGGCCGCAAAGGGTATCGGCTGTACTTTAAAAGGTGTTTGTGGAAAGAATGACACAACTGCACGTGCAATGGATCTGTTGCTTTTTACCGTACGTGGCATCTCGATCGTTGCTACAGAACTTCGTAAGAACGGCAAACAGCCTTGCGACAAACTTAATACTTTCGTAACCGATGCATTGTTCTCGACCATTACTAATGCAAACTTTGATGACGATAGCATTTATACACGTGTGGATGAGGGATTTATCAAACGTAATAAACTCATAGGGAAAGCTTTGGAAATGGGCATTTCTCTGCCTGAAATCGATGAGTTGAAGTGGAATGGTACTCGTGAGCAATACGACGAGAAGGCTGCTAAAGTAGGCGTAATGCGTGAAACAAACGAGGATATACGTTCATTAAAGGAGCTTATTGTCTATGGTCTAAAGGGAATGGCCGCTTACCTTGAACATGCAAACCGTCTTGGCTATAACGACGTATCCCTGCATGCATTTATTCAGAATACATTGGCTACTATCACCGTGGATAATCTTTCTACTGAAGAACTTACAACTCTGGCTCTTAAGACTGGCGAGATGGGTGTGCAGACCATGGCACTACTTGATACAGCAAACACATCAAGCTATGGTCACCCAGAGATTACAAGTGTAAGTATTGGTGTTCGCAATAATCCCGGCATTCTTATCAGTGGTCACGATCTGCACGACTTGGAACAGTTACTCGAACAGACAAAAGATAGAGGCGTGGATGTTTATACCCACGGCGAGATGCTTCCTGCCCATTACTATCCAGCGTTCAAGAAATACCCTCACTTTGCCGGAAACTATGGTAACGCATGGTGGAAACAACGTGAAGAGTTCACAGCTTTCAATGGCCCAATCATTTTTACTACTAATTGTATAGTTCCGCCACTGCCAGGCGCAAGCTATACCGAACGTATGTTCACTTCAAATTCGACAGGCTTCCCCGGTTGCAAACACATTTCAACGGATGAGAATGGCCACAAGGACTATAGCGAAGTGATTGCTATCGCCAAAAATTGTGCAGCTCCTACTGAGATTGAACATGGAGAAATTGTTGGAGGTTTCGCCCACAACCAAGTGATGCAACTGGCCAATAAGGTGGTAGATGCAGTAAAGAGCGGTGCTATCCGTAAATTCATCGTAATGGCTGGTTGCGACGGACGTATGCGTGGTCGCGAATACTACACATCATTCGCTGAGCAACTGCCAAAAGATACCGTTATCCTTACGGCCGGTTGTGCTAAGTATCGCTACAACAAATTGCCTCTTGGTGACATCAACGGAATTCCCCGTGTGCTCGATGCCGGTCAGTGTAACGACAGCTACTCATTGGCTGTTATCGCTTTAAAGCTCAAAGAGGTATTCCAGCTGAATGATATCAACGAACTGCCTATTGTCTATAATATCGCTTGGTATGAGCAGAAGGCTGTTATCGTATTACTGGCTCTTTTATACCTCGGTGTGAAGGAGATTCACCTTGGTCCTACATTACCAGCATTCATTTCTCCAAATGTGGCTAAGGTGCTTGTCGAAAATTTCGGCATCAATGGCATCGGAAGTGTAGAGGGAGATTTACAGAAATTTGGTCTGAACAGATAAAATAAATAATTATGATAAAAAGAGATTATAACTCATACACTGTCGGTCAGATTGTAGCCGGCAACTTCACTGCCTCCCAGATATTCGCTCGCTATCGCATCGATTTCTGTTGCCATGGCAATGTTCCCTTCATACGGGCTTGCCAAAATAGTAATGTAAAACCTGAAAATGTGGCAAAGGAACTTGATGAATTGCAGGATCGTTCTGCAGGTGGTACCTATGATTTTGTATCGTGGCCATTGGATCTACTATTGGATTATGTGCAGAAAATTCATCATCGTGGCATTCGAATCAATGGTCCTCAGATTGCCGAATTACTCGATAAGGTGGTTCTCGCACATGCTGAGAAGCATTCAGAACTGTTGCAGGTTCAGAAACTTTTCCATGATTCACTCAATGACTTGTTAAGCCATCTTTTGAAAGAGGAGGATGTACTCTTCCCTTATCTCTATGATCTCTTTAATGCAAGTGCATCAGGAACAAAGATTGAACGTTTCCATTGCGACACGATCCAGTATCCAATCCATGTAATGGAGCTTGAGCACAGTGGTGAGGGTGAGCGTTATGAAATTATCTCAAAACTCACTAATGGATTTACAGCTCCAGAAGATGCATGTGCAAGCTATCGCTTGGTGTTACTGCAACTTAAGCAGTTCGAAGCAGCACTTCATGAGCATATCCATCTGGAAAATAATATTATCTTTCCTCGTGCATTACAGCTGGAGAATGAGTTGGTAATGTAAGTTTATAATATAACATTGAAATTTCATTGAGAAAGTTATTTTCAGGATATGTATGTTTCAATTGTATGGAACATCAGTAAAAAGTATATCAAAGATTAATTTACATCTCCAAATTGTTCTAATCACTTTACTTTACTTTGCAACACAATCTGCGAAGGATAAAGTAAAGTGATTAGTATTATATATATTTACCGTCGGTTTGATTAAAATGCCTCCTGATTATGGCATTTGTTCTTATTTAAAGCTTGCTGTATTCTTCATCCGTAACTGGTTCCAACCATTCATTTGAAGTATTTTCTCCTGCTACTTCAAATGCCAGATGAGCGAACCAACTGTCAGCTGCAGCTCCGTGCCAGTGTTTGACGCCTGCCGGGATATGGATGACGGTTCCTGGAAGAATCTGAACTGCCGGTTTTCCTTCTTCCTGATACCAGCCACGTCCGGCAACGCCGATGAGCATCTGGCCTCCGCCTTTTGTAGCCCGGTGAATGTGCCAGTTGTTTCTGCAGCCAGGTTCGAAGGTTACGTTAAATACTGGAACTTGTTCGTTGGATACCGGCGCCAGATAGCTGTTGCCTGTAAAATATTTTGCATAAGCTGTATTGGGCTCACCAATGGGGAAGATCATTTCCCGCTGGAAGATTGCTTTCGCATCTTCGGCGCTTGCATCTTCTGCCCACACTTCTTTCGCCAGGCGAAAGGCTGCCCATGCTTTCGGCCAGCCGGCATAAAAACTGATATGGGTGATGATTTCGGCAATTTCAGTTTGTGTGATTCCGTTTTGCTTGGCTGTCTGCAGATGATAGGTGAGTGAACTATCTGTAATACCTTGACTGATCAGTGAAGTGATGGTTACCAGGCTACGGTCACGCAGTCCGAGTTTATCTGTTCTGCTCCACACTTCACCAAAAAGGACATCGTCATTAAGTTCTGCAAATTTTGGAGCAAATTCTCCCAGCTGATTCCGGCCAGCTGTCTGTTTTATTGTTTCTTGTGCCATGATTGTTGTACAGTTTATTGTCATTGCGATGATCGCAAGGATTGTTGTTATTTTCATATAATTGCCATGTGTTTGTTTATTAATAGTCCTGTTATGTGCTGATTATGATGCAATGCATTGCTTTACTTCAGATATGTTTGCATGAATTTTACGATCTGATCAAATGGGATGACTTGAAGATTATCATATAAATCTACGTGATTGGCTCCGGGGATAATGAGTAATTCCTTGTTGTCTCCTGTTAACTTCTTGAATGCATCTTCGCTGAAATAACGTGAATGAGCTTTCTCTCCATGCAGCATAAGTACGGCACTACGTATTTCACTGCTGTAGGCAAGTAAAGGCATGTTCATGAATGACAATGAGGAGGTCTTATTCCAACCGTTATTTGAATTGAGTGAGCGTGGGTGATAACCTCTGGATGTCTTGTAATAAGCATAATAATCTTTTACGAACTGCGGAGCATTGTCGGGCAGTGGATCCACAACACCGCCGGCTAAGGCATACATTCCGTTCCGGTAGTCTTCCGTGCGTTGTGCATTCAACTGTTTGCGGAGTTCATAGCGCTGGTCAGCCTGCATCGAATCGAAATATCCGTTAGCAGTTACCCGGCTCATGTCGTACATCGTACTGGTAACAGTCGCTTTGATACGGGTATCGATGGCGGCAGCGTTGAGGGCAAAACCTCCCCAGCCACAGATACCGATGATTCCGATACGACCGGGGTCTACATCAGGACGGGTACTGAGGTAATTAACGGCAGCGCAGAAATCTTCGGTGTTGATATCGGGAGAAGCAACATAGCGTGGTTCGCCACTGCTTTCACCTGTGAAGGACGGATCGAAAGCGATGGTCAGGAATCCGCGTTCTGCTAACGTTTGAGCATACAGACCAGAAGACTGTTCCTTGACTGCGCCAAACGGACCGCTTACAGCAATGGCCGGAAGTTTTCCTTCTGCATTTTTAGGAATATACAAATCAGCAGCCAATGTGATGCCATAGCGGTTGTGGAAAGTGACTTTCGAATGATTGACCAGGTCACTTTTGGGGAATACTTTATCCCATTCTTGTGTAAGATTTAATTTTGTTTCCATAAAGCTACTTTTTGTGTTATTGATTTCTGTTGTTTCAGTATTAGGGTTTTCTGCATGGAGATTGCCCAAGAGACAGGCTCCAAACATGACTGAACATAAATAGAATGACAGTTTTCGCATAGACTATATAATTTTAGTTGATTGAGCTTTTATATCTCATGACAAAAGTAGCGTGGTTTTTCTTCGTGTTTTGTAGATATTTTACGGATTCTTACCCGTGTGAATTACCTTAATTACGGATTTTATCGATGAGGAAGGGTTATAAACCAAAAAGGCGCGGCCTTCAACGATATGTGAGGAATGATTCCTTATTGTAATCGTTGGGACCGCGCCTATCCGGATGTTCAGCCAGTAGTAGTTAGGAAGATTATCAGAACTTCTGTGTATTCAGAGTCCTGTCGATCAACAGGCCGTCTGTCGGGACGAGTGAAAACTTCGCCTTACGTTTCGCTTGGAAAGTAAGGATGAAAAGATCATTCGAACCTGAAAGTACAGGCTTATCACCTAAATTGACGAAGGTTGGATAGAGAACTTTCTGACCGTTGGTATGCAAGCGGTCGTAAGTCAGATTTTCCATTTCTTCCATGCCCGTGGTTTCTACTCCAATGAACTGGAAGTCTTGCTGGTCATACGGAAGTGCAAAACTCAGGGCATTGACAGCACAAAGGTCAACTCCTTTAACTCTGATCCGGACAGTATCGCCTGCTTGTACGGCCTGCGTCTTGTCGAGACTGAATGCCAGTTGGCCGGAAACTTTATCTTGTCCCGGATCTTCGATACCGTCTTCCAGTTGAGTTGCCACAACTGAGATATCATATGCATCAATCAGATTATTGCGGTTGATATCTCCAGCACTGACATAGTCGAAGTCGGCGTCGCCTTTCCGCAGGCCGGTATAGTTCATATAAGAGGTAAGGTCGTTGTTGTCGATCTTACCGTCGTTATTGATATCACCCGGCAGATAACTTTCCGTTCCCGGTACTTTGAAGACATACAGTTCACGGCCCGACCCATAATTACCGGCTGCTTCTGTCACATGTAGTTTGATATAACGTGCCTGTGGATGATCTTTGAATTCGAAGATCTTCACATCGCTGTTACGTTTCCAGACAAAGGAATCAACGGTAGCCCAGTGTTCTTTATCAAGACTGTAAGCAACTTCTCCCCGGAGAATTGTACCGTTACCGCTGTCAAGTCGGGGAAGGTAATGAAATTTATCCAGCTGGCTATAATTGCGCAGATCAATGATCAGATCGAAAGGCACTGCTTTCTTTCCATATTCCGAATGCCAGATGTCACCTGTTTCTGCCCAGTCGAAGAGACGACTAACTTCAAATCCTTCCTGCGAAGGCGCAGAAGATTCTCCCCGGATGCCCTTTATGGCAAATTCCAATGGGTTTGATTTGGTTTTCACGGCAAAAGACGCCCAGTCTGATGTACCTTCCTGATTGACGGAGCGTATCTTGAAGTTGTAATCTGTCTCTGCTTCCAGCCCCTCAAAGAGCAGTGATGTATTTTTGATGGACGTGTAAAGCATGTGATTGAACTCTATTTCGTAGTAGTCGGCATTCTCTACCTTGTTCCAAGTTGGAGTGACGCTATAGGCTTCCCGGTTTTCGTCTGTTACTTGTGCTTTTGGCGCTGTGAGGCTGCCCTGTGAATGGAAATACGAATTACCCATATCGAAGTGATATCCCTCAATCATCAGTTCTGTAGCTGAAGCGGTGATATCGGCAGTCTCCAGTTTGACCCGTAATTGTGGATTCCTGTGAATGGAAACCTTAGCAAAGTCACTGCCCGGTGTTGCAAATCGGTTCCATTCGGGACTTGCTTCATAAAAGAATACATTTACACTCTTTCCGAAGGCCTCGGGCGAAGTTACTTCAGTCAGTTTTATCTTACGGCCTCCTAATTGAGCTGTCACTTTTCGGGGCTTTTCTGATACTTGTACCCGGAATTCAGTCTGTTTTTCCTTCTCGAAACCGGTGAAGTTTCCGGTTGTCGGAGCAATTCGGACGGTTACTTTCCCGTTGTTTTCCTCCATGTCAATCTGCGTAGTAGTACTTTCGCCCAGCCGATAGGCTTCCGTGCGGCCATCATCGTCATATTCTGTGAATGAGGTCCGGCCTGCCGGATAAAGTTCATATATGCGGACATGCTTGTTGATCTCTGACACATGGTTGTTGGGATTCGTCATCGGAATGATTGCTCCGGCTTTTACAAAGACAGGCAGTTTCCAGATGGGTGCTTCCCAATTATTCACTACTCGGTTTCCTTCATATTTTTCCCCGGTAAAGTAATCAATCCAGGTTCCTTCCGGCAGATAGATGCCATCGCGGATATCATTTCCTTCTTCATCGGCTGCCGTATTCTTGTAAATCGGGGCAACAAGGAAGTACGGGCCATATAAATACTGGTATTGTGTTGCTTTACCTAAGGTATAAGGATTCGGGTATTCCAGAAACAGAGCCCGGATCATCGGTAATCCGTTTATTGCTTCGTGAGCGATGCTATATGTATATGGTATCAGTTCTGATTTCAATTTCAGATATGACCGGTTGATGGAAGTTGCAGGTTCACCCAAGGCATGCGGATATTTCTCGTTAACCATCCATATTGAGCTGCATCGGACTCCAGGTTTTCCATTGGAAGTCGCGCATATTGACTACCGGATTCTTTCCGCCGAAGATACCATCCATGTCGGAGGTGATATTCGGTTGTCCGGATAAGCCAGAACCAATATATGTCGGGATATGGAAACGGATGTATTCCCATTCGCCTCCAGTCTGGTCGCCCGACCAGATGCCGGCATAACGCTGTGTGCCAGCCCAGCCGTCTAAAGAGATGATGAACGGGCGTGCGTCATTTCCGTAATAAGGCATGATGTGAGCCACGTCAGCTACTCCGTTCAAGCCGAATGAATAGCCGTCGCCAACCCAGGCAACGTCGGTTTTGAGGACACGGACTCCGGCGTCACGTACTTCCTTCACAATATCCCGTTGGAGCAGTGCGCTAACTTCTGGCTTCGGATGCAAATCCGATTGCGTCCAAAGACCGATCTCCACACCCTGCTGATGGGCATACTCGGTCAGGCTCTTCAGGTTCTGGATATTTCCGTCGAGTGTTTCTGTCTGACCATAACCTGCGCCATAACCGTCGTTCGGAAGAAGCCATCCTAATGGCATATCATGTGCTTTATAGCGGTCGATTACGGCTCGTGCCGAGAACTGATAATTACCTTTCTCACCATTGAGCGATTCTTTGATACCACCGTTATCCTTTTGGCTTTCCTTATACCGTTTGCCGTCTTCGAAGAGGATTCCTTTTTCATCTTCTTTCCAGAAATCACGGTTGTAGGCATTCAGATGTCCTTGATAAAATCCGAATTTAGGCAATAATACTGGATTTCCTGTCAATTGATAGAAATCATTTAGTAGGGGAACAGCTCCGTCGTCTATCATAAAGAATACATCCAGATAATTTGTCTCGTGTGAAAGAGAAACTTCACCTTTCTGTGTAGCACCAAAGTCATATTTGCCTGGCTTGAAAGTATACCACATGAAACCATATCCGGCTGTAGACCAGTAGAATGGAGTAGGAGATGCCACACCGCCGTCGGTCCAGCTGTTCTGATTAACTATGGCGATACTCTTTCCTTTGTGAGAGAATCGTCCGTTTTGCACACCACCGCCATAGAAGTATTCGTCCGGTTGTTCCTTAAGGTTTAGGCAGGTCCTGTTTTTCTCGTATGAGACAGGTCGTACTTCTTCCACTACGGTATGCTGTGTTACCCGGTTGATGACTTTCATTCGGCCGTCTTCTTTGGCGAATTGCAATTCTATCTGATCGGTGAAGATGCTGATTCGTTCGTCTTTGTCTTCTATTTGGAGTACAGAAATCGGTTTTCGGGGTTGATTTACTAAGATTTGAGCCTCCGGCCGTGCTTCCGGATCCCGGATAATACCTCCCTGATTATCCTGAAACATCCGAAAGATGTTCGGCCCGTAAAAGTCGAATGTCATCCGTTGGCCATTACTGAACACGAGATCGACGGTTGTCGGATTAATCTGTTGGGCACAGACTATCGGGGTGATAGCACTAACTTCTACAGAAGTAAGCTCTGATGGTTGGACGGCAAGCATAGGGCTTGCCATCAGCAACATCGGGAAAACCCAGGTAAGCAGTCTGGGTTGTTTGTCCGTTTTTTTCATATGTAATGTCTCTAAATAATTGTTCTCATTCTGATTGGACCATTTCTTAGTGCAAAGCTTATAATGACTCCATCTCTTCTAAGATGCTGCAAGCTGCGGCTACGGTCGGAACGTCTTTGATGATGATGCTCCTTTTGCCGTTGGCTTCTTTCAGGTTGCAGAAACGAGGATGCTTCTGGATGTATGCTAATAACTGACCAAAAGCCCGGCTCTGGTAATATGGGCTGTCTTCTGCCGATACCAGATACAGGTTCATCTGTCCTTTCTTCAGGACCACTTTCTCGATACCCAGCGACCTTGCCATCCGGCGAAGACGAACGATGCGTATCAGCTCCTTTCCTTCTTTTGGGATCTTTCCGAAACGGTCTTCCAAGCGGGCACTGAAGGCTTTTATGTCTTCTTCCCGTTCCATATTATCCAGCTCGCGATACAACGAGATACGTTCGGAATCGTTTGGAATATAGGTCGGAGGGAAGAGTATTTCCAAATCGCTTTCGATGAATGTTTCCTTGACGAAGTCTTTGCCGTCTTTCTCTTTGCCGTCCGACAGTTCGTTGTACAGATCCGAGAATTCGTCGGTCTTCAGTTCATCTACAGCCTCTTCCAAAATCTTCTGGTAGGCTTCATATCCTAAGTCGGCGATGAAACCGCTTTGTTCGGCTCCCAGCATATTGCCGGCCCCACGGATATCGAGGTCCTGCATGGCAATATGAATGCCGCTTCCTAATTCAGAGAAGCTTTCGATGGCTTGCAAGCGGCGGCGGGCTTCCTGGGTGAGCGAGCTCAATGGCGGTGACAACAGATAGCAGAATGCCTTCCGGTTGCTTCTGCCCACACGTCCGCGCAGCTGATGCAGATCCGACAAGCCGAATTGCTGGGCGTTGTTGATGATAATGGTGTTGGCATTTGGTACGTCGATGCCGCTTTCGATGATGCTTGTCGCTACCAGTACGTCGTATTCGTAGTTCACGAAGTCGAGAATCTTCTTTTCCAGTTCTTCAGGTTCCATCTGTCCGTGTGCCACACAGACACGGGCATCGGGAACTTCCCGTTTTACCAGGGCTTCTATCTCGTAGATATTCTGAATACGGTTGTTGATGAAGAAAACTTGTCCGTTACGGCTCATCTCGAAGTTGATGGCTTCGCGGATGATGTCCGGATTGAAGCGTTCCACTTCCGTCTGTACCGGATAACGGTTGGGCGGAGGCGTCGTGATACTGCTCAGATCTCGGGCACCCATTAGCGAGAATTGCAGGGTTCGTGGAATCGGCGTTGCCGTCATCGTCAGGGTATCCACGTTTGTCTTGAGCTGGCGGAGCTTTTCTTTGACAGATACGCCGAATTTCTGTTCCTCATCGATAATCAGAAGGCCCAGATCCTTGAATACGACATCTTTGCTGACGATCCGGTGCGTCCCGATCAGGATATTCACGGCTCCTTCCTTGACATCTTTCAGGATATGTTTGATCTGTGCCGTCGTACGGGCCCGGCTGATATATTCGATGCGGCAAGGGAAATCCTTGAGTCGTTCGGAGAATGTCTGGAAATGTTGGAAGGCGAGCACGGTGGTCGGTACCAGCACTGCCACCTGTTTGTTGTCTGATACGGCTTTGAAGGCTGCCCGGATGGCAACTTCGGTCTTACCGAAACCTACATCACCACAGATCAGGCGGTCCATCGGCCGCGGACTTTCCATATCGGCCTTTACTTCGGCTGTCGCCTTCATCTGGTCGGGTGTATCTTCGTAGATGAAGCTGGCCTCCAGCTCTTGCTGCATGAAACTGTCGGGGCTGTAGGCAAACCCCTTTTCCTGTTTGCGCTTGGCATAGAGCAGGATGAGGTCGCGGGCGATGTCTTTCACCTTCTTTTTGGTGCGTTCCTTCATCTTTTCCCACGCGCCAGTGCCTAACTTGCTTAATTTCGGAGGCTCGCCGTTGTCTTTCCCTTTGTATTTGGAAAGCTTATGCAGCGAATGGATACTGACAAAGATCGCATCGTGGTTCTGATAGATCAGTTTGATGGCTTCCTGTATCTTTCCGTTTACTTCCATGCGTACCAGTCCGCCAAACTGTCCGATACCGTGATCGATGTGTACGATGTAATCACCCGGAGTAAATTGATTCAGCTCTTTGAGTGACAAGGTAATCTTCCCGCTGCGGGCCTTATCGCTTTTGAGGCTGTATTTATGAAAACGGTCGAACAGCTGGTGATCGGTGAAACAGCAGATTTTCAGCTGGTCGTCGGCAAAACCACTGTGAATGGTTTTATTGACAGCTGTAAAAGGTATATCTTCTTTCCGATCTTCAAAGATGGCATGGATGCGGGCCGCCTGTTTTTCTACATCACTCAGAATGTACAGGGTATAACCTTCTTTCAGATATTGTTGGAAAGTCGTACTTACCAGGTCGAAATTCTTGTGGAAGATTGGTTGTACCTGCGTTTGGAAATTGATAGTGGCGTCGGGCGTTCCTGTCGTATGGGTTCCAAACTGGATTCGTTTTAGATCGAGAGCCGCGTGCATGAACAAATCCCATTGCACCAGCTTGGAATGCATCAGGTCGGCACTGGTAAACGATTCTTCGTCGGCTACCACCGGTTCTTCGTTCCAGATGGCTCCGATCCGTTCGCGGCACCAGTCCAGATCATGAACTACCAGATGAGTCTGCGATGGGAGAGTTTCCAGCAGACATTTGCCTGTCGCATTTTTCTTGCTGACTTCCGAAACGATATAGATGCTGTCCAATTTATCTTTCGACAATTGGCTCTCGACATCGAAGCTGCGGATGGTTTCTACCTCATTCCCGAAAAAGTCGATACGATAGGGAAACTCGAACGAATAGGAGAATACGTCGAGGATACTACCACGGATGGCATATTGTCCCGGTTCGTAAACATAATCGACCTGTTCAAAGCCATAGCTGTCGAGTACGTCTGCGACGAACATATTGTCGAGTTTCTCTCCCGTATGAATTTGTAACGTATTTTGCTGCAAAGTATCCTGTGAAACCACTTTCTCGGCTATTGCTTCCGGATAAGTGACGATGACAAACCGTGCTTGCGGATCTTGCAACACACTCAATGCTTCTGTGCGCAGAATCTCATTGGCTGCGTCGATATGTCCGTATTTAATATCCCTTCGGTAGGCCGATGGGAAAAAATAAATAGCGTCATCGCCGGTTAGTTGTTTCAGGTCGTTGTAGAAATAACCGGCCTCTTCAAGGTCGTTCAGCAGACAAACAAAACGGTTATTCCCTTTTTTGAAGAGAGCGGCCACCATCATCGCCGGAGCAGAACCATTCAGTCCCTTCACGCTGATATTCCGTTCATTGTCATTCTGTATCAGTTTGTGAAGCGCTGTTATTCCACTATGCGAGGTGTATAAGTTGAGTAATTCTTGTATATCCATAAAATATATTCCGGAGGACAAGATTCGTCCGTTTTATGTTTCTATTGCAAAGGTAGGAATTATCTGCCAATCTCAGGTTGCATCCGCTTGGTTTTGTTTGCCTGTCGGTTGAATGCGTGTTTAATTGAATCCTGAAAAAGCCAGCTTTTTATAAAAATATATTGGCTTTTTCTTTCAAATCTAACGTATATCGAAAACGATTCCCTTGAGGATTGAAAATGATCCTCGTTTCTTTCGACGGGAGAAAAAAGATACTAAAAAAGTCTATTTGGTTGTGGGTTTCGATACTTAGTCATTATCTCGAATAATATACTTAAAGTTAATATATTAATATAGTTTTTGAAATTTGCCTTCTATGGCTGGTTTCAGCAAAACTTCATGTGGAGATGTGAAAGTAGGAGATAAATGCCTTTTAGTAACATTTATCTCCTAGTCTATTAGAGATCTTTCTCTATGTAGGTGAAGAGCGTTTTCCCAATCATAAATTTAGTACCATGGTAGAGTCGTTTCTTTGTGTTTGGTTTGAGAGGTTTTTTGTCGACCATGGAGACACCTTCCTCAGTTGCAAATAGATAGATATTGCCATTGATCATTCGGATCTCCGCTTGTAAAGGAGCGATTTTACTAGTTAGATCCCACGACATTTGCAGGTCACAATTGACAGACTTGCCGATTGTTATCCGTTTGTTCCGGATTCTATTGTTCATCCATTTGTAAATTGCGATGTCCATCTCCTTAATTGGCCCTTCCACTCGTAAGAAATAACGCTCCGATTTAGGACAAGTTGTAGCTACACTAATGGCAAATCCGACACAATAGATTATGTAGCTTAGGAGTAAGAACTCACGAGTGTCAATTTGCGAGTTGAAGGCAAACGTCCACAGATACATCGAGCTCAATCCGAAGATGATGGAAATGACGGCTCCGATTAATGCTTTTTTTAGTTTAATATCCGTTCCGTAAGTGACTGCTAAAGTAATGACGAAACCACTTAGCATCCATGGAATCCAATCTACAAGGAATGAATTATTGTTGAAATTCAGAGTGATGGAGATGATACATCCGAGGAGAAAAGATAAATAGCTGAACAGGCCTCCAACAATGGCCTTGGCAACGACTAGTAGGATTCGTTTCCATAGCCAACGACCGTGGCTAGTTAGCAGACTCAAGAAGAAGGTTAGGAAGAAACCTATGTTTAGACCATAAAATGGCAAAAGGTAAAGATGGCTGCCATATTCTTCCATTAACACGGCTGCTTGAGGAGAGTCAGGATTGACCCCAAACATGAGTTGGATAATATTTATCAAGAAAAAATTTTCATGACTATGAGCATTCGCAGTGAAGCAGATCCAGGCAACCAGTCCAGCAATTGCTCCAGAGATGATCCAAGAGAGATAGAAAGATGCGTTATGCTGGTCAAATAAATTTTTTCGGTTATAATAAAGTCTCCCGGTTTTACAGTTTCGTCCATATTCAGGACATTTATATTCATTTTCTTCCCAACAAGATTGGTGGAGTACATGTTGGCATTTTACAACGATTTTATCGCCAATTTCGAAGGGGGCTTTACAATAGTAGCAATCAGGTCCTACAAGGATACCATTGTAACTCATATTTTTGCCAATATACCGGGTGACATATTTTTTTCTGAAAACCAAATAATGAAAGCAAGGAGTGATGAATTGAAAAATTATGTAAAATAATACTAATGTAAGGATTCCGAACAAGCTGCCTTGTAATATTACTTGTAAGGTTGTCAATCCATTGATGATGACTGGATTATAGATGCTCCCTACGTAGTAGTTGATGTTGTCTGAAGCGATTAATTTATCTCCTTGGTAGCAATTAAGTTGTAATGTGTGTTTTTTTCCTCTATAGATTTTCTGAGCGGGGTTAATGAATGAAAAGCAGTAATTAGCGTATTGTTTGTCAAATAAGTTGAGTATGACGGTTTGATCGTATGAGTTGAGATATTTGCCGTTGGTTTTTTTGCATAAGAATTGCATAAGAGTTTCAGCTTCGTTTGTTTGGCCGTGTTCTTTTGTTTCCAGATTGATGTAGAAAATTGGAATTTGTGTGATTGAGTCGGATTCTTGAATAATTTTCCTCTGTAAAGCAAAGTGATCAGGATCGAGAGGCATATCTTGATTATAAACCTTACCATCCGAGAGTATGATTAAAACATTTTGTTTGGATGTAAGATGCTTAAAAGTCGTGTCTTGCTGGGCATTCGGGAAATAGGTAGACATGCTCCCTTTGATCTCATCTATTTTTGAGAGGATAGAGCGATAAAGGTATTTCTTCCCAGGATCTGCTTGGAAGTAATTGGCTAGAACATAGTCGGTCGCTGGCAAGGTTTCTGAGACCGTTTGATTCTTAATGAAGGCAATATGAAGATTGTCAGGAGGAAGCAATTCTTTTAGCTCTTTAATTGCCTGTTTTTGGTTCTCTATCTTCATTGAGTCAAGTGTCAGGTCGACCAATGTCAAGATATTCAGGTTAAGATTCGTAATTTTTTTCTGAATATTTACCAACTTGGGCTGGGTTCTGGGATCTAACAGATTGTTTTGCATGTATTCTTCAACATGGAATTTGATAGTTGTATCGTTGAGCAGCAGAAGCGCGACGATACTGTCGTTGAGTTTGACATTTGCATGAAAGTTTTTGTACTTCGGTTCAAATTCGAGGTCCAGGATGTTGAGGTTATTGTCCTCTTTATAATTCTCTCTGATAGGCATGAGATCCTTACAGCCTGAAAGAATTAAGGCCAGAACTAACAAGAGTGATATCTTATAAATATTCATCGTGACAAATAATTATCAGGTTATTTATTCGTTATATTGTAGGATAATCGTTCTCATCCTTCATCATTTGGCTAAATTTCTTCGCATTTTCTCGGGCTTGCTTTAGGGCCTTGATCTTGGCTTGTATCATATTGATGTACATAAGAATTATCGTAACAGCGGCTAGACCGTATAGATAATCCTTAATTTTTTGGAACAAGGGCTTATATGCTTGGGCCTGAATCTTATCGGAACAGTTTTTCAACATTATAAAGTTTTCTTCTATTTCTAGAAATCGAGGTTGTAATTCGTTGAATTCTTGGGTAATTCCTTTTGCTGTCTCGTACTTTGCTTGGAGGTCGGAAAATAACAATTGTTCTTTTCCTTTAAGAGCCTCAAGCTGGGGAGCTAGTTGCTTTAGTAAAGAATATTTGACAGCAGTTTCGTAGAATTGTTGGTAGACACTGTCTTGAGATGTGATAAATTGTTCTGCTTGGTCGAAATTGGCTAGCGCATCTAAATAATGAGCCTTGTATGAAATGGAGTCCAATAAGGCTTGTTTGGTCTGTTGATAGTTCGCGACAATCTGTAGGAGAGAGTCATCGTTTGCAATTTCAGATTGCCTACTTTGACAATAAATCTCCCATTTGTTATCGATAGCTAAGACCTGTTGTTTAGTCTTTGAGATATTTTCGGCCGTATTGAGCGGAAGCTTATTAGTAATTTCTTGTAGCTGGTTATAAAAATAGAGCATACGATTCTCAATCTCGAGAAGTTGTGTCTCCTCGATAAATAAATCCTGTTCTCCATTTTGCCCGCAGAGATTAGAGCTGTGTAATAATGTCCATAAGAAAAGGGCAATCAACAGCCATTTATTAGGGTTTATTCTTTTCGTATTGTCCATAGAGCTCTATTCTTTTGCGCAGATTCGGTGGTAATAATCTTTGGCTTTGTTAAAGACTGTAATAGCTATTTTTTGTTTTGCGTTGATTCGAGTCTTATGGTTAATGTGTGACTCAATTGTGTTGATAATCTTCTCGCATGATTCTTTCAGATCTCTTTTTTCAATGGGATCTGATGCAAATAGCCATTTGTTAGTATTATAGTCTATTTCCCGTGCTATCATTAGGATATAATCTGCACTCAAATCTAGGTCCTGCGGCTTTTTTTGTTCTTGGATCTTGATTTGAAATGGACTTTTGGACAATTGAATAGAATCGACATAGCTGTTGTAGATATCAATATTTGTTTGAATTTCCGGACATGGGTTTACCTCTTTTGCTTTGGGAAATTGTTCTTGTAAGAGGGATTTCATCTCACAAAACAGTTTGTCGCCTTCGGGCGTATTAAGACTATTGGAGTTTTTAAATTTCTGGTTAAACGTGAGGAAACTCGTCTGGATGTTTTTGACACGAGTAATAGAAGCCTGTAAGGCCTCTTCTTTTCCTAAACAAGGATTCCGTTCGATCGTGATCTCATATTTCCTGTTGAGATCAGTCTGAAAGAATAGATCGTATTTCTTTTTCTTTGGGGTTATTTCCTCGTTCATCACTAGGATATCCCTTAAGGTGATACTGATGGGAGCCTCTTTATAAAGGATATCGAATTTCTGTTCTATATAATCGTTTACCATCTTATGGTCAATCGGTTGAGGCTGAATGCCTTCATACTCGATCCAGCGCTTGAAGATATGTTTCCTTCGGGGTTTGATGGATTTTCGAAGAGACTTAGTCAGTTTGTATCTAGCCTGCTCGTCCGATTCTACAACATAAGAGAGCTTATTTGGGCGAAGTTTAAAGCACCAAACAGCATGTGAGTAACGTGTGTTGTCTTGGAATACGAATAGCTTTTTATAGGATATGAGGTTTACTATAAGGGTGTTGTTAGGTTCATCAAATGTAAATTTTACTAAAAGGTCCATATCGGTACTTCCTTCTGTGAGATATATATGGTCGACATAAGGCTCATTTCCGTCAATTTCAATTTGTTTGGTTGTTTGGGCAGTGGCAAACAGACTGAATTTGATGAGAAATAAACTGGATAATATGATTTTATGTAATATGTTCATATTTTTGTATATATGGACAAAAATACAAAAAAGAAATGAGATTTAGCTATTTTAATACCTTATTTTCTGCTTTCCAAAGCGGGTTGATCAAAGAATATCCATTCATTGGGTTCTCCTTGTTGAATGACCCATTTCGCGACTTTGGGATCTTCGGGATAAGGTGGTTCTTGAATGGCATGATAGAGTTCATAACGTAGGTAAAGCGCGGCTCGATCGATACACCACGCCAGGCTCGTATGAGTATTTAGGGCGTTGAGGCAAACCCGACCTGCGAATTCACCGAAATAACGGATGTTGGGATGCCAAGGATGGGGAATCTTATTACCTGTGGCGTCGTGGGTTAGGAAACGGAACTCCGCAGGTCCGTCAACACAGGGGTAATTGATTGGGAGACTGATCTGCATCTGGAAGGTTGAGGCAAAGATGGGCCGGTTAGACTCACCCGGTTGATTCAACCAGTCGATTCGCTCAACGCCTTGGATAGAGTAGATATAATATGTAATGAGATATTCTGTTGGCAAACCTTGCGTGTTGCGTTTAGCTATTTGGTATTCGATCTCATTCCTTTTCTCCAAAGTCTGGTCTAGATTGATCCATTCGTGGAGCAATCGCCTATTTCGTCCACTCAGTTGTTTGGGATCGAATAAACGCCAATCGGGGGCTAAAGACTCATTCATCATAGTACCTTTATCCAGGGAATGGGTCGGGGATGAGAAAGATCGTGTCGCCATTATTGACGTTATAGTCCGCCAATGTTTGATCGGCTTTACCTATCCTGGGGCGTAGAACACGGATTTCGTTGATGATTGGATCCTCTTTTCCAAAGAAATAATCCAATGGTGCACCAGTTTGGTCGATCGATGGAAAATCGAAGATCAACCGTCCGTCTTTACCGATCGCGTGACGCAGATTGTTCATTAATGTACTAAGTGGTGCGTGAGGGTTCACGACACGAAACTTGACTCTTTTATCTTTATATACGATATCTAAAAAGAAATCTTCCATTCGCATCAGTTTTATATTGGTACAAAAGTAATAAATTATTTAAATCTTTTGTTATTCGTTGGCAGTACTTCCTTTCCTCAATTTTATACATTCTTCGACAAATCTGATTGTTTCACCTCGATATTGACGACGACAGGGAAGACGTTTGTGCTTCTAACTTCGATCATTTTTTGGAGGATTAGTTCAGTCATTGGAATTTTATCCAGAAAGTTACGTTTAATGTAGGCATTATCTGTTAGGGAAATATAGATACGTGTCTCAAATCCATAATGATGATGTTCTGCTTGCTGAACCTGTTTTACCTTGATGTTGGTAATCATTTCACTTGTGATACCGAAACGTCTATCCAGTTCGTTGTAGCATAAGATTTTGACATCGGCAGGCGTGACGATACGGTCATTCGTGATCATATAATAACGAGCGAGGTTGCTTTGAGCATTTTCATTTTGGATCTCATCGTAACCTGGCATTGGGTTTGCCAGTTTCCGGACACTTTGGATGTAGGCATTTGCCAAAGGTGAAAAGTTACTTTTGGCATTTAAGCTGGAATTGACCGAACTACCGTCAGTCGTCAGATAATTGACTTGGAGACTTACTTCTTTTGGATGAAATCCCCGGTCGTTCCGGAGTAGGAGATAAACGCTGGAGGTAAGTTCTGATGAGGATTTAGAGAGACCTTCCGAGATTTTTTTCAGCAAGGCATAGAATTGCTCCATAAACTTGCCCTCACGCAGTGTCTCGATTTTCTGGAATGCGTAATAATCGGATGAGAAGCGGCTGATCAGCGTAGAGGCCAGCCGTGTTAGACGTTCGGCATTGAACCGGTCAGTGGCGACTCGCCGGATCTCGATTGGTGTCTCATGATAGAGCTGGTTGTCGTTAGGCGCGATCAGATGCAGGAATTGTTGCATGTTGTTCTCTCCGGATAGCCGGGCGATGGGCGAGTTTGAGGAGAGTGTGATCGAGTGTTGGGTTACATTGGCCAGGATCGTCGCGTTCAACAACAGTTGTTCTTTGTCGAATGTGAACTGGTCGTCAATCCCGATGAACTCAAAGATCAGTTCCTGCTTATCGAATGGCATATCGCTTCCTTTGTAACTGTCGATATAAAACAGCCGGGCGTTCTGCTGAGCGAACAGGTCGAACCATGTATTGCTGGCCTGGAAGGTGAGCGATTTGTTGTAAATCATATTATTGAGTGAGAAACACTCGTTGAGTGGAAGGTCTGTATAATCCCATGGCTTGATGAGCGGCAGCATGACACCATTGGCGTAAAGCTTCAGGTCCTGGAAATGGGGATTGCCAATTAGAAAAGTCATTCCTGAGAGCTGTTTGATCGCTCCCTTGAGTTTGAGACTGACTTTCCAGCGACGGTTGTCAACTCGTACGACAGATTGAACCTCGCCGTTAATTACCCGGGTCTTTAGTAGTGGAATAAACCCGTAGTTTGTATCGGGTAGGAGGAAACCACTTTGTTGGTCAAGTGGTAGTTCCGGTATCCTGTCGTCAAGCTGGACTTCTACGAGCGAGGTCGCTGGCAGGGGATGAGTTTTCTCGTAAGGAATGAACATGCGGGTCAGTTCATCGAGAATCTCTTCTTGAAGCTGCTCAACCTCATTGTCGATCTCGTTGGCCTGATAGGCGAGTGCGGTCAGGAATAGGGAGAAAACCGGATCCTGTTCGATGCCTTCCAGCTGCTCGCTGTTGAAACCGTGCTGCCAGATGGTAACAGCTTCTTTGATGATCTCTTCCGCTCTTTGGCGGGTGTTGAATATGCTTTGTTTCATTTACTTCAGTATTTGATGTCATGAGGGAAAATGTCAGTTCCAAATGTTGAGGCTAGTCGTATATTTGTAGGTCTCGTTTGTTTCCTGGAATGTTCCCTCGATATTGACATGTATTTTTTTTAGGTTCTTGATATAACTCATCGTGACAGAGACATTGGTAAGCCGTTTCTCGTAGGTCTCGATGGCTTTTTTTAGTTCGATTGCGAAGGTGTTGATACTTTTAGAAGAACCGGAAACCTTTTTATCGTAAAGTCCCAAATCCTCTTCCTTGGTTGCTGAGTTGTAGATGACTCCTTCGTTCTCGTTGAAGATCTCAAATTTTAAATTATTGAAAATAAAACCGAATTGACGATCAGCAATGCAACTTTGACATGGTGTGGTCAATAAAAGTTCAATGAACGTGTCGATCGCTTCTTTGAGATTCTTAGCTCGGGTCAATTGGCCTTTCTCAATTTGTAATGGTAACAGGATACTCATAGTTGTCTAAATTAATGGCATGAATTCCTTTTCCTCCTCTTTCTCATCAGGCACGTATAGTGCTTTGTAAAGGCTGTCGTACAATGCCTTGAATAATTTTTCGAAGAGTTCTTCCGACAGTTCACCGGCCAATAGGTCGTGTAGCTCACTTTTGAGTCGGTTGTTGACATAGTCAGTCAATTTGAGGATCAGGTCGTCTGTAATTTCAGTATAAAGTTTCTCCTTGAGTGTCCCGTAGAGCTTATCGTGTAGTTCCGGATAGAGCCTTTCGTAAAGTTCCGCTATAATTTGTGCTTTTAAAGCGTCGAAATCGATGCTGTGATCCTCAAGAACAACTTTATCCAGGATGGAGATCGCCCCTTTGGCATATTGCTCGAGCCATCCCAACCAACGGACGATGTCGTACTCGTTATAGGATTGGAGTTCAGTTAGTGTCTCGGTGTTTGGCTTTACGATATAATAGTCGATCGCCTGGACAATCTCATTGGCTAGCTGGATGAAATGGGCAGTTCGGTTTTTCATGTCGTAGCCTTTTAACAGGTAGGCATAACGCTGTAAAGCCCTCTTGCCTTCTCCGGATTCCAGGTTGGCGTGCTCGGCCACTTGTGAGATGGTTTCCGACAGCTGTTTGAGATAGGGCTGGAAGCGGCTGTCTGACTGGAGGTGCAGGCAGGGAGGAATGTAGTCGGGATCAATCGAGAAGATGCCATCCTTAACCTTGAATTTCATCACCGGAAAACGGTCGCTTCCCTCCAGCTCATTCAGAGAATAGATCCCGAACTGGTATTCGGGGCGAACGAAAGGGACCGCCTTTACATCGAAAACAGTTTGTCCATCACCAAAGCCGCAGGCCAGGTAATATTCGTCGCCATAGACCAAAGGTATGGTAATTACAACCTTCTCGTCTATGTGAAGGATCTTTCCCGAAGGAAGAAGCGCCATGCATTGTAGCCGCTCGATCTCCAGCTTGTTGCGGACGAATCCTCCTTGGCAGTTAAATTCCGTGAAGGGGATAAGCCCGAATTGGTTGCCGTTGATGGTCCGGCTCGCAACCTCTTGCCGACGGGAGAGGTTCTCGTCCATCTCGATGAAGGTTCGCTCGGAGATCGCCATACCGGCTTTCCAGTCTATTCTTGAGTTAATATTCATAATTGTTCCTCTTGTGTCAATATACTTTGATATATCTTTATTGCCCGATCTCAGTGTTGTAATCCAGTGTTAATGACTCTCCAATGGTAAACGGATGACCGTGTTGCTTGATGTCGATGACGCAATGGGTATCGAAGGGGATGAACCATTCGATAAGGAATTCCCGTAATGGCGCGATCGCCTTGTCCAGCTTGTCATAGGTCTTAGCTGTCAGGTTAGGGACGATTAGCTGGAATTCGATGGCCGGACTGGCGCAACGCTCGTCTTCTTCCCAGGTATAAAGACCTCTGTGTATCTCAACCTTGTGGTTAAACAAACATGCGAGCAGGTCGCCTATAAAGCCGAAATTTGCCCGCAACTGGCTGATGAAAAGCAGGAAAGGAGCTACTCTCTTGATGTAGGGATCCTTTTCTCGTGTAATATCATAGAGAAAATAATACTTTAACAAGAAAGCCAGTTTCTTCTCCGAGAGCTGGGTTACCTGATTCTCGATGTGGAGCCGGAAACGGAAAGCAAGCGTGTCGACAGGTTTAAAAAGTAATCGCAGTAGTTCCTCCTTCTTTTTCAAGCGCTCATACTTTTGTTCGAAGTTGTTTCCTTTTAGGGCGTTATCATCGGATATCAGACCTTGGGGTAACAATCGCAAGAAGCTGTCACGAGCTAGGAGTATATTAGCTTTTTCCTCGTCAATTTCCAATATGTCCTCGCTGTAATTCCTGTAAAAAGTTCCGGCACAATTCACTTGCCATCGGTCCATCTGATTCGGATAGAGATGATTTAGCAAGAATTCGGCACTAATGTCGTATAGGTTTGTCTCGTTCATCATAATCCTTTTCTTTTAAATAAGGTCTCTGAATAATGATGCTCATCGGCTAGTTCAACATAATGGTCTTCCTGTCTGGTACTGATGTGAAGTACGTCCCATGCAGGAATACCGATTTTACTCAAAGTCAATTCCTTGTATGGAAAACTGGAATCTATTTGCTTGATCTCATGTTGAAACAAAGCATTAAAAGGAAGACAAGACAATGTGGGGTCATTTTCCACGAATGTTCCGATTGCGTGATCCGGTTTCATGACAATAAATTTTCGTTCGTTCTCTTCTCGTGTGACGAGATAATCCACAAAGGCGTGATCTCGCAAATGAATTGTCACTTCTTGTTCTCCTAATAACTTTGACAGCAGCTCTAGTACCTCGTCGATCCGCAAGCTGGTAGTCAGTTCCGATTGTTTGATTGGTGCCCATTGCTCGTGAACCGGACAATCCTCGTCGTATCCGATAAAATCTACAATTCGAGAGGTCAAGTGCTGTCCCTCGTAGTAAAACATCTTACCACAAAGAGAGGATAGTTGCCCGTTAGACAGTTCGTTAGGATACAACAGTTTGATAGCCTCTTGTGCTTCAACTGCCCCAATGATAGAAGCCACGATTGGTGTTGTTGGTACATGACCGGCTTGTTCGTTCCGTTTAATTGCTGAGGCACAGGATAGGCGGTATGACAGATCTTTGAGTGCTTCCGGCCCCAAATTACAGGCATAGCAATTTTTACCCGGAATGAAGACTCGGGCAGTTCCTTCAAGACCGTCTATGCCCCCATCCACCCATGTTACGTTGGCGCGCATGCATAATCGATTCAGACAATAACGAGCCCAACGGTTGTCCACACAACTGACGACGACGTTCATTTGTCGTAAAAGACCTAACCCGACGTCGTGGGTGATGTCTCCTGCCAGAGGTAGAACTTGGATTTTTGGATTGATTTCTCGAAGTCGTTCGGCAGCTACTACTACTTTAAGACGTCCCAATTGGGCATCAGTCTGATTGAATAGTATAGAGCGAGTCAGATTCGAAGGCTCTACAGTATCAAAGTCAACAATCACCAAGTGGCCGACTCCAAACAATGCCAAATTCTTAAGCACCTCATTTCCTAAAGCACCACAACCTACCACCATGACGTTAGCTGTTCTTAGCTTGTCCTGCTTGAAGCACGAGAGGTGTAGATTGGAATCCGTCTCAGAAGGTGTGACAAAGATCGGGGTGGAATAGTCTACTTTCATTTGGGGTACTTATCTATTTTCTTGCCCAAAAATAGTAAATATTCAGAAAAGTACCTACATCCAAAGTGAATTTTCTTGCTCAATGAATAGATTAGAGTTAAGGATCTAGTAATAGGTATATCGATCCGTCGCTGGAAACTTATTTGTGAAAATGTTATCCAATACAAATGAATCTGTATTTTAGGAATATCTCACTGATTTTTCGTAAGTTTGTATTCGGTATTATGAGTTCTCTGGAACATGAGATATTGGTGGATCATATTATGGTGTGTGTGGACTATCCCTTTGATAGCCCAGCGAATGCGTGTCGAGGATTTTGGGCAATATAAGAAGTCATTCCTACGAAAAGCATCGTTTGCTGTTGATAAGCGTTTCGCTTTGCTAGATTTAATCACGAACGAGAAGGGTTTTGAGTTCTCGGTGGGTGGTATGATTGTTGAGGTAGCTGAGGGCGATGGTCTTGTTACATTGGCCTTGCCCCATAAGTGTGACTTCTTGACGATCAAGCATCCGGTTTATGGGCAATATACCTGGAAAACGCCCGAGGCGTTGAAGAGGAAAAAGCATTATCAAGCCTATCTCTATACGGAGAGCCTGGAGAAGGAGTATCGGCAGGAAAAGCAATGGGTTCTGCTCACGGTGCGACCGGAGCGGGCGATTGTCTATCTGGATAGCGTGATGCATCAAATTCAGAACGGACAATTGTCGCTTTACTTGCCTATCGGTAAGCATGCCTGTCGGATTGAGTCCCCATTTTATAAGCCTTTGAGCGATACGATTGAGTTGACGGATTCCGCTCGGCTCGAGAAGCGGTTTATCCTAGAGTCTTTTTATGCATATCTGACGGTCGAAACCGACTTGACCGATGCCCGGATCTTGTTGGACGGGAAGCCGATTGGCTCTGTGCGGGCTGAAACGGGGCGATTGAGACCGGGGCGTTATCGGTTGACCATTGAGAAGGGCGATTGGACCTATTATGAACGTCTGGTTGAGATCGCCAATGCAGAACGGAAGGTGATTGATTTGCGAGGTGTGGCTTTACGTCCGTCACGACGGGGCGAGCCGCTGCCGGAGCAGGTCTCTCTCTTGTCGGATTCTTCGTTGGTAACTGAAGTTGTGTCTGAGGAGGGAAAAACTTCGACTCCCGTCTTGCGGGGTGATACAACTCAAGCGTCAGTCGTGTCGGATGTTCATATCACGGCGTTCGACGCGGAGACGGAGATCTGGCTTAACCGCGAGTTAGTTGGGCGAGGTGAGTGGCGAGGAGAGTTGGCGCCGGGGTTCTATTCTGTCAGCTCGAGGAAAGAGGGACTGGAGTCACGAACCGATTTCTTTTGGGTTGAGGCGGGCAAGATGGTGGAATTGAACCTGATCTCGCCGAAAGCAGATTATGGTCTGTTAAATGTCACGTGTGATGAGATTGATGCGGCGATTTTCCTGAATGGATTGGCGGTGGGATTCACTCCTTGTGTATTGCGCAACTTACCAATTGATCGGACCTATCGTATCCGTTTGGTAAAAGGAAGGAAAGAGGTAGAACGTGTGATCCACTTGCGAGGAAACGATATCGTGAACTTGAACTTGAAGTTGAAATAGAAGAAAGAGTATTGATGGAATTGAATGTAATAATATTCAAGTTTCGCAAGTACTCAAATAATGTAATAAAAAAAGGCTAAAGAGTTTGATAATTCAATGATTATCACTATATTAATGTCGCCAAACAAACAATATAGCACCCTTTAGCCATGAACAAAAATAGACATATTATCGGTGAACTCCAAGAGTTTTTTGCAAACAATGACTCCAGCAAGGCAATAAACAGCATCTCAACCATTATGAACAGCATAAGAATACAAAGTAGAGTCATCGGGTCAATTAAGAATCCGAATTGCAAATTCACCTGTCTTCAGGTGTTGCAGTTGCTTGTTCTGTTCCCGTTCTTTTCAATTAAAAATGCAGCCAACTATTCGTCTTCTGCTTTGGGCAGGATGTTTGTCTGCCACAAAGATATGTTCTATCGTTTCATGAACGACGGCAACGTCAATTGGCGACGTATCATCTATTCGATTTTCAGGCAATTGTATTCACGTGTGAAACGCAGGACGACATTGAAGTCGGACATCAGGTGTGTCATCATCGATGATACAGACCTTCCAAAGACCGGATTCAAGACCGAGAAGATTGGCAAGGTATTCTCTCATACCCAAATGAAGTCTATACTTGGCTTCAAGGCAATGTTCCTCTGCTTTACGGATGGTGTATCCCAGTTTCTCCTTGACTTTTCTCTCCATGGAGAGGAGGGAAAACGAAGCGATAAGCCACAGGGGTTATCCAAGAAACAGACGGAGGCTCGCTATTGCAAGGAACACTCAGGGGATGAGCGTATTGCCAGGCGTAGCGCTGAGTATTTTGCAAGTAAGATTGAGACGGCCATCAGTATGCTCAAACGCTCAATCATAGAGGGTGTACGTTTCGATTATCTTCTTGTTGACAGCTGGTTTACCTGCTCTGAACTTTTGAAGTTCGTAGTCTCAAGGCACTTTGGATGCCACCTTATCGGAATGATAAAGATGGGCAAAACCAAGTATGAGACAGATCTTGGAAACAAGACAGCGCCTGAACTTATCAAGATTTTCCAGAAATCCAGGAACGTAAAGTATAGCCGCTCAATCGGTTACTACACAGCAACTGTATCTGCTAAAATCTCCGGCATTAAGGTCAGTCTGTTCTTTTACAGAAGAGGCAAGAAGGGCAACTGGAATGCTCTACTTACCTCTGACCTTAAACTTGATGCCAAAGAAGCCTTCAGACTTTATTCAAGAAGATGGGTTATCGAAGTGGCTCACAAAGAGATGAAGCAAAACCTGAAACTCGGAAAGAACCAGTGCAGAGACTTCGCCGGACAGATTGCAGGCATATCATTGTGCGTACTACAGTACAATATACTCAGTTATGTCAAACGCAATGAATCATACGAAACTATCGGAGGACTCTTTGCCGAAATTTCAAAGAACTCTGTCGAACTTTCAGTAGCAGAAAAAATCTGGCTGCTGATTGTAGAAGTTATAAACGTCATTGCCGAGGTACTTAACTGTGATGCAATGGTTCTGACTGAACAAGTAATATCAAACGATAAACAAATCAAAGCTGTGAAGCAGGCTTTCGACAGGCTGACACCAGCCGCCTGAGGAGCTACACTTTACTTGCGAAACTTAAGTAATAATATATAAGGAAAGGATATGAGAAGATCGGTTTATAATCTGTTGCGTGAGGTTCAACAGAAGATGAGCGGTTACGCAGTGTTTATGAATTACCAGTTTATGCACTTCGGTGTAAAGGCCGAGCCGGCCGCGCTCTTGTCGGTCGAGGTTGAGTTGGGCGATGAGTCGATGAACCTTGAGGATGTGGCTGATGTGGCGATACCTCAGGACGATCAGTTTGCCTTGATCCCTAAAGAGCAAGACAGCCTGTTCGCTATTTGTAAAGCGGTCTCTCAGGCTCATCCGGACTATAAGATAGAGCAGAAGTCGATGAACGAGGAGGAAGAGGGCTTAGAAGAGGCCGAATCGGAAGAGGAAGACGATAAGTATGTCTTGTGTACGATGCCCGAGGTGAACGACGATCGCCACGATGCGGGTATGGACTACGTGAAAGCCGTTTACGAGGAGATGACAGCGAAGATCGAGGCGGCCAACGCAGCCTATGATGTAAAGATCGCTAAGCAATTGGTAGGCGCCAAGCCCGAGGAGATCGATGAGGCGAAAGAAGAGCTCAAGAAGTTGTACGACCAGATTATGGAGATCTGTAAGTCTTATCGGGAGGAAAAGGAGAAACAGATTGAGACAGCTTATCAGGAATACCTGACGAAAAAGGCGGAATCTGAAAAAGCGGAGAGTGAACGACAAGCCGCCCGTGGTGAGGACAAGGGCTCTAAGCTGGATTTGAGCCAGCTCGTTGGTGGGGAATAGATATAATGAATGAGGGTGTGTCGTAATACGCGATTCACCCTCTTTTCTTTATCAACGATAAGAGCGTAGTTAACTTTTTCAGGCAGCGATATTCTGAAGATAATCTCGATTATTTTGTTCCCAATAGCTTAAATGAGCGGTAATAAGGCCGTAAAGGTGTTTAATTGGCCAATTTATACCCTCTTTATTCATCTTGGTACACATCTTTTTTATATTGAAGGCGATGGCCAGGAAGCAAAAGTCCATGAGAACCTTGTCCTTTCCAAAATGACGGAAGCGCTTGTAGTTCATGTTGTATTTTATCTGTCCAAATACAGCTTCCGGTTCTATACACCTTTGCCCTCTGTGTTTCAGCCCTTCTTCGGAACAAAGAAGTTCCCGGGCTTTCTGTTTGTATATCCTGAGTCGGTGATTCAGTTCTATCGTCCTGTTTCCTTTAGCTTTAAAACACAGACATCTTAACGGACATCCTTCGCATCTGACAGCCCTATACCTGGCATATTCGACTACATATCCGGATTCGGTTTTCGTATGCCTGGTACCTACCCTCTGCATCTTTTGTCCCATTGGACAGACACAGTAATCCTGTTTTTCATTGTAGAAAAAGTTTTCGGCTTTAAAAGGATTCGGTTTAAATCTTGGCCGCTGCTCCATATGGAAATAATTGTATTTGACGTATGCTTCCATCCCGTTTTCCGACATAAAGTGGTAATTCTCTTCTGATCCGTAACCGGAATCAGCAACCACCGTATGAGCCAACTGGCCGTATCTGTCGGCAAAGGACTTCAGGAAGGGGATCATCGTCAAGGTGTCAGTCGGATTCGGGAAAAGAGAATAATCGATAATGAATTGATTTTCCGTAGCAATCTGAAGATTATATCCGGGCTTTGTCTGACCGTTGCGCATGGCATCCTCCTTCATTTTCATAAAGGTGGCCTCTTTGTCTGTCTTGGAATAAGAGTTGCGGTCCTGAAGATTGTCCAGATGGTTATTGTATTCCTGAAGCTTATCTCTATGTGCTTCCAGTTCTTTCAGTTGCCTGCGTTTCTTTCTCAGTGCAGATTTCTGCTCTTTCGTGGATGGTTCTGAAGTCTGTTCAAGGGCATTGCGTAATTCTCCCGCCATTTCTGTCAGCATGGAAGGTGTAAACTCAATTTCCTCGTTGTTTTCCGAAGCTTTTTCCTGAACGATGACGTCATCTATTTGGCTTAACAGAACACTGATTTTCTTCATCAGTCGTTCACGGTTTCGCTCAACGCTCTTCCGCCATACAAAAGTATATTTGTTGGCCTTGGACTCAATCTTTGTTCCGTCAATATATTCCACATTCAGACTGATGAAACCTTTGGATGAAAGCAGAAGTACGGTTTGGGTAAACACTTCGTTAATCTCATTCTTCACCCGGTTACGGAAACGATTGATAGTAATGAAGTCCGGTTTCTCATAACCGGCTAACCAAATGTAATGGATATCACGATGAAGAAGCTTTTCTATTTTCCGGCAGGAGTATATATTGTTCATATAGGCATACAAGATAACCTTTAGCATCATCTTGGGATGGTAAGGACTGCGGCCGCATTCTTTGTATAACTTCCTGAAACCTTCAAGATTCAGGCTTTCAACCAAAGCGTCAACCATGCGCACAGGATCGTTTTCTGCAATATCTTCATCGATTCTTTGCGGAAAAAGTACCGTTTGGTTGGGAGTGTATGGACGAAAATGTATCTTTGCCATATGTATAAATCTTTATGCTTAAAGATACAAAATCTTTAGGTAATAACAAAGCCCCAGCTTGTGAAAGTCGGGGCTTTGTGCTAAAAAAAGAAGGTGTGCTTTTTGACACACCTTCCTATGATGAGATTTTATTTCCCTTGCGAATCGCAGGTATGACCGGGCATTGTGATAGAAATACTACCGCCATAAGCGCACATCAGCTTACAGTTGTCGAGTAGGGCTGGCATATTGGTGATCAACTCTTTGCCACCCGGAGCCCAAGGAGCTACAATAGCTGGAATACAGGGCATAGGTGTCAATACGCCCATTGCGGCAGCAGTCGCTGAGGCTACCGTAGGATTACTTGGCGACTGGCACATACCGAAAGGTAGGATGTTTACCAATGGGGCGAAATCCATGATGGTGGCTTTCGGCTTGTTTTGGATCATCGGTCGCAATGGAACCGTGACCATCAATGTGGAGGGCGTCATTCCGAAGGTACATTTCAGGGTCGCGCCCATACAAACATACTTTGCCATATTCTTTCTCTTTTATTATTTATTGTTCGACTTCAATTCCTCCTCATTCAATTTAACGCTTAGTTTTGCGGTAGAAGGTGCTCCCGGAACGGATATGCCTTCGGTTGTGTAAGGCGTTTTGAATGATGTCTGTACCTTGAGGTTCTTCATATCGACTGTCTCCGCAGTGACATTAGACTTGAAGGTAACCTTTCCTTGCAGGGTGGTTTCGCCATAGAAAGTGGTCTTACTGCCGGACAGAGAAGCGTCGCCACCGCTCAGCTGAAGGATCGCCTTGCCATCTTGCTGGAGCTCGACAGTCGTATCGCCAAAGAGACCCACCTTGTCGGAAGCCACCTGCACGCTTTTGCTCTTGGTCTTCTTGTCTTTTGACCCGGCATAAACCTTTTCTGCCAATAGGAGCAGGGTGCTGCCCGCGGCCAGGCTCTTGTCAGTCCGTTTCTCTTTGTCCACGTCCATTGCCTTGACCTCAACCGCCTTGGCGTTGGCGGCGATCGATCCGGTTGCCTTGCCATCCGTGTCGGTAGCGTTGAGGTTGATCTTCTCTGCCCGCACGGTGAACGAGCCCTCTTTGGTCAGGCTCTTTTCCTCGGTCTTGCCGTCTTTCGTCTCGTAGTCCACCGCTTCGACCTCAATCGCTTTCGAGACGACGCGCACGTTGCCTTCAGCCGGCAGATCGACGTTCTTGTCAGATATTTTGGGATTGGCGGTATTAATCTCTACCTCTTGAGACCCCATGAAGATGCCGCCTTCCTTGATCAGGGCGCCGTCGTTGCCGTAGGATGTCAGGCAGATTTGCTTACCCGCCAGTCCGATGCCCGCACCGTCGTTGGTTCGCAGGTTGCCTTCGCCGTCGGTCGAGGTCAGGCTGATGTTCTCGGAGCGAAGAGAGATGAAGGTGTCCGTCGTCTTCTCCTTGAAGGACGACTTCATTTTGTTTACCTCCTCCTTCTGTTCCTTGATGCAATCCAGCTGCCGGTTCGCCTCGGCTAGACGCGAAAGGATGTTGAAATAGTCGGTCATCGTGCTGTAGAGGCTGCTCGAGAGCTGGCTGAACTCTGTATGTAACTCCTCGATGTCGAGATAGTTGGTACGGGTGGTTATTGCGTCCAGGTTCATGATGTCCTTGTTGACTAACATTTTCATCTTCGACATGAGGGATGCGGTTGCCGATTTTACATTTTTCATATCTTCCTTAAGGTCGCTGACGATTGTCTTTAGTCCTTTCTCCAGATTTTCCAGCTGCTCACTTTGCGTCTCACTGGATTTGGTGGCGTCGATGCTGACCATGCTGTTTGATGAAAGGTGAATTCCAGTACCAGCAGACGGGGCGCTGGAGGAAAAAAAGCCTTCGGCGTCATCGCTTCTTAGCGTGAGGTTCCGGGCCTGGGAGACAATCTCGGAGGTTGGCTTGACGACGCTTTCCGTGCCGTCTATGCCCGGATCAACCGCGATTTGCCGTATACTCGCTGCCCGGCTGATGATGCTCCCGGTATCTGTTGCCCCACTCCCGACGCCTTCTAGGTTGATGTTGTTGGCTCGGATGATGACACGCGAGCTGCCGTTCAGAAGCATTCCGCTTTTGTCGGTGTCGCCTATGATTATCTCCGGAGCGGAAATGATAATCCTGTTTTCGTCGCGGACATAACGTCCCTGGCCAAGATGGTCGATCAGGTCGATTTTCATTTGCCGGACCTCAGCCTTATGTTGCCGGATTTCTTCCAGTTCCTTCTCGATGTTTTTTTGGAAATCTTCCAGGGCGGTTTGCCAATTTTCGAATTGTGCCAATAATATATTCATATGTTTAACCTTTTTGGATTAAATACTACTGAGTAATCTCTTTAAATCAGTTATTATTTGACTTAAATCTCGAGAGGCATCATAGGGGTGAACCGTGTTGTTTAAGAACTGCAATGTTGTCCCTGCGTCATCTGAAAAAAGGATTTTTCCGTCTTCAGATTTGTCCCAGACATATTGATCGAACATACCTTCAGTACCGGCCGCCTTATTGAAAAATTTCATTCGCTCGCTGTTTAATTTCCTATTGAGCTGTTCTGCTTCTTCGACTTCGATTTGAAGCAAATTGCTATTGGAAAAACTTCTCCAATCATTATCCGAGTAAGAATTGGGAGAACCAGTTAATGTGATTTTCCGATAAAGATTACTTCTTTGGTCATCAATAAGCCTCCTTAAAATAGCGAATACAGCTTTCCTTTTATTTTCTGTGTCGATGGTACTATTGTTATCCACTACTTGTTGTTGGTTCCCTCGCTTTTCATAACATACTGGATTGTAGCAATCTTTTATAAGAATTTTTATATTATCATCATTGACCACCTTTTTTATCGCAGGAGAAAGATTTTTGGTCTTATTTTTCCAAACAGTATCTTCCAATGTGTTAGGTATGTATTTTTCTGCCACTTTTACAAATATGTTATAAACCCGAATTGGATCTTGGTTTGGGTTTATAATATTATGTTTTATAGATTCGATCTTGTTTTTGTTTTTCACTTTCGTATATAAAGTATCCCAATTTGGTTCTGCTTTAGGTCGTATTTCCCTAGGCAAATCATCGAACACTATACCATAGGTATTTTCCTTATCTATTAGGTCGAGATATACTTTTTTGTGCGCTTCAAATATAGCTTGGATGAAATTGACAGCCTCGTTCAACAAGTTATAAATATGTGGACTATAAATGGTTGTCGCTCTGGAAAATTCTTCTCTAAGTGTTAAACCTATGGATTTATAGTTGGAGAATTTGCTTATTAAATCCCGGTTCAAGACGTTAGTTTCACCTTTGCCTGCTTCCAGCCGCAGGTAGCGGTTGGATTTTATGAGTAAGGTGCCGCCCACAGGTCGCAGAAACGTTTCCATTACGCAACGGACGAGCTCCATGTCAATAATTTGAAATTTGCCGAGTAATGTATTTCCTGTGTCTTTAAGTTGGCTGAAAAACGAATGCCCTGTAAAGGGCCAAAAGTATGTTCCCTTGTTGATTCCCGACTCGATTGTTACATTATTACCTGCGGCAAGCGTAATGTTTTTTCCCTCAATCCGGATATTCCCATTTGGCGCGCTAATCTTGATGCCGGTAAAGGCGTTGATGCTTACGCTTCCCAAAGGGGAGTCGATAGAAATAGCTCGCTTGTTGGACGACATGGAAATGGAGTAGAGGCCATATTCATCCGTAAGCTCGATGCCTCCGGTTGCTTTTTGCATACTTTTCGAACCATCGAATTTCAATACGGGTACAAAACTGTTGATCGTACTCCACAACGGGGAGAGGCTTAATGCGTCGTACCCTTTTTTGTTGTCTGTGAAAATGATCGAGTGGCCGTTGCGGGAAGATATGGAACGCATGTTGTTTTTCTTATAAGTGTACGATGGTTTCCGGTCTGCCGAATAGAGGAGCCCTTCAACATAGGGCTTCTCGATGTTTCCGTTCTCGAAGTTGACGATCGCCTCGTCTCCATTCTCAGGGATGAAATTGAAGCCGCTGTCTTCCGATGCCATAGGAAGGGCTATGCGTATCCAAGGAGAAGGGTCATCTTCATCTTTTTGCCAAGGGAAGCGAACACGAACCCGGTTCATCCGCATCGGGTCGTTGTTGGCTGCGACAAATGCCCGTTGTGCGCTGACTGTACGGATTGGACTTACTGGGGCGAGAGGCGGATAAAATTTTTTAGAGACTTTCGGTAGTATCTCGATTTGAACGGATTCCGTGTCTGATGTGATTTCGCCATTGATTCGGACGACGATATACGAAGTACCTTCGAACGTGACCTCCGCTCCCAAGGAGAGCTTTTCGTAAAAATTCTCTCTCAGGTCGATAAAGGCGCGCCCTTGTTCTGCTTGCTTCATATTCTGTTCAATCTCCGTATAGAAAGTCTGGCTGAAGGGCTCCTGTTCCGATGAGACGGTCGTGCTGTAAAGATGGATATTATCGCCGTCTAGCCGTTCCTTGTATTCTGCGCTTTGAGACTCTCCTTCTTTCTTATTCTCTGGGAAAAATTCATCCTCATATTTGTCGTTGGCATCGGTGGAGGCATATGAACTACTTGAAATTGTCGCAGCTTTTGTAGTTATGAATGTTTCGGTCATATCCAGCAGCGTTTTCTCATTCAGCATTTCTGAGACCGTTGAAACCGCGAAAGCACCGGGCATTAGGGCGAATTCCTCCATGCTTGTATATTTGTTCTTGGGAGGAATGGGCGTCAGATTCTCGTCACTCGCAATCTCTGAGTTCACGTTGAGGGAGGAACTGATGTTGTTTCTTGGACGATTTTTATAGTTCTTTTCCGAGTTAACATCCAGATAATTGTAGTTATCGTGCACGACTCCGATCTTATTGTTTTCCCAAGCGGAGTAGATGGATTGTGAGAACCGTGCTGCAGCATATTTGTCAATTGAAAAACTGTCGCTTGGTTTCCATCCGAAATGGAATTTACCATTCTCATAGAAAAAGAATTCTCCGCAACGGCTCATAACCCTCACGAGGAAATCGAGGAAACTTTCGTTGTATTGCACCAGATAGGGTTGGATGTATTCCTTGCTTGTTGTTTCATCGGAAGAAAGGTGTTGGGGAGCGTACATGATCAGGCTGGTATCTATTTTCTTGCCTGTTTCGCTGTCTGTCGTTTCTGTCGTTCCTTGTTTTTTTGAATAATCTTTCGTGATTTCATCCGGCAATTGGTTCGGCCAATTCTGCTTGTCACTTACGATATCATGAAGGAGTTTTTTACCGGTATAAGCCTTGCAATACTTGTCGAGAGCGAGATATTTATCAGGGCTATAAGCGACTATAGTCAAGTCTATGGCGCTGGTCGACTCGCTCTTGATTTCCGGTTGGATGTCGAACAAATGGTATTTGATCGCAATGTTTTGTGATTTCTTCTCTCCACCAAACAAGTTAATATAGGTATTTTGGAATTGCTTAAAAATATCTGTGATATTTGGTCGTGATTTACCGCTCAGATGGAGTTTGAAGCGGACGACTCCTGGCTGATAAACTGCTTTGGCAAAATGAATCTCCAATAATTTGCACGTAAGAGATATACCGCTAATATTGATTTGGGCGGAAGCGTTTCCGACTTTGTCGTAAGTCAGACTCAAGAAAGTATTGCTGTCACTGCTTTTACATATATCTAATGTGTAAGTTGCCATAATCTTTTCTATGTCGTTTAGAAGTTGATGTTCAATGTTGTTTTCATATTGCCGCTTCCGACATAAGTGATTGATTTCGTCAGAAACTCGACATCTGTCATCATCAGATTAGCGGTTGCTTTTGAGGTTTGGGGACCTTCGCCATAGGATTCGTCAACACTAATCACGAACCCAGTTATGATTAGGGCGCTATCGTAATCGCTTAGCGTGTTTTCCCCATTCTCGTCCATCCGAAAGGTCGCGTTAAAAACGATCGAGAAGCTTGAGTCGGTATTCTCATCCAGCCGTTTGTAAACCTCTTTCAGGTAACCGTCCGGTAATGATTTGATCAGGAACTTTAAAACGGTTGTTTGTGTCGGGCCATAGGGCATTCCCATGTTGTTTCTCTTCCGGGAACATTCGTAGTTGAATTGTTGTAGCGTGAATCCCTGTTCTTTTTTGACTTTGATTTCACTGAAGTCGTCGAAAAAGAGGGTTGCTTTGATATAATTTGAGATATTTTGCATACAAGACCTAAATTGGATGATTCGCTTTTATTGGAATGTTTTCTCGTCGATCTCCAGTTTTTCCATCATAATCCCCAGTTTGAGCTGATGGCGATTGGTATCGTTGATATCATACGACTCTTCGATCGAGAAGCATTTTGCATCCTCGAATTTGAAAGTTCTCTCCGTTATGTCATATTTGGCCGATTGGTTGGCCAGATCAATTATGATTTTCCCGGAGAGCGAGGTTTGGTCGATGTACCATTCAAATAGCTCCAGGTCATTTTTACTTGGGGCAATGACAGATAGGATTACTTGATCACATCGCGGATCGCTATCGGGCATGTAGGCTTCATATTTTCTCGATACCTTAACCTGGCATCGGACTACTTGATACATTTTCGTATAATTACCAGAGGCGTTATCCCCAATATATAAGTTCGCGAATAAGGACATAGCGATATCTTTTTAGTTTGGTTTATAGAATCATTTCCCCGGCAAACGATAAGTTTGCCGGGAAATAATGGGGCGTGAAGCCTCTTCTTTATATGGAGTCCAATTTTTATTTCCAAGGATTTTGGAAGTCGACAGGACCGTTCTTCAGCTCTTGGCAAACGATTTGCAGTTGCTCAAAGTGCTCTTCGCCGTCTTCCCATTTTTCCAGGTAGTGTACGCAATAGCATCCAGTGCCTTCCAGTTCCTTCATAGTAGAGCCGTCGATTGTATTATAGAAGGTGATCTTTATATCGCGTGGATCATTCGGAGAGAGCATCCATTGTAATAATTGGTTGTTGCCATCGTTCATGGCCTTGACGCGAATATCGATACGTCCACCTCTAGGAATACCAGAGATTTGACCTTCACGATCTGTAGTTTGTGAAAACGCGTAGTCAATCATCATGACCTCACGAGTCTCGAAATCTTTTACCGATAATTGTACCGGTGTGATATTTTCTGCCATAGGTTTTCAATTGTTTTAAATTAGACATTACATTTTGCTTAAGGCTTAAGCCCAATCATTTTCAAAAATGACAGATTCGAATTCAATCTTTTGACACGTGATTTCGATCTCTTCGAAATGACCTTTCTTATCTTCCCATTTTTCCTCGAAATTGACACAATAACCATTCGTGAATTTAATAGTCTTCATATTTTTTCCAGTTTTTGTCTCGAGGAAAGTGATTACACCATTCTTTGGTAAATTACGCTCTACCATCCATGCAAGCAGATCAGGAGTACCATCATTCAAGGCTTTAACACGGATATTGATTTTACCGCCACGTGGAATACCGGACATTTGTCCTTCTACATCAGTCGCTTGGTCAAACTCATATTTAACCATCATGACTTCTCGTTCCTTATAGCCATCAACTTCTAATTTTACGGGTGTCTTTGCCATAATTATACGTTTAAAAAATTAGTAATTCTAGTTAATTAATATGTTATGCCATTTGGGCATCTTTGTCTTTTTTGTCAGCCGAAACTTTGATGATGAAGTTCTTTGCCGAGTAGAAAGGCGTCAGGCTGATGTCGCAAGTGATACGTTTTGTAATTGGGTCTTGCGTCGGTTCCTTGATCTCATAGTTTTGGAACAAGTTACCATAACCCTTATAGTCATTTAGGAATGCTTGGATCTTTGCTTTCAGGTTCTTTGGAGAATTATACGGATCCCAATTTTCAAGGGCAACTTCATGCACGTAGTTCATCAAGACCTTCTTAACCCAGTCGAATACGCGAACGATCGGATACTCTTTCATGGCCGTATTGTCACCATTGTAAAGAGTGGTGTTGTTGAAGGCCATAACCCGTCCTTCAGAATAAACCATAGGAATTACCTGGTTATCCATCAAAGCCGCGATCTCAGATTTCAGCAGGTCGAGTTTGACGCCTTTGACGCCATCCAATGTTCCGTATTTCTTACCGCCTGCACCTTGTGCCATGTTTGCACTCTCGTCATATAACTTACCGGCCAACGCACCCGATCCATAAACATAGAATGCAGGAGTATCTTTTTCGTCTTCCGACATTTTCTCGGAATCACGACCGACAAGCCAGTTCGCTGTCATGATCACATTTTGTAATTCGATATCGCTATCATGATACCATTCTGTATTTGAGTAAAGATCGTCGAACGAATATTCGTCTGCATGGTCAGTAATCAGCATGACTTTATATTTGAAAGCGATCTTCGCCCATTGTAACAGTGTAGGCTTGTCTTGGAAAACATTACCCGGAACAACCAGTAGGCTGTAGCAATCCTTTAGGCTCAAACGATCGAAACCATTCCGTAGTAAAACCTCTACTTCATGCGCGAAGCCTGAGTCATTGTCTGCTATATCGTCTTTATAGACGTTAATCAAGCGCAGGTTTTTTACTTTATCTGTATTGGCATTCTTGAAGAAACCGTCGAGTGCCCGATAAGAACGTTCCAAGTTGGCTGTAGCATAAAGCGCGTCAGTGATACCTTGGCTTAATACCTTCGTGTATTTCTCTTCTTTTTCTTTACATGCGTCGGCAAACTCGGTAGCGCTCTCATGCTCCTCGTCGAGGATCTCGAGCCAACCCTTGATGTCGTTAATCAGGTTTTCCCTCTTTTCCTTGAAACGTTTATCTGACAAGAAGACTGCTTTTGCAGCCTTACGTGCAGGATTCAGGTTGTCTGCGTCGGGCATGAAGCCGCGAACAGCATTAAAACCTCCAAAGGCTGATAACAACTGTGATATGTCTTTTGACGGTTGCTTGGGTTTTGCTTCGCCTGCGCCTGAAGCTGCTTGCGACGCTATGTTACTTTTTTGTAATTCTGTTTCTGCCATGATAATTTAATTTTTATTCGTGTGGTTATTTATTATTTTCAAGTTCCTCGAGCATAGCTCGTAACATCTCTTTCAGTTCCTCTTTTGCTGAATTGTCTTTTAGGATATCCCTAAGCTTACGATTTTGCTCAATACTCTTCCTGATCTTCGCGTTGGTATCAATTTTTTTCTTGATGCCAGAAAGGAATTGACTGTTCTCAACCAATCTTCCTTTGCCACCTTGCGCTTCAAAATCACGTAGTTCACTGAAATGAAGGACCTCGTTGACTGATCCGCCTTCCTCATCAATGAAATCAACTTCAACTGAAGGTTTGAAGTGTGCGAACGCGTCGTTTATTGTTCGGATATCTTCAACGAATTCAGGGTTTCCTGGTTCAACGTTTGATGTGTATTGGTCAATCATCAGCGTTTTGTTGTTATCAATAGGGTTGACTTTCGCATTGGATTCTTCATCTGGAGCCATCGAGATGAAATTCTCTTTCATTGCCATAATTCAGTCTTGTTTTTTAATGATTCTATTTTACTATTCTTAATTCTTATTTATGTGTTAATACGTATAATGTTACTTTACCACAAATTCAGGTACGCCTTCTTTCATCTGGACCTCGACCGTATTGCCCGACTTGATTTTGCCGGAGATGATCAGTTTCGATAATGGATGGCGAAGCTCTTTTCGGATAATACCGATGACGGGACGTGCGCCGTATTGCGGATTGTAGCCCATCATGGCAATTTGCCGTTTGACATCCTGGCTAATTTCAAGCTTGATTTCTTGCTCTTCCAATAGTTTGAGTAATCCTTTCAAATGAATGTCGAAGATTCGTGTGACGGTCTCTTCCGTGATCGGCGAGAAGGGAACTATTTCCGTCAATCGACCGAGAAACTCAGGCCTGAAATAGTTCTGCATGATCTCCATCAGATCGTTGTTTTGGGGAATTGTTCCCTTGTTAAACGAGTCGACGATAAATTGGCTACCAATATTGGAAGTGAATAGAATTAATGCGTTTGAGAAATCGCCCACACGCCCAAGACGATCGTGTAGTTTCCCTTCGTCAAGTATCTGTAGGAACAAATCGAATACAGACTTATGTGCCTTCTCAATTTCGTCGAACAGGACGACCGAGTAGGGTTTTTGGCGGATTTTGTTTACCAATAAACCGCCCTCTTCATAACCAACGTAACCTGGAGGCGCTCCGTAAAGTAGAGCTACGGAATGTTCTTCCTTAAATTCTGACATATCAAAGCGGATAAGAGCTGATTCGTCTTCAAACAGGAAAGCTGCCAGCGCTTTTGATAGTTCTGTTTTACCGGTTCCTGTCGGTCCAAGAAAGAAGAAGGAACCCATTGGTTGTCCTTTCTTGTTCAGGCCCGAACGTGATTCGAATACGGCGTCCAGTACGATTTTTACGGCATGATCCTGACCGACGACCCGTTTCTTCAAGGTTGTCTCTGCATTGATTAACCGATCTCGCTCTTTTGATTGCACTTTCCCTAAAGGAATACCGGTTTGTTTCGCAATAACGGCAAATAGATCTGCACTTAAGAGCGTTGTTCGTTTCTCTTGGCTCAGTTTTCCCAGTTGATCGAGTGTTTTCTGGAGGTAATCAATGCGCTCCTTTACTGTTACGATCTTACTGAAGTCAACATCGGCATCCAATTGGGCCATTAGGATACAACTGACTTGGTTCATTAACTTGTAATGCAGCCATTCAAGTTCCGTCATTAATTGACTGTCTTCTTCGTTACCTTGTTGGTCGGACAATGTTGATAGTTCTTCCTTGAGAAGAGAGATATCGTTGGTAGACATGTCGTTCATCATTTTGACGAGAGCCATTGTTCGATCAATCAAGTCGAATGCAGAGTCTGGTAGTGCCTTTTCTGTCAGGTATCGTTTAGCCAGACGTATAGCTTCTCTCATGACAGGTTCCTCTATTCCTAAATGATGATATTCGGAATAGGAGCCCAGTGCGCCTTTTAATATGCGTAAACAGAGATTTGCATTTGGTTCTTCAAGAGTGATCTTCTCGAGCTTCGTGACAAATTCCTTGTCTGTTTCTATATTCTTTGTATAACCGTCGATCGAGGCTGTACAAAGCAGAAGTAAACCTCCTTTTGCCAATTCTTGCTTGAGAATAGCTGAGGCGCCATAAAGATTACTTTGTTTATCGAATAATTTGTCAATCGACTCAATAATCAGTATGGCATTGGGCTGTTCCTTGATTTCACGGATGAGATTCTTGAAACGGTCCTCCAGTTCTCCTTTGTAGGAGGCGTCGGCACCAATACCTGCGAGATCGAGTTCGTAGGCGCTCGCATTGTCGAGGAAAGAGGGGATGTGTCCTTCATTCAATCGCTTGACAAAAGCGTTTATCAGTGCTGTTTTTCCGACACCAGCTTCACCCGTGATCAACAAGTTTGATTTCGTCTTACGTCCAAGAATCTCGAAAATGGTCGATATCTCATTTTCAAAACCGACGACAGCTCCAATCTTTCCATTACGAGCCTCTTCGATTTTGTTGATACAGTATTTACTGATAAGACCATCGTTCTTGGATGGCCCTTTGGAGTTTGTGCTGTTCGCAGGCGTAGAAGCGGATGGCTGTCCAATTCGTTCGCATATCTCTGCAGCGTTGAGCGGCAGGGTTTTTAATTGCTCGAATGTGAATCCGACTCCGGGTGTTACCAACGAGGCCAATACACAGACCGGCTCGCGTTCGCTCATTCCAAATTTTTCCTTGTAGGCGTCGGCCTCTTCCATGACCGCTATCGCATCCTCAGAATAATCAAGGTCTTTCAGGGGCCTTGGTGCTCGTGGAGATAATTGCATCTGTACGTCGGCCCATTCTTGAAGATAATAATAATCCTTGTCAAGTTCACTCTCTATGAAATGAACCAGGCCCATACTTTTGTGTAGAACGGCCTTGAACAGGTGAGATGGGTAAATCGCGTCACTGCAATATTCTTCTGCGAAGGAATTTGCTATGTCTTTAAAGTTGTTCATTGTATTTTGGGTTGAACAAGTTGAACAAATAATTATTAGCTATTTGCAAATATAAAAGAAATATTGGAATATTCATAAAGTAATTTGTCTAATTTAAATTATTGCTGAAATACGCCGGCTTTTCTTTCAAATCTAACGTATATCAAAAATGATACCCTTGAGGATTGAAAATGATCCTCGTTTATTTTGACGAGAGAAAAATGATACTAAAAAAGAAGGTGTGCGACAATCGAAATATGTATTAGAATATAATTCTTCTGCTTCAAATACTCCGAGGATATTAAGTACCATAGAGACTGAATATGCACCGCAAGTACTGTCTAAATCGTCCTATTTGAGCTAAAATATCACGTCTTAAGCAAAATAAATGACGATTTCGTCAATGCTTTAAGTGAATTCTTTGTAAATTAGTGCATTATTTGATGTTGGAAGATTAATGTATAAAGTATAAATATAAATGATAACAAAACTCAAAGAATTAATGTCTCTGAATGCTGAAATGAGTTCAGAAGAGATAGAATTGCGGTTTACTCAAATAGCTAAATTACTCTTTGAAAATTTTGCGATACAAAAGGGAGAAAAAATCTATCTTTTCAAAGAGATTGAGTTTTATTTCTATAATAAGCATCATCGTGACATCATCACTCATCCTCGTTTTTCTGAATCTTTGTGTTGGTATATAAACGATTTTGGAGGGATTGATTTTAATTTTTCAAGTGAGATTTGCAAAATTGATGAGACTGACTCTCATGGAAAAAAGGTAAAGAAGTACATATTGGATGACAGCTCTTGTTTTGGAGGTATTTTGATCCGCCAGTTAATCAGCGAGGATAAACACGAAATTTTAGAAGGACCTTGGGCTTGTGCAGAGCTGTTCAGACTCCATCATGCGATTGAACAGGACTATAATTTTCCTATTCTTGTAGAGCACAATAACGGTATGATTGGATATATTTGTAGACCCAGATTAAATCTTCTAACTGGTAAGCAGACTATCGAAAAGAAAGTGGATTATATACTTGGAGATTATCTATCGTATCCTGACCGGGAGGATTTATACGAGGAGTTTTCCAACTTTAAGGATAAGCGATACAGATATTTGCGGTGTGACCAGTTGCTACATGACAGTGAAACAAATGAAGTCTATTTGTCACCCTGGCTGAAGGATAAGCAGGAAGGACATCCAGAATTTTATCAGCGCCTGACTAATCTTCTGAAGAATTGCGGCATAGAGCCCATAGAGTTGAAATACACCAAAGATTATTGGGTACGCGACTATATGCCTATTCAGTTGAATGAGAACGAATTCTTGAAGTATCAATATTATCCTGATTATCTGATGAAGAGCAATAATCCAGAGGATGCTGGAACACGAACTGAATGTACTAACGTACTACGTGGAATGGAGATAAATTGTCGTTCAACAAAGCTAATAATTGACGGCGGAAATATGGTCCCATGTGGACCTTATATTGTGATGACGGATAAGGTGTTTATCGAGAATGGTAAAGAAAAAGAGGATGCAGTGTTCAAAGCGGAGTTAGAGTCAGAACTTGGGCATCCAGTGATTATAATTCCATGGAAAATGCACGGTGACTTTAATGCTTGTGATACTGATAAGTACGGTCATTCGGATGGGTTTGTCAAATGGTGTGGTGGCAACCGTATCCTGATGGGCAATCATGGAGATCAATACCCGGAAGAAGCTGCTGCTATCCGACACATCCTTGAAGAATATGGCTTTGAAGTCACAGAGATGCGATTTGCAGATAAGGTGTCTTCTCAGCGGAGCGACCTGAATTGGGCTTACATCAATTTCCTGCAAGTCGGTAACAAGATTATCATGCCAATATTCAATATTAAAGAGGATGTTATTGCTTGGCAATATATACATGAAGCATTCCCTGATTGCGAGATTCATCAAATTGAAATGGCTGAAGTAGCCGAAGAAGGTGGGGCCCTACATTGTATCAGCTGGAATATTAGACGATGGAGTGTATAGGTATATTGAGAGATTATATCATTCTTTACTAATTAATTATATATAGATATGAATTCTGTCTTAGCCTAAAAAGGTTGACTGTTTTTACATTAAACCTGAAGTCAGTAGACTTCTTTATTTTATCTCTATAGTTTGTCATAAACTACTTCTTCATCCTTGCTTAGTGATAAAGCCAAGAGGATTTCATGGGCATCTTTATGACGCCGACTTATGTATCCAAAGATAAGCATTCATTTGAAACAAAGTTATCCGGTTGTAGATTTTTTTATAACAGTATCTCTATAACTGGTCCATCCTTTCTTAATTTCACCTGTATGTGTAGCGACTTCCTTTGGTGTCATCATATTTATACTCATATATTTGTAATAAGCCTGCTTTGTTACATCAAGTAGTACATAAAGATCTCCCATATGATATCTGTGACTGTTCTTTGTGTGCAGGTCCAATACTACTTGGCTCCAGATTTTTTCGTATTCGAATCTTGAAGTGGCGTTCAGCTATTATACAGTTCTGCTTTAATCTCCTCATTGGACTCTGTATGGGGCTCCCAGCTGTAGACTGCAAAGATAGCCAGTCAGCGCTTAATTGTAACATAACTGAGCGAAAATGTTCGTGATATATGTCCGATACTATAACCTAATTCAGTATAAAGACGGATCACTTCCGAATAATATCGCTCCTTCTTCCGTGTCTTATTCTCTTTCATGACATTTTAAATTCGTCAACTTTTTTTCAGTCAAAGACAATTAATTGATTATTATTTGTTCAGACTTAAATATTTTCCTATATTTGTAATATGTGTTATTATTGTTAATATTAAATTCTACTACAATGGCTATAATTGATAGTGTTAGGTGGGCGCCTCAAGGTGATGAGACTATCTATGCATGGCGTTACCCTGAGACTAATCTGAGTACTTACACTCAGTTGATAGTCGCAGAATCCCAAGAAGCGGTATTGTTCTCAAAAGGTAGAATAATTGCCAAGTTCGGTCCAGGAAAACACACTCTGAATACAGAGAACATTCCTATTTTACGTTCTTTATACGGATTGCCTTTTGGTGGTAAGAATCCGTTCACAGCAGAAGTCTGGTTTGTAAATAAACTGCAACCATGTAATATTGAGTGGACTGCCAGTAGTATGTCAATACACGATGTTGACTACAATACCCAGTTACCTTTAAAGGTATCCGGGCAGTATGGTCTTAAAGTGGTTGATGCGGAGAAGTTCCTCATAAAGATAGTTGGTACGAAAAGCCAGTTTACGGAATATGATCTTACTGAACACTTCGCCGGAGAATTTAATACCAAGTCAAAGTCGGCCATAGTGCAGTATATGATGAATAATCGTATAGGTTATAAACAGATTTCAGCTTTTCTTGACACTATATCAGAATATCTTAAAGGTGTAATGTCTGCTTTTTGGAATGAATATGGTTTAAGTCTCCTGAAATTTTATGTCACTTCAATTGACATAGATGATTCCACTATTGAAGGCCGTAGAATTAAAGACGCTATATCACGCCAGAGTTCAATGTCTATTACCGGTCATACTTGGCAACAGGAACAAATTTTTGATACAGCTAACAATGCCATCGGAAATCTTGGCTCTGGAAACGTGGGACTGCTTGGCGGACTTCTTGCCATGAACATGATGAGCAATATGGGAGGTGGCATGAGTTCCAGAATGATGCAGCCACAATACAATCAGCCTACATTCGGTGGAAACCAGAATCAGGGATCTGCTTCAGGTATGAGTGGACCTCAACCTACCATGGGTGGTCATGCTGAGAAAATGGTGTATTGCTCAAATTGTGCGAAGAAATTCCCGAGTACAATGAAATTCTGTCCGCATTGTGGAGATCCTTACAATCCGTGTCCTCACTGTGGTACAGACAATGATTTGAATGCCAAACGATGTATTAGTTGCGGTGCGCCGTTGCAGTCCACAGAATCTTTTTGTCCTTATTGCAATGCTCCCCTTACTCCGGGTAGTTCATTTTGTGGAAATTGTGGAAAACAGGTTATCACGAGTGATACGTGTAGCCGGTGTGGAGCCACATTTCCTCCAAACGCAAAATTCTGTCCGAGGTGTGGAAATAAACGTTCATAATTGTTCATAAAACTTTTCATTATGAATACAAAAGATATCTTATCATGGCTGGCTTTGGTGTTGGGAGCTGCCATTATCATAGGTTTATTTTTCATTTTTCTGAAAGATATGCCTGACGATTTGTTTGTGCTTAATCTTTGTGTTTCTCTTTTAGTCTATGCACTGTTTTATGTCGATGTGCTTGTTCCGTGGGTGGATTGGCGAGATAAATCTAAAAGCCGTATAGGTTCCATAGGTCTAAGGTGGACTGTGACGTGGATATATGCCATTCTAGCCATTGGCTCTATGGTTGTGTGCAACACGATTTTTAATGTTGGGTTTTCCGCACAATTGATAATACATGGAATGCTCTTGCTGATACTCATATTAGGTATATCAGGAGCTTTGCATGCTTCTGATAAGGTTACTTCTGTTTATAATAAAGAGATGGCAGCGCAAAAGGGGATAACTGAAATGCGTCGTGCTTTTGGTGAACTAAAACAAATGGTCTATAATTCCTCTAATATACCGCAAGAAGTTCGAAGCAAAATAGAGAAGATTGAAGAAGACCTTCGCTATATATCACCATCGGAACATCCTGAGGCAGCCGCTTTGGAAAAGCAATTTTCGGAGATGGTACGTGATTTCTGTATAAATGTCAACAGCTATTCTGAGAACAGTGACAGAGTTATGAGTTTGCTTGAAAAAGTTGATTATATTTTAAAAAGTAGAAAATCAATATATTCACTTTAAAATCTAATTCTATGTACGGTAAAATTTTTCCAGAGTCTGGTAGTATTTATCAAGACCAGGCCAAAATTCTTTTTGACTATTATCAGCAGGCTGCCGAAAGAATTGTAGCAGAGGAGGAGCGTATTGAAAAGGAAATACGCATACTTGAAGAAGATAAGGTGATGCTTGAAAAAGAAATTTCCGGTTTGTGGGTGTGGTTTCTTACCATAATCTTGTTCTTTGTATATTTTATCAAGAAAAACGGACTTCAGAAAAAGGTTGACGAGATTGATTTACGTATCAATGAGTTCAAAAAGCAGCATAATGAAATTTTTAGGGACTATAAAGTTACTAAATTGGGAGTAGCTTATGTTCCTATTGCAGAGCAAATGAGATATGCTGACAAGAGTTTTATTGTCGATTATACGGGATGTGTACAGGAGTCGGAACTGACTATGCAATTGTCACGCCGTAATGATTTGCTCATTGAAACTATTGGCAAGCTTGAACAGTTGTTTGGTGAGGCTCCGATTGTTGAATCTTCTGACGAGACAGAAACTATTGAGACAGATGATTATTCAACATCAATCCAGGAGTTAAATCAGCATAATTATATAGGAAACATGGAGCGTTCCTTGCGTACCATTGCCTATTGTATGGAGGACCTTGATACCACTTCCGTGTCGCTGCCTCTTGTACCAGAAGGAAGTGGTTATCAGCAGTTTCTGAATGATTTTGCCACACGAGAAATACCTGAGGACGCGCAAGTGGTTTCTGTGTTTGATAAGGAACGTTATGCCGACAGTATAGAGAAGTTTCAGGAACTTAATAAACTGAAAGATTCACTTTCTACAAAGACTCAGCAGTTTGAGGACGTGTTGAAGTCGCTTATGATGACAATGGCTAATTCCGTACAGGCTGTATCTGCATTGAAAATAGCTTCGGTTGATAAAGTTGTATTTGAGTCCAACAAACTTCTTTTCAATATACTGAAGGCCCCTTATAACCATTATTCCCCCATGTTGGAATTTGACGAGATTGAACGTATCAGAAACGAGAAATTTGATTACGGAGAGGATATACAGAATTATGAGCCGTTTAAATTGAAGCAGAGTTCACGTGTGAAGTTTAACTTGTTAACAGGTATGTGGACAGCTGAAGATGGAAGTACAACGAACATGCCTTTTGGCGTCCATCAGATTTATGAAGAAATTGTAGCTCCTGTAGTGCAGAACCTTATGATGGAGAATAGGATAGAACGTCTTAAGATTTACAATCATATCAAGGACCAGAAGATAGATTACCTCAACAAGTGGCATCAGGATACGGACGCTTTTTATAGAGCGAATCGTGCTGAAAGTTCTGAAATTATAAATCTGATGCAGGAAAGCTTACGAGAATATGTGGCATCATACAATACACTCATTTCATTGAAACGTACAGAAGACAGCATGGCTAAGTCAAACGGAGAGCTTGACAGCACAGTGGTAAATGTAGTGGACAATACAGAAGAAACACTTGCGGCGTTTGAACTCCAGTCACAAGAATTCCAGAATACCCAGGCAAGTTTCGAGGATTATATGGAACGCCTGAAGGAAGACATAGACATGAAGGCAGAGAAGTTCGGCCACGTGGAATACTACGATGCGAAACTTCGCGATGGATATTCAAACGAGGTGGCAGTTGCCGCAAGCGAGATCCATAACCTGGACGAAAGGCGCAAGTTGTTGGCCGAAGTTAACCCGTTGTTGGCTAAAACATCTGAGCTTCTCCCTCGCCCTAATGTGGAAGATATCACTTTCGAACATATATCACTCAACCTCCCTGCAATGGCAAGAAATGTACTTGAAGAGCTTGAGGCATCTAAGGATGGTGCTGAAAATGATACCGAAAAATCCGAAGCAGCGGAATGTACAATTGATGGTGAAAAGCCTGTAGATTATTCTGCGTCGAAAGAAGAAAATAACGATTAAACACTTGAATCATGGCACGAATAGATTGTTTGATAGACACCAATCCGATGGCAAACGAAATGAGATCGGTGTCAAGAAATATTCAGGGAACAACAGTCGCCATTGTTGGAATGAAAGCTGCCGTGATCAAGGCAGAGCAAAATGCAGCCGACCATGTATGCAGAAATGTAAACAAAGGTTTTTATACGCTGATACATTCGCAGATATCACAGAAAATAGCTAAATTGCAGAGCGAGGTGGATTCCCATATCATGAAGCTGAACCAGCTTCGCAAACAGTTGCTTTCCATTAAGGAACGAATGGAAAGAGACTATGGAATGATATCACAGAGATATATCAAACTCTTCAATGGGCTTAACAAGAACCTTGAGCAGCGTGTTTACGAACTTGACAAGCCTATCATGGAATTTGCGATGAAAGACATTAATACCATATCCAATAGGAAAAAACACATGACAGCCACGGTACCCACGTCGCAGAAAGAATCACTGTCAATAAGCCAGAAGATACTTACTTCCAACATGAAGTTTCAGGGAATGAGAGTGATAGATTCCATGTCAAGGTTTCTGATGGATATGAAAAAGCAGGATGAACTGACTCAGAAAATCCTTCTGAATACATCATCTTTAGAAAAAGATGCTTGTTTGATGGTGCCAGTAATCATCAGCGAATCAAGGTATGACAAATACGGGAATACCCGTCTTGATGTAATTCCTCCTTCTGAAGGTCTTAGTGGAAAGGCTCAGGAAAGTATTTGCTCGGCGATTAGTATGGTAGCGATGAAATTCGATTGGCAGGAAGAATCGTTGAGTAACGAGATTAAGAGTGAATTTAGCAAATATTTGTCCTCATCATCAGCCCCGCAGCGAGTAAAGGATATGGCAAATAAACTCTTTTCCTCAAATAATGTCCAAACCATAAAATAAAGCAGCATGAGTTATAGTCGATCATTTTCCAAAAGAATAGCCATGCATTATTCCGGTACAGTGCATTATCCACCATCTAAGGATGGCGGCTCAGTTCCATTTAGCGGTACCGTATATGAGGATGTTCATGTTAATGTAGAAGTTGACACTTCTGCTTTTGACAACAGTGTAGGTGAATGCAACAATACGGTAGGAGTACTTACCGGTTCTGTAGTGGCAACAGAAGCTGCTCAGACCGCTTCCATCCGCGACAAGGCAATGCAGGTGGGAGATACCATTATAAATGGTTTCTTCAAAACTGTACGCTCTGAGATAAGCCAGCAGATAGTGGAGCTGAAGAACAGAATTGATGCTACATTACTTCACCTCAATGCCCTGTCAAAACGATGTGTTGAAAAACAGCGGCAGATGCAAAATGACTATCAGAGACTCACCGGACAGTATCTTAAGATATTTACTGACCTGAACAACGAATTGAAGAATCGTATATATGAACTCGACAAGCCTGCATTCCTGTTCAAGCAGGAAAGCGACAAGAGTTCGTATCATACGCTTAGTAGTGACATGGTAAGTACCGTAGCTGTGTCAGGAGCCGAAAGTAGCAGAGTAGAAGCAATGATAAGTGCATCAGTAGCAAAGAAAAGTGCTTTAAGAACTATAGGAGTTGTAAATGCTTTCCTTGACAAACAGAGAAAGACTGACAATATCCTGCATAACAGTATCCACAATGAGAAAATGGATGCTGTATATTATATCCCTGTGTGTTACATCGAGATAAATGGTAATGACAACCGTATTGACAGAAAGGTATATCATCCGCAGACGATTGGTACCATTAACGAAAAACTACTTCTCGAAAGTTTTAATAACATGGAAAATTGGAAGGACTTTTTTGGCGATAATGCCGAACAGATAAAGCTTAGTTTTAATGCAGAACTAAGCAGCAAATATCAAACTTCCGATGTCCATCAAGTGCGTGTAAGAGACTGTATGGTACGTATGTTCAACAATAATCTCATTAAAATGTTATAATTTATGAAAGAACTGAAAGAAATTCGTTTTAACGAAACAGATATAATGTTGCAGGATAACTTAGTAAGAGGATCTATCCTGCCGGAAAAGATTGCGGAACTGAACCGAAACATTATTTTCAAAGGGAATAATGTCGTAGAGGGACCGGTATATGCATATCGTCTTGAAGTTCGTGAAGGTGATCTTGATATACAGGGTTCGGTATTTGCACAGCATGAGCTGTATGTCAATTCTGACGCAAAAGGTAAGATTGAATTCAAAAAATGTGTCGGTTCTGCCAATTCCGTGGTCTCCAGGGCTTCTAATTGCAAATTGATGTTTTATTCAGATATAAATGCCAAATCTATATCTTTGAACAATGCTTTTGTGGCGGGAAGTCTATATGCCGACGATATAGTACTTGAAAATTGTGTGGTGATAGGTGGCGTATTTGCTACACAGGAGCTTAATTTGAGGAATTCTATAGTGGGAACATTCAATGCGCCAATTGTGAAAATCTCCGAAATAGTTAATCTGTTGTTGCCTAGTGCTTTCTCCATAGAAAGAATTTATTCAGCTGCTAATTCCAAACTCTATAATCTCAGTCTTGCCGATCTTGGTTCATTATACCGTGGAAAGCCTGAAGCTGCAGATTCCGGAAGAATAGAAATAAATCTTGAAGCAGACGAAGTGAAGAGTAAACTGGTGAATAAGGATGTCCAGAAGACTCTTCGAAGCTATACAGTGGTAGGGAAGGTTCTTGCGGCAGACCTTTTGGATACAGACAAATTCCAAAATCATTTTCTGTTGACAGCTGCCAGCCTTGGTACACAGCTGCTTAAGACTTATGATTTAGAAACAGATAATGGGAAAAGTATTCCTTTAACAGTAGAAAATATCCGTAATTTCTTTTTCCAAATCCTTACAGGCAAAATCCAGGTTCGTGACATGGACGGTAAGTTTGATATCTCACAGATAGCTGGGCCTTGGGCTGAAAAAAGTTGAACAAATCAAAATGTTATGAAAGTGTATTAGACACGGAAGAAGGAACGATATTATTCGGATAGGCACTGAATTTGTCTAGTCCTAAAATACTGTTATACCTAAAAGGAGTAACAGAATGAAAAAGAAAGAAAAGGAAGAATGCGATCTTACATCAATCATGAATACCCCATGTGAAACTATCGGTATGGCAAACCTGAAAACTTCATTTTCGTTTGTCTCTGCGCCCGGCATTCACTATCTTTGCGCGATTTTTTAAGGTAAGAAGATAACAATGGATGCAATCGTTACACAGATGATTATCCTGTTTATTCTGGTAATCGTCGGTTATTATTTGAGTAAGAAGAAGATGATGGATGCGGATTTCGACCGCAAACTTTCGAGAGTTGTTATTAACGTGACGTGTCCCAGCCTGATCCTTTCGTCGGTGATGGGCGACACGCTCCCCGACAAGGAGCTGATTCTTCCCCTGCTTGTGGTGGGCTTTTTCACTTATGTCATTCTGATTGGGGCCGGATTCCTGCTCCCGCGTTACTTACCCGTCAAACCGTCGGAACGGGGTATCTACAGTTTCATGCTGGCTTTTGGTAATGTGGGTTTCATCGGTTATCCGATCGTGGCTTCCATTTTCGGAGCCAGTGCGGTGTTCTACGCCAGCATCCTCAACTTTCCCAGTACGCTGCTGATCTTCGTGTTCGGAACCTTGTTCATCTCGGGAGGTGAGGGCAAGATGCGTTTCGACTGGAGCACGCTTTATTGTCCGCCCATGATAGCATCATATCTGTCCATTCTGATTGTGGTGACAGGCTGGGTTCCGCCCCGTGTCATCAGTACTCCGTTTATCCTGCTCGGAAACGTCACCGTGCCGGCTGCCCTGCTGATTATCGGTTCGTCGATTGCCCAGGTTCCCATCCGCCGGATGTTCGGCAATGTGGCCATCTATCTGATGTCGGCCTTGCGCCTGATACTGATTCCGCTGGTTATACTTTATCTCTCAAGGCTTTGTCAGGTCGACGAGGCTATTGCCAATATCAATGTCGTGTTGGCCGCCATGCCGGTGGCTTCGTATGGAACCTTGTTCTGCATCCAGTATCAGCGGGGTGAGATCATCATGGCTGAAGGCACATTCCTGACCACCTTGCTCTCAGTGTTGAGTATTCCGTTGCTGACGGCGTTTCTGTAGATTTATTTCAGTAAAGCCGCAAATACTTTCTCTGGTTCGTTCGGCAGGATCTTCCGGAGCTGGCCGAGTATCCGTTCACGCGATTCCTGCGGAGAACGGTCGGGATGACAGGCTTCGCGTCCAAACAGCGTTTCGGGCGTGGTGAGCAGTGACCAGCCCCAACCATATTCCCGTCCGTGGCGGTCGCGCGGATAGACAAAGTCTTCTGTAACCACATAACTGCCCATTTCCAGCCGGGTGACGTACGCGTCGAAACGGCTTCGCATCTTCGGCCCCGTGAAGCCGCAGGCCGCACGCAGTTCCCTTGTAATCAGGCTGCCGTTGTGTTTCAGGGTGAAGAGAATGGTCTCTTCAATGCTTCCTTCTTCCGGATAAGGAAAGATGCTCCGGCGATAATTGCAGAAGTCGGGCCACCATTCGCGGCTGATGAATGCCGCCTTGCCGTTAAAGAACTTGCCGTATGCGCAGCCACTTTCCTGCAGGATAGAGCCTTTCCATTCCCAAAGCGGCCATTCCCATCCGCCATCGGGCAGTTGGGTATAATGGCAATCTTCGTCGGTTACTTCTTCGGCCGACCATCCGGCGATTCCCATCGGCAGCAGAGGCAGAAAACCGACCTCTTCGATGTACTCAATCAGTTTGGGGCAAGAGTCAATGAGTTCTTTTTCCATATTTGTCATTTTTCATAACTATTTCCGGTAAATATACCTCGCCAGTCCGTAAATATATCTCCGGAAGCCTGGCCGGTATCTGAGCAGGCGGTCGAACCAGTGCAGGTGATGACTGACAATACGCACGGTCCATCCCACATAATACATGGCAAACAGCGTACCCGGCCCGATGATGTGCCATTGCCATTTCCCGAAAAAGATGTAACTGCAGACAACACCTAAAAGTACAAGCGAGACATCGACTGCAATCTTGACTTTCGGGAATTCGATGCCTGTCACATGGCTGAGGGCAACGGGAAACCCTTCTCCTGGCATAGTGACACTTCCGCATCTCACTTCGAGTGCGACGCCGACAGCTAAAACCGTGCATCCGGCCAGTTGGGCGACGGCTTTCTCCCAGATCGCTTCCGGTTGCAGCCAGGAGATAAGGAAGAGGTTCAGATCGATCAGCATTCCGAACACAAAACCGACAAGCAGCTGGAAGAGCTGAACCGGATCGAACTTTCGGCGAAGTACACTTATCTGGCCAACTACCAGCAGGGCATTCATCAGGAAAGTATATTGTCCGATACTCAGGGCCGGAGTCAGTCCGCTTGTTCCCGCATCATGAAACACGTAGGGCAATACACTGATGACACTGGCTCCCAACATGCTTTTAACGCAGAGGGAAATACCTAACGTCATGATGTAAAGGGCTATGAACAGCAGCCCATGTTGCCATGCAAACGAGATTATCTTATCTTTTCTTGTCATATAGTTCTTTTTCAGAACCGGAAATGGACGGGTCTGGCAAATTCAGCTTTCTGTTCCAGCCCTTTCACATGGCCTAAGTTGGTCATCCATCCGTCGATGTTCTTCAAATAAAATACCTTGAAGATGGGGTTGTTGCGCATATCCTTATAGAGCTCGTGTACGATGGCGCTCTTCTCGATGATGGCATCCCGGATGTCCTGGCGTTCTTCAAAGACGGCTTCGGCTGAAAAGCGGATCCAAGGTGTCTGGATCTCGTTTTCCTCCAGCTTGCATCCGCAGAGTTCGAGAGATGGATTGGCCTGGAGTTCAGCATATACCTCCTTCTTTGCATTGGTACAGAACCACAATTTCCCGTCTTCCAAAACCATGTATTGCATGGGGCGTACTTTCGGCTTGCCATCCAGACCGATGGTAGCCATAAACTGAATGCCGATGCTATCGAGATAATCGGCTACATCGCGCAGGGTAATATCTTCGTTCATTGTCGTTTCTGGCATATAAGTGTTATTTCAAGAAAGGATCGAGGCTGGATAGTAGTTCAGCTTTCGGCATCGCGCCGCTTGTCCGCCAGAGCGCTTCACCTTTGCGAAACAGCATGAGGGTAGGAACAGACTGAATCTGATATTGCCGCGAAAGGCTCTGATGTGTATCAACGTCGATTTTGATGATACGGATACGGTCGCCCAATACATCTTTTACCTGTTTCAATACGGGGTGCATCATCTTACAGGGCTGGCACCACGTGGCAAAGAAATCAACCAGAACAAGCTGGTCGCCTGCTATTACGTCATAGAATGTTTCCATCGCTTCTATATTTAGTTATTCTGTTCATTATGATTTTCCTGCAAGGAACTCAGTCCCCACATATCGTTGAGCATCGAGATAGCCGACTCCGAGCGGAACACATTTTCGCGAAAGGCGATGATGCCTTCTTTTGAAACCTGGTCTTCGAACGAGTTGACCAGGAAATCGGCTTCCAGCAAGATGCGGTGATCTTTAGACACAACACCCGTATAAGTATGATGATGCGCTATCAGCCAGCAGATTCTTTCGGTCTGCGCTTCATCAAAACCTCCTGTTTCAGCCAGGACTTTCCGGGCCTCAGCCGGTCCGAGTTCTTCCTGATACCTGCCGGTGCAATTTCCATACTTGGCTTCAGCCGCATGTATGCCAACATCATGCAGGATAGCAGCCGCTTCGAGTACAAACAGCTCTTCGTCAGTCAGGCCTTCCGCCACGCCGATTGTTCGTGCAAAATCATGTACTTTCACGAAATGCTGGATACGTGGCACATCGCCACCGTCATATTTAATCATTGCCCTCATCAGTCGGGCCAAAGTAGTTTGTCTTGTCATAATCATTGATCTAATTACAGATATTCCAACCTTATTCACCAGTCTTCTATCCGGTAGGCAAAGGTACAAAAAAACGTGGTAGTTCTTTTGGATGTAACGCCTAAATACAGGAAAGGAATGCTTCAGAAGGATGAAGAGATATATGATTAATTATACACTTTCATAACATGTTGATCTAGCCAATTTTTTCAGACCAAGATAATTGGGATAAACGGAAATATTCTGTTATATTTGTAAATAAGATGGATAAGATATTAGCATTGTTTCTGAGACCAGAAGCCGATTCCAGGCCATAGTGGCAATGATTTGATATCAGAAACAGTTGTCAGTACCCTTTAATTATCGGACGGACAATTTTGCCGGCTATAAGGTAAATGTGAAAAACTTACAAGTATAAGATAAGGACATCCGAAAATAGTACATGAATTAATAAACACGATAAGCAGATATGGAAGGTGGATTGTTTTTAAAGGTAAATAAAAAAAGTCTCACCAGTGCTTTTAAGGCATTATCAGCTGGGGCTAAGATGCACAGAAAATATGCAAAGGTATATTCTATAGCATTTATGGTTAGTGAACCCGGAAAATTATCAGTACAGGTTCCTGGCGGGGAATACATAATTGATGCAGAAACATCAGGGAAGGGTTGTTTCTCGTTAAATTATAAGCAGTTTAAAATGTTGGTGCAGGATTGTAAGAAGAAAAATCTGGAATTGAAGATTGAATCCGGACTACTGACGGTTAACCACTGTGTATCAGTGCGGGTAAAGCGATGTGCAGGCAGCATAAATGTGCCATTGTCCTTGTCGTATTCAGCGGCAGAACTTGCCCGGATGGATCTTGCCCGGATTGGAAATGAAGTCATAGATTTTTGGGGATTGTCTTCTCAAATTGAAGACGCTAAATCGGAGATTGACAATGCCCTCGACAAGGCTTATATGCAGCTGGGAAAATATTGGCCGCCCACACTGACTTCGGATGATTTTAAAGTGCTGTTAAAAGATAAAATGTTATTCAACCACGAGAATCGTAAATAGGAGGGCGGGGACTGAAGCAGTTTTGCTTGTCGTTTGTCTGTGATTTGTATTTCCGGGATATGTTTGGAGTGTTAGGTATTATAGGAAAATTAAAAGGTAAGAAATATGTGTAACAGAATAATAGCCATAGGTGATATACATGGTTCAGCAAAATGGAAGGACATCGTTGATGAGAATAAGAATGCGACGATCGTGTTTTTGGGGGATTATTTAGATCCGTATCACATTAATGACTATGATGAGCTTTGGAATAATTTTGTTGATATCATCCGTTTTAAGCAGGATAACATAGATCGTGTCGTGTTACTTTTGGGAAATCACGATTTACACTATTTCTGTGACGATATGTCAATTGGTACCCGGTATAATTTTCTGCTGGCTGAGAGAATACGACGGATGTTTCTCGACAATCGGGAGTTGTTTCAATATGCATATCAGGTAAAAAATATCATATTTACTCATGCCGGAATATCTCACCCTTGGTTTGTAAACGATTTTAAAGGAGATATTCACGGAGATATTGCAGCCCAGTTGAATGCCCCGGACGACAGGCAGGTCCAGGCTTTGTTCCAGGTTGGTGCAGTTCGGGGTGGAGATGCCGGCCTTATGGGTGGAATATTCTGGGCAGACCGGTCTGAACTGAATGATCCGCTACATGGATTTGTTCAGGTGGTTGGGCATAATCGGGTAGACGATGTCATAGAGTTAGCCTATGCGGACCACAACAAGATAATATTTTGTGACTGCCTGTGGAACGGTAAGTTTTTCAAAATAAGTATTTAAATCAATAATTATCATGATAATAAAGAATTTTAGTAGTGATCTTTTCGATTCCGATGAAGAAGAAAGTTTAGGCGAAAGTTCGAACCGTTATACCGGGTTTCCTTTCAGAGAGAGATTGCTGGCCAGCATAAGAAAATAGAGGAACTGGAGCAGCGTTGTAAAGTAGAGCAACATCTTGCTCTGAGCTGCTTTTGGGGCCTGAAACATATGGAAACTTCCCGGGTGAAGGCTGTGGACAGTCACGAATTGGCCAGAACCTGGTTTCTCTTTCTGCTTTCTTTCAACTGCCGGTAGACATAGAAAAAGGCCGGAATCAGGAAAAGGTTGGCAAACAGCCAGGCCGTCGGATCGCCCATGCAGACACCCAGGAATTTAAAGGCTGGCACGAGAAAGAGACTGACCAGCACGCGGGCTATCATCTCGGAAACGCCTGAAAACATGGATAACCGTGTATAGCCTACTCCCTGAATGCTGTAGCGGAAAATACTCAGCGATCCTAACAGGACAAAGAACGATGTATTGATATGCAGGAACAGCACTGTATCTTTCATGATCTCTGTCTCGTCGGGCGAGATGAACAGCAGGGCAAACTTATCAGCCAGTCCCCACATGATTGCAGCAATTGCAGCACAATAAACTACCATCATCAGGGTGGCCGATTTGACACCCATCCAGATGCGTTCAGGCTTGCCGGCGCCATAGTTCTGTCCGGAGTACGTAGCCATGGCCATACCCAAGGCATCGAGCGGACACATTACGAACATCTTGATACGCATGGCTGCGGTAAAGGCCGCCACACAGGCCGTGCCCAATGCGTTGTTCGCACTCTGCAGCATGATGCTTCCAATGGCTGTGATAGAAAACTGCAGGCCCATCGGCACACCAATCGCCAGAAGCTGGCTGGCCAGTTTTTTCCGGAAAATACGGTCAGAAGGCTCGGTTTTCAGAATATCAAACTTGCGGTACATATAGAGATAGCACAGCAGTGCAGAAACTCCCTGGGAGACGACCGTGGCAATGCCGGCGCCAGCAACGCCCCATCCTAACGTAATGATAAAGAACAGGTCGAGGATAATGTTCAGTATGGTAGAAAGCAGCAGAAACCAGAACGGCGTCTTGCTGTCGCCCAATGCACGGATAATACAGGAAAGCAGGTTGTAGAAGAACGTACAGGGTACGCCAATAAACGTGATGAGCAGATAAATGTAAGCCCCTTGGAAGATATTTTCGGGTGTCTGCATCGTCCGCAGTATGAATCCGCAAAGCAAACTGGTAATGACGGCCACTACGACCGACATGACAGCCGTCAGTTTCAGACTGACCGACACATAGCGCCGCATTGTCACATAATCGTGTGCTCCGAATTTCTGGGCCACCGGAATACTGAAGCCACCGCAGCATCCATTACAGAATCCCAATATCAGAAACACGACAGATGTACTGGCACCCACAGAAGCCAGAGCATTGATACCCAAAAATTTTCCAACGATAGCGGCATCTACCAGCGAATACGTCTGCTGAAGCAAGTTGCCGAGCAACAAAGGTAAGGTAAAATTCAAAATCAGCGGCAGACTCGGCCCTGATGTCATCTCTCTCAGTTGTGCCATATATATCCTTTCACGTTATCCTTTATTCAATTGTATGCAAAATTATGCGAAAGATGTGAATCGGGAGGGTATCACTGCGTTAAATAAGGTATATGGACATAACAACTGAAAAGCGCTGCAAGAATTTTATTACTCCATGCTTTTCAGCTTCTCTACCAGCCGATGGGCATGAAGAATGGATTTCTCCTTCATCCGGGCCAGTTCCTTCTCGTCGTGCCGGCTTGCATACGAGAGTCCGCCGCTATACACATAGCCACACCACTGCAGTCCGCAAAGATTGGCCATCTGTTTATAAGGTGTCAGGAAGTCGTCGATGAGGTGCTGCTGCGGTCCGTCGTAGCTGTACATTTCTTCAGGAGCACCGGTTGTAAAAGACAGCACCAGTTGTTTGCCTTTCAGCTTGTCGCCCGACTTGCCGTGTGAAAATCCATGGGTGAAGGTCTTTTCTATCCAGCGATGCAGGAGAGAAGGCGCTGTGTACCAGAACAGCGGATATTGCAGCACGATGATGTCAGCGCGGAGCAGACGTTCCTGTTCTTTCGGTACATCGATACAGAAATCCGGATAGAGTTTGTCCAGGTAGGCAATTTCTGCATCCGGCAACAATTTATGCATTTCTTCCAGTATCGTTTTGTTGGCAAACGAATCATTCAGGTCGGGATGTCCCGATACGATTAAAATCTTTTTCATGATGTTCGGTTTTTAATAAATCTATCTGTTATTTTAATCTTACCCTGCAAATTTACAAGTTTGCAGTTAGGCGGACAACTTTTTCAGGTTGGTCTTGATGTATTCAAAATCAAATCCTTCTTTCATGATGAACAGCATCAGCCATGTCTCTGCATTATTTCTTGCTTTCACTCTTGAATAAACCTGTTGAATGATTGTCCTGTTTTAATCCGACAGGCTTCATTTCCCAATAACGCTCATACCACTGTTTTCGATCTGGAGTATCAATCGGAGTAGACATGTCGATTTTAGAATTTGTAGTCAAGTCATCTGCCAGGGCAAGTATAATGTTTGAAAGCTCAATCGTGTCTTCAAACTTTTTCCCTTCAGGACAGAACAGATTTTGCCGCTTGATCTCCTCGTAGCCATAGATGGCTCCCATGATATTGCCGGTAATTGATCCGGTGGAATCACTGTCTCCATTGTGATTGACAGAAGCAACAATAGCATCATGTATACTGTCTATATGCCTGATGGTGCAGAAAAGAGATATGGCCCAGGCTTCTTCGCCTGTCCATCCTTCTCCTAATTCCTCTATTGCCTTGTAGTCATCTGTGTCTGATTGTGCCAGCCTGATGGCTTTTCGTGTCAGTTCAGCCAGATAATGTTTGTCTGATGCGTATTCACCTGGATATACATCATCGAGGGTTTTAATGGTGTCTTCCGCAATGTCACAGATTCTCTTTTTTGCTTCATCCGGATTCAGTGGAACTAATTTGAATATGAGTTCTGTCATCATGCCTGCAGGAAGGAATCCTAACGGATGCAGGTGTGTTGCCTTGGCTATGTATGCTCCAGCTTCAAACATCCTGGGAATAGAGTATGAACATTTTCCCATTCTTGCTTTATCAGCAGCAAGCAGAAGTCCCATAGGAGCCACACGCATGATGCCGCCACATCCTTTGCTGTTGTTCTGAACTGTTTTGAAGTCCAGCCAGTCAGCACAGGCGCTTAAGCATGTATTCCCAGGTGCACGTCTGTTGGCCATTTCAGGTAAATTTCTGATCCAGGTGAAGGGTGGCCTTCTGAATTCCGTTTCATTTGTCTGCGTATAATACCAGTCAATATATGCCAGATTTACATAAGTTTCTGGTATACCACCTATACCTCTCATACAGCCGCGAGTGATACCCGACAGCATACCGTTGGCGGTGAACAGTGTCATCTGGGTATCATCACTTACCTCAGCTTTTCCGTTACTGTCAAGTTCAAAGGTTGTGATTCCTCCGGGGCCATATTTATCCAAGATGCTTCTCCGGCTCATGAACTCAACCGGATACCCAAGTGCATCTCCGGCAGCGCCACCCATCAACGATCCGCGTATGCAATCGTTAATGTACTCTACACTCGCCAAGTCTTCGCTATTCTGGTCGTTGGGATGTTCATCTGCAAAGACGGTTTCTTGGTCGTCATTTACTTCAGGAGACTGATTCCGTGGGCGGTTTATGAAGGCTAAGAACTTATCGTTTATATCCAACAGATCATCAGGCAGCAGTTTACGGCATATGTCTTTAATCCTATCGGGCAGCATGCTGCTGCTTATCGTAAACGGTCCATTCACTGCGGCAATAGACGCGGTCATACATCCAATTGTATCAGAATCTCCACCCATGGATATAGCCAGCCGAATAGCCTTTTCTACACTGTCGGGTGCTTGTAGATATGCCATGATAGCAATTGGCACACTTCCCTGACAGGTGACATCAAAGTGATAGTCGTCTCTAATTTCCTTCAGATCCACATCCAGATTATATCCGAAATGTTCTTCGATGTAACGTTTGATTTTTGTTTTTACATCAAACTGCTCCGTACGTTTCAAGTAGATGCACGCCGCAATGGCTTGTGCTCCTTTGATTCCTTCGGGATGATTGTGCGTTACCGACGCTGTAATGCGAGCCAATTCCAATGCCTCTTCCATCGAACTGGCATACATTCCTACAGGGCTTACCCTCATGGCTGATCCATTACCAAAACTTCCGTAAGGCTGAGGATTCTCCGTGTACAGCCACTTGCGGAACATGCCACCATAACCGGCATGAGGATATTCTCTGCCTAACTGCTGCAAACATTCAATGAGCTTGGTTTCGGTGTGCAGCGGATCAGTCAGAAGCCACTTGGCGACAGCCAGAGTCATCACCGTATCATCCGTAAAGTGGCTTCCTAATGGCAACAGCTCGAAATCTTCTGTCTTTATATTTTTCCTTTCGCGTGTGGAGCCGATGATATCACCAACTATTCCACCTAAAATCTTATTACAATACATATACAGTCTTCTTAAAATTCCAATTTAAATCCTTTGTGCTTTAACTCGGCGTACTTCTCAGGATTGAAACAATATTTGACCGGCACTCTCAACGGTGTATTGGCTGGACGTTTCCCAGCTTCTATGAGCAAACCTGATTTTCGTATCTTGTTGTAAAAGTTCCGTCTGTCAAACTTAACCTCCAGAATGGCTTCGTAGAGGTTTTGCAGTTCACTCATGGTGAATACTTCGGGTAGCAGTTCAAAGCCTATCGGTTTGAAGCAAATACGCTCTTTCAATACTGAAACTGCTTTACGAAGTATTCTATCATGGTCAAAGGCAAGACGGGGAATTTCGTTGTAGGGAAACCAGCGGGCATTGGCTGCATCATCTCCGCCTCTGACATCTGCCATTCTTACCAATGCGTAGTGAGCTATGGTAATGACTCTTTCTCTTGGATCGCGGTCAACTGTCGAGAACGTATAGAATTGTTCTACATCCACATTTTTCAATCCGGTTTCCTCTTCCAGTTCCCGCCTGGCACCCTCTTCTGCCGTTTCGTCCATCTTCAGGAAACCACCGGGAAATGCCCAGGCATCTTTATAGGGTTCCACACCTCGCTGAATAAGTAACACGTTAATTCTTACACCGTCAAAACCGAAAATCACGCAATCGGTTGTGACTGCCGGATGCGGATATTTATAGTGATACTTTAACTCTTCCATATCTGTTACATTTGATTGGCGTAAAATTAAATATATTTTTTCAGCCAATAAATTTATTTGCGTAAAATTTACGCAATAAGTTACAGATGCCATTTGGAAATAGCTTCATAGGTTAATTAATAAGTGCAACCAGTTATAGCGATTTTGCCATAAAACATCTGCAACCGGAGCACTTTGTTTCAAATGAATGCTTATCTTTGGGTGCATAAGTCGGTGACACAAAGATACCTATGAAATCATCTTGGCTTTATCACTAAGTAAGGATGAAAGGTGAGTTGATGGCAACGAACAATAGGGTAGAATAGAGCAGTCAACTGACTTCGGGTTTGATGTAAAAACAGTCAACCTTTTTTAGACTAAGACATAATAAAGAAATATAGTTAATATTGTATCTTTGCATATTCTATATAGAAAATTACAAATCATATGTCGAATAATCAACAGATTAAAATGAACAGAATAAAGGTTATTCTAGTTGAAAAGGGCAAAACAAGTAGATGGTTAGCTGGTAACTGGGAAAAACAGATAATACTATATCAAGGTGGTATCTTAATAAATCACAACCATCAATAGAACAAATGAGTTTAATAGCTGGATTGTTAGATGTAGATGTAAGAACATTACTATCACCTACTAAATGATATAAGAATGGCAAAAAGAATAGATTATATAATTGAAGATATAAAAGAACAGTATTTAGAATCTGACAATAATATACCGTGGATCATTGGTTTCAGTGGAGGTAAGGATTCAACTGTTGTCTTAACGCTAGTATGGAAAGCTCTTTTACAAATAAAAGAAGAAAAAGGGAAAGACTATATGCAAAGATCTGTGTATGTTGTAAACAACGACACTTTAGTAGAGAATCCAATTATATCTGATTATGTTATAGAGGTGTTAGAAATCATAAAAAGAGCAGCCATACAACAAGATTTACCATTAAAAGTGCAAGTAACATTTCCAAAACTAGAAGACAGTTTTTGGATAAGTTTCTTAGGTAAGGGGTATCCTGTACCTAATAATACTTTTAGATGGTGTACCGAAAGATTAAAAATAAAGCCTACTACCCAATTCATATTAGACAAAATCGATCAAATGGGTGAGGCAATCGTGATCATAGGAACAAGAAAATCTGAAAGCGCAACGAGAGCAAAAACAATATCTAAGCATGAGATAAAAGGTAAGAGATTAAGCAAACATCCATTAAATCCTAACGCTTATACTTATGCTCCGATTAAGGAACTATATCTAGAAGAGGTCTGGTATATATTAAGAAATGAGGAATCCCCTTGGGGATATGATAATAGCAAATTATTCCAAATATATTCAGATGCTAGTGCAGATGATTATGAATGTCCAACGGTTATAACAGATAAAACACAACCATCTTGTGGACAAAGTAGATTTGGCTGCTGGGTTTGTACGGTAGTAAAAGAAGATAAGTCAATGACCGCCCTTGTAAAAAGAGGAAATGAATGGATGAAACCACTGTTGGACTATAGAGATGAAATGGTGGAAGGACGAAACATATCTGAAAACCGATCAGCAACAAGAAGGAATGGGCAGCAAGCTGTAGATTCAGATGGACATAACTTAGGTAATTATACATTTGAATATAGAGTAAAGATGCTGGCTAAATTATTAAACGTTCAAAAACAAATACAGGAAACGCATCCACATATGGAATTGATTTCAAATCAAGAGCTTGTGGCTATTCAGATTAATTGGTATAGAGATGGATATTTCCACCCTAAAGTCACAGACATCTTTAATGAGGTGTATAATAGAAAAATGCCTTTTGAGAATATGCAATATCAAGAAAGGCTACTATTAGAAAAAATTTGTAAGGATTATCCTGACGATTATCATCTAATCAATGATTTAGTATCACTACATAAGAATAAAACAATATTAATGAATAACAATGGCTTGCAAGGAGATATAGAAAAACGATTAGATAATTATATAAAAGAGAAGCAATGTTTATAAATTCAATCATATTAAAGAACTATAGATCTTATAAGGGAATCAATAAAGTAACATTTAAGGATGGTACTAAAAATGTATATCTTATAGCTGGGAATAATGGCTTTGGGAAAACAACATTTTTAACATCATTGGTATGGTGCTTTTATGGGAAGCTAATGGTAGATGTAGATGAGAGGTTTCGTAGGGAAATCAACGATGCGCAAGGATATAAAAACTATGCAAGAATGAATTTAAATAAGCAGTTGATTCCTGAAGTTTCTAAGCTAAATATAACATCAGAAGAGAAGAAATTTCTTCAGAAGAATGGATATGTGGGTAAGTATGAAGATTTGCAGGATGAAACACAATATTCTGTAGAAATAAACTTATCAGATGTATTCATTCCATCCATACCTTGTAGAGAAATAAGAATTAAAAGGACATACGACTTATTGTTAGAAAATGAAACAATAGAGGTTCTTATAGATGAACAAACAAATGAGCTAGCAAAAGAGGTAGGTTATGATATATTTATTAACGATTTCATCTTATCTAAAGACATAGCTAAGTTTTTCTTTTTTGATGCTGAAAAAATAGTAAATCTCGCTGAAACAAAAAGTGTAGAAGAAAAGAAAAGATTAAGTATTGCGTATAGTGAAGTTTTAGGAATAAAAAAATATGAAGATATAAAACGTAATCTGGAGAATCTAAGAATTAAATTCAGAAAAGTTAGTGGAATTAATATTTCTGAAAAAAAATTAGATAAAATGACTGATGAAGTTGAATCATTGGAAAAGGAGATTACGATATTAGAGCAGTTAAGAGAAGAAAAAGAATTATTATTAACACAATATCGTCACGAAAAAGATAGCTTACAGGTCCAATTAATTAGAGAAGGTAACGCTATGAGTATTGAGGACTTGAATAAGAAGAAAGAATTACTCAATACATTAAAAGCTAAAGTAGAAACATTGAAAAATGATCTTAAGGATATGCTAGATTTAGCACCTTTCGCTATATCTGGTAAATTGTTATATTCACTTTATGAGCAAGTAAATTCTGAGGATAAAATAAAGAATGGATTAAAGGATGCAGATGCTATTAATGCTTCATTAAATAAAATTTATAGCACTATAATTGATAAGTTAAACAAGATAAATTTATCAGAGAATCAATCAAGAAAAGTAAGACAAATACTTGATGATTCTTTATCTGAATGTGAATGCAAGGATGAAGTGGAGTCTGAGAAAGTACAAGGGAAAATATTATTGGATTTCAATCAAATCGAAAGTCGTGACTTTAATGCCCTATTCGATAATATTCGTTACTCATTTAATTCAACATTCAAGCAACTGGTGAGGGAAATAAAAACTACGAATAACTTTATAGTTAAAACCCAAAAGATAGTAAGTGCTGCTGAATATGATAATAAGGATATACAGATAAAAGAAATTAGAGAGAAGAAGGCATTGGTTGAATCAAATATAGTATATTTAGAAAAAGAAATAAGAAGCATATCAGAGAAGTTTGGTGTAAAAAACAAAGAGTTGACAATTAAAAAGAAAAACTTATCAGAAGTACTGAAAGCAATAAAGATTGAAGGCTATGAAAAGGAAAAGGATGAAATAGCAGAAAGGCTTATAAAAGAAATAACATTATTCCTTAATAAATTAAAAGAAAAAAGAAAGAACTCAATTGAAATGAAATTGAAAGCTGCGATTGCGTCATTAATGCATAAATCTGATTTTATAAAAGATGTAAGAGTAGATTTGTTGTCAGATACAATTGAGATAAACCTATTAGACGATAAAGGACAAAATATAAAAAAGGACAAATTGTCAAAGGGGGAACAGCAACTGTATGCAACATCTATATTAAAAGCTTTAGTCGATGAATCAGGAATCGATTTTCCTATTTTTATTGATAGCCCTTTACAGAAGTTTGATAGCATTCACTCAAAGAATGTTATAAAAAAATTCTATCCTAATATAGCAAGACAAGTTGTTATATTCCCTTTGTTAGGTAAAGAACTATCATATAGTGAATATGAACTACTATACCCATATATTAATAAAACATATTGTATTATTAATAAAAATGGTGTATCAATGATAAATGAAGTAGAACCATTAAATTTATTTGATTATATAACAAAGTGAGAGGTTATGTTTACACAAATCAAGACTTCAAAGAAAAATAAAGAAGTTGTGACTTTACTTAGTCGCAATTTCAACTTGGGGGCTGAAAATATTGTCGCTAGAATAGCTTTAGCTTATTCTTTATCATCTGGGAAAAAAATGAATTTATCTGATATACAAGATTCTCAAGGTAAAGAATACTCTAAAAGTGTTTTGTTCGGTAACTTTATTAATTTCTATATTGGACTTATATGTGTTCATTATAATTTATATAAAACTGATAAAGATATACCTAAATATATCAAGATGCACATAGACGATGGTCTTGAAATGATGAATAAAGAGATGAAAGAGAATCCCAATCTTAATGGAATGGATTATCTGATTGATAAAATAGAAAAAGGTCTTGAAAGTTTTTTAGAATTAACGAATGGAGAATAGATTAATATCATATCTATACGATGAAGGAGAAATATCTGGAGAAACTTATCTCTATTGCATTGAGAATGATATTGAAAGTATAGATGATGTAAGATTAAATGATGTTCCTGAAGATAGAGCCTGTATATATAAGGAATTACAGGCTCTACAAATCTCTATTGCGGGAAATGAAAATGATTTACCACTTGATAATTCCAAGGACAATCTGAAGGATGGTTTTAAAAATATAAATATTAATGTAAGTGAAAGTCTAGTTAAGCAAGATGAAGAAGAAGGTGTCTATAGGATTATTTATGAGGAAGCTTTAAAAAAAGTAGATACAAGAGCAAAAAATGTTCTTAACGGGATAAAATCGAGATGTTTTACAGATGAAGAATTTTATGAATTCATTCTTGATTTTAAAGATGAAGTGACACATCCAAAAGTAAGAAACGCTGGTAGAAAAACCATATTACAAATACTTAATATTGCAGATGAACTACGTAAAGCAAAGGGAATAACATTGAAGTCAGAAGACACAAATGTACAAAATCACGAAGTAGCACTAACTATAAATTTGGATAGCATTTGGCCAATGATAAGTTCAGAAATAAAGAAATTGTCAGTTAGATCTCAAAATGCTTTTAATACCCTTCTTAAAGGCTGTCATAATTCTTTAAACGAGTTGTATATTAAAATATCTGATTCAAAGTTTTCCATCGGAGACATAAAAAATGTAGGGGAGAAAAGTATACCAGAACTTACAAATTTTTTTCAATACATCAAAGAGATAGCATCAAAAGTAAATGATGAAACAGAAGAGAGTAGAAACGAACTTATTGAAAAGCAAAAATTTGTGTCTGACAATATTCTTTCGGTATCCAATATTGATATAATATTCTCAGAAAAAAGGAGATTGGGGCATCTTCCTATATTTGAGATTATACAAATGTATTTGAACAGCTTAAGCGCTAGGGATAAAATAATTTTAGAAGGACAGATAAACATTTATGTAGGACAAGTCTTAAAATCAAGAGATGAGCTGATCACTATGCTTGATCTGACTGGTGAAAGAATTAGGCAAATAAAGTTCAGTATATTTGATAACTTAGAAAGCCGAATTAAATATATATCTAGCAAAGAGTATATAGATCTTTCATATTATGATAACAATACTATTAAATTTGTTAATTCTAATGAATATACAAAATTCAAAAATAACTTCTTATTGTGGGTGTTATCTATAATATCCAATAATTATTATATTTTAGGAAATGCAAAAGAAACATTGTTAAACCCTGATAATAAAAGACTTAATCTTAATATTGTTCCGGAAGAGTTAAATCAGATATTTGACTTTCAACTATTTCTTCAAAATTTTAATGAGGTTTACAACGACAAACATAATCAAGACTATAAGTTAAATCTTAATGGATATATTCTTGATTTCTTTAGAGGAAATATCCAATATGAATATTTTGAGAAAATAGAAAAAGCTTGCAGGTATATACTAGCAAGATGTTATGATTGTTTATTTGATGGCAACTATATTATTATAGAAGCTAACTCTTATAGAAATATACCTGATATAGTAGAAGATATAATAAGGGATCACGGCTCAGCAATGAGCAAAGATGAAATTTACGAAGTCTTTGTCAAAAAATATCCTGACAGAAATGTTACTATAAGTAGTATAGCTGCTTCAATAAATATTAATACCAATTTAAGTGCCATCGGAAGAACGAGTACATATACTCTCAAAGAATGGAATAAAGGATACAAAAGGGGAGGAACAATCAGAGAATTTGCATTAGAGTACATTATGCAGACAACTGAACATATAGCTTCTGTGAATGATTTAGTTAAATATATTAAAAAATACAGGCCTTCAACGAGTGAGAAAAGTATTGTTTCTAATCTGCAAGCTGAAGCAAATAAATTATTCTCTGTATATATTAAAGATGGAGTAAGATATATAGGAATAACAAAAGAAGAATATAATTCATGTTATGAAAGGTTATCAGAAGACATTGAAAGAAGGGATTTCAAAACAAGTATTGATTTACTAATAGCATTCATTTTAAAAAATAATAGATTCCCGTATAATTACTCAACAGCAGACGACTCAGAAGTTAGACTGAATAGATTCTGGAATGTTCAAAAAAAGAAAAAAGAAAAAGGAACATTATCAGAAAAAGAAAAAGAACTTTTTGACTTGATAATTGATCAATATGGAGATTTAGATATATCATATGCAGATTATATGTGGAGAAATAGATATAATGAATTGACTGAGTATTTAAGAGAAAAAGGAAATAGGTATTTACCTGAACATTTAAAACGATGGTATTATAAGAATAATACCATATTTAATAATGGTGAACTAAAAGATTGGCAAGAGGAATTATTTATTAACATTATCTATTTATGGAATAATGCTTAAAGATTTAAAACTATATTACATATATTCATCAAGCGGGACGAAAAAAACACCAATAGACTTTTTTACTGATTGTTTAACAAACAGTGAAAAATTTGATATGGGATTAGGATTCTTTAGCTCCGCTGGTATAAATGTACTCTCATATGGATTTGCTTCGTTTATATCAAACGGAGGTATAATGCGATTATATATAAATCAATATGTATCTGAGGAAGACTTTACTGCGTTTACTATAGAACCTAAGAAATTTATAGAAGACAAGTTTCTTACCGACTTCAAGACTTTATATAAGATTCTATCGGAAAGAGATGAACATTTCTTTAATTGTTTATCATACCTTATAAGTAAAAAACGCATTGATATAAAAATTATAATACCCAAAACGGGTGGAATAGCTCATCAGAAATTTGGAATATTTACTGATAGACAGGGAGATAAAGTAGCATTTAACGGTTCATTAAATTTTACGGCTAATGCTCTAATGTCAAAAAACATTGAAACCATATCATGTACATTCTCCTGGAAAGATATTGATTCAGTTATAGATTATGAAAGTCAGTTTAATGCTTATTTTAATGGTGAGATTAAGGATGTAGACGTATTTAGTGCGAAATTTTTAACAAAAGAAATAACAAAATCATTTCCAGCAAAAGATATAAAAGATCTCCTTTCTAAAGAGGAAGAGTTTATTAAACAGGAAAAATATAAAAGAGATGACATGAATACAGAATATGTACCTAAATTCCCGTACGAATCTGGACCAAGAGAATATCAGATTGAAGCCTATAATAAATGGTTGGAACATAAATGTAATGGAGTATTTGCTATGGCAACAGGAACTGGTAAAACTATTACATCGCTTAATTGTGTATTAGAAGAATATAAAAGGACTCAAAAGTATAAAGTATTAATTCTTGTTCCTACTATAGACTTAGTATATCAATGGATAGGGGAGATTAAAAAATTTTGTTTTTCGAATATATACATAGTAAATGGGGAAACAAATTGGAAAAAGGATTTAACAGAATTAAAAAATGATATAGGCTGGGGAATAGATAATAATTTCATTATCATATCAACTTATGCATCTTTTAAAGACACTTTATTTCAAAAACTAATAAATGAGTTAGCTAAAGATGATTCCATGATTCTGATAGCCGATGAAGCTCATAATGTGGGAAGTAAAGGTGTTCTTGAATGTTTTAAAAATCTCACGATAAAAAAGAGAATAGCATTATCAGCAACACCATCCAGGGCTTTTGATGAGGAGGGTACACAATATATAGAACAATGCTTTAATGATTCACCACCATATTGTTATAGCTTTTCTATGAGAGAAGCTATAGATAAGGGTTATCTTGTGAATTATTTATATTATCCTCATATTGTGTATTTGAATGACGAAGAAATGGATAAATACATTTACTATACTAGGATTTTATTACAATATTTTGATAGCAAGACAGGTAAATTTAAAGAAGAACCTGAAGTGCAAAATTTGTTAATGACTAGAAAACGAATTATTCATAAGGCACAAGACAAATATAAAGTATTTGAAGATATTATTGATGAACTTCATTTAAAACAACATCTTAAATATTGTTTTGTGTATGCTCCTGAAGGCATCGATTATCAAACTGAAAATCTAGAGAGTTTTATTATGAGACTTAAAAGTATAGTAGATCAAAAATATCCAGAAATCAAAACAAATACATTTATTGGATCAGATAAAGATAACAAAGAAAAGCTACGGGCATTTGCAGAGGGAAAAATAGATATGTTATTTGCAATGAAATGTCTTGATGAAGGAGTAGATGTACCAAGGGCGGAAGTAGGTATATTTACTTCAAGCACAGGAAATCCTAGGCAATTTATACAAAGAAGGGGACGTTTACTTCGACAACATAAAGAAAAGGCATTTGCGTATATTTATGACATGGTTGTAGTTCCTGATTATAGGAAAACGAGTAATCAATTTTATGAAATGGAAAGGTCTTTGGTTAAGAAAGAACTTATGAGAGTAGCTTACTTTGCTGATCTTTCTTCAAATTATAATGAAGCTGTTGAAAATTTAAGTGAACTTTTGCAGCATTATGAATTAGAAATTAGTATCTTAATCGATGAAATAAATAAATAACATAATAATGACAACAAAAGAACTACTTAAAGAGGTTTTAAAAGACCCTATTCTGAGAGAAAAATATAATATTCCAGAAAGTGTCATTCAGAATGTTACATTTGATAAAGAGTCAGAGTATAAGATTATTGAGATTTTAAAGGAGATTATTCGCCTTAAGACTCAGAATATTCCAGATACACAGGTGTATAAGTCTATTAAGATGAAATTTGATATTTAAAAATATGGCAACAATCATAAATAGATTCGCATTCAAGAACTTCTATAACTATTATGGCGACTATGCTCAAAATAGTTATTACTTTAAAACAGGATTGAACATTATCAATGCTGATAATGGTATGGGTAAATCAAAATGCTTTAATGGCATTCTGTGGATTCTAAGAGATCAAATCTATGATTCGGACACAAGATCTATAAAATCTGCTCGTCTGGAACCATTAAAAATGTTATCAGATAGAGCTAAACTCTGTGAGATCTCACCTGAGTGTGGAGTGATTATAGAGTTTGAAGATGATAGATTTCGATATTCTATTGAGAAAAGAATCAAATTCACAAAGAAAGTGGATGACGCCAGCACAAGTAATCCGGACGACTGGAATATTTCAGAAGCTTTTATCGACATTAATAAAACAGACCTATATACAAACAACTCAACTTGTGTTTATGATATAGAGGAACAAGAAGAAATTATAAAGAATAAGCTCATTAATAGCACTATTCAACCATACGCATTACTGCAAGGTGAAGCTATCGATGAGATTGTTGATTTATCAAATTCTTCTAAATTAACAAATACGATAGAAACTCTTACAGACATAAAAGAATTGAATGTAATAGAAAAATCGTGTACATATTTTAGTAAATTATCACGAACCGACTTAAAGAAAAAACAAGAAACATGTACTGAGAATAGAGCACAGTTTGAAGATTTACAAAAGAAAATAGATGATTTAGAGAAGAAGAAGGATAATATAGAGTTGCAGATTAGCAAATATAAAGAAGAGTTGCAAAAAGCAACAGAAAAAGTAAAGTCTATACAATCACAAATTGCCAACACTGAAGAAAGGGTAAAATATCAGACCTTGTTCAAAAAAATTGAAAAGGAAGAAGATGAATTACATTTGCAAATAGAGAACAAATTAGCAACAATTAATGAGAATATTTTCAGAAGCTACATTCCTTGGATTTTGATAGGAACAGAAGGGAAAGTCGGTATATTCACCGAGATAAAAGAGAAATATAGCGAAGAAAGATTAAAAAGAAAAATAAAAAACAACCCTACTGAATTGATTTCTACGCTGGGTATCCTCCCAGAAGGAAGCCCTGATGATGTTTCATTAGAGAAAATGCTTAAAGAACATATATGCTTTGTGTGTGGTAAACCTTTTGAGGAAGGTGATGATTCTCATAAACATATTCAGATGTTAAGAAACCGTTCTAAATCTCTAAGTTTAGCTTCGGAGAAAAAAGAATCTGATATGCATAATTTCTTTGATAGCATCCATACATCAGTAGCCAAATACATTAATACAGATCATATCTTTGGTTCAATAGCCAAAGAAAGAGTTGCTATTAAAGAATTACAGAATAAACTTAAGAAGAAAGAAGAAGAGAAAGAGGATGCAAAAAGCTCTTTTTTTAATTATGGTGGAAATAAAACATCATTGTTTGGAGAAAGTGATCAGAATCTTTTAAGTTTATATAACAAAGCATTATGGGACATTGAGCACTATAAAAAGTGTATTACAGAAGCCCAAAACCATATAAGTGAAATAGCTAATAATATAAAAAATTATGAAGACAAACTCTCAAATTTGGGGGGAGATAAAGTACCTGCACAATATGCAGAATTAGTCGATGTAATTTCAGACGCTACACAGATTTTCGATAATACTAAGAAGAGAATCTATGACGAAGTTATATCAAACTTAGAAAAGAAGTCTAATGAATATTATAAGCTTCTAACAGAAGGAAACAATGTGCTTGGAGGAACAATGCGTTTTGAAAAGACGTCATACGATGCCATTGAAGTTAAAGTTATAAATGATAAAGGTGATGAGTTATCTGGTGCCTCTGAAGGATTCCAAAGAATGAAAAAGATAGCTGTTGTTATGGCTATCATATCTTCTAAAATAGGAGAGAAAAAATTTAATTATCCGTTTATAGCAGATGCTCCATTCTCTGCATTCGGTAAAAATTTCATTAACAATTTCTTCAAAACTGTGCCAAGCGTGTTTAACCAGAGTATTATCCTTATAAAAGATCTATATGATATAAATGACAAAATATATCTGTCGGATGAAGGACGTAATATATTAGAAAAAATGAAAAATGGTGAGATGGAAGGAACATTCTATGTGAATTTTATAGAAGAGGAATCCGACCCAACAAAATTAGAAACTAAAATTCTTATTTATAAAAAGTAATTATATGAATAGTCATGAATTTCGCCAAGAAATTGAGTCAAGGAAACCAAGATACTTGGCAATTTATCAGTCATTTATAGAAATAATATCAACAAAAGGGTCTAAAAATGGTGGTGACTACATCAAGTTTGGAGCGTATTATCAAACTTATATGTATGCTTTTATGATCGGATATAAAATTGGGCAATGTACTCCTATTGCAGGAGGTGGGGAGACTAAAGATTTTGCACCTATAGTAAATTGGAAACCTATTGACTTGGTAAATTATATCTTAATGCTTATCTTCTCAGAGGATAGAGATAAAATTGGATTTGATTGGATAGAATTAGAAGATATGTCTGATGAAGAATGTAAATCTTCAATTACAACTATTGTCAGGAGAATAGAAGGATATGCGAATACAGGATTTGAATATTTGTACAAACGATTTACTGAAAGTAAAAATGAATTTTCGGATCCTTTTGTGTACACCAATATATTAAGAGAACTATCTAACAAACAGTTATAATTGAAATCAAGCATAATTCTGACAGTAGTAAATTTATGTGATTATGGTTTAAGTGTCTTAGTCTGAAAGTAGTTGACCAAATCAAAATGTTATGAAAGAGTATAAGACACGGAAGAAGGAGCGATGTGATTCGGAAGTGATCCACTTTTATACTGAATTAAGTTATTGTATCGGATATATATCACGAATATTCTCGCTCAGTTTCTCGAAATTCAGGTATCTTTTTCTCGTAAACCAAGCGCACTTAATCAACAGAATGAATGGGATTTTGGGCTTCTTTAACCCTGAAAAGGCCATCCGTTCTGTTGATGAGAAAAGTTCTTTTCATCCGTGAAACAGAAAAACAAACCGGCCTCCCAAAAGCGACTGATAAAACAGCCAGTCTTTTAGGAAGCCGGATTTAGGCACGAACAGTAAAATCAGAAAAGATGGGGGCTTTTGTTACACGCCCCCGCCGCCATCTGCGCCCTCGTCTTTATCGACGGTGAAGCGGGCGAACTTGGCGACATCGCGCATCTCCTGCAAGCGTTTGCCCGGGTGGAACACCACTTTTGGTTTGCGGAGCATGGTCGCAGTGAACTCTTCAGGCGTCGACGCTCCGGAACTGCCCACAGCGATGCGGAAGTTACCCAAATCGCCGAACTGAACGATCTCGCTGTTCTTCAGGTGTGTTACCATGCCCCAGATCACACGGTCTAAGACCGCCTTGATGTCGGCCGACGTCAGCGTACAGGTTTCAGCGATCTCATCGCACAAATCATCGAAATCCACCCGGCGCGTGCTCACTGCCTGGGCATAATACAACTTTGCGCCTTCCAACGCGCCCTTACTCATGTCTTTTCGCTGCACTAAGGTATAAGAAATTGCCATAACTTTATCGGGACAAGTTTTTTACAGGTTCGGCAACCGCGCCTCTTCCTCTCTTGTCACACTACAAAGATACAACACCCGAAAACCGTACTGTTGACGTGTGTCGCCCAATGTCGCTCAGTGTCGCTCAATGTCGCCCAAAAGGATAAAAAAAGTATTTGGGCATTCATTTTTCCGACAGGATTTCTCCCCAATTTCCTGCCTGGCTTTTCCCCAAAAGACGCCGGCTTTTTCTTAAAAGACGCCGGGAAATCATCAAAATACGCCGGATATTTTCTCTTCTTTCTTTACCTTATTTTATTTAATATATAAATAGGTAATTAACCAAATAAACATGAACTAAATAAATCGATATTAGGCTTAAAATACCATAAAACATGAATAAATGACTAATTAATATGCTATTTTATTTGTTAAAAAGAAAAGTATTAATTACATTTGTAATGTTGATTCATGAATAAACAAAGTGATTGTATTAATGTTTTTAGTAACAATTTTAAGTAATAAAGATGAAAACAAATAAAGAAAGCAATGCCTTGGCATTGCAACCTATGGAAAATTTACAGAGTGCCTTGAATCTGTCTGTTACGACAAACGCCGAACTAAAGAAACGGGGTGAAGAAATTTTGAATAGCGTAAATTTGAGCACCAAATCTGACGTGAAAGAAGTTGCGGTTGAGCTGTCTGAATTTGTGCAGGAGTGTAAAGACGAGGTAGTGCGGATGCGTTCGCTCAGAAAGCCTTATACTGATAGGCTACTGGCGTTGCAGAAAAAATTTACGTCGCTTGAGAGTGAGATCGATCCGCTTAAACCGGGCTCGATCGCTCATGCTTGCCAAAGCCGTCTGCGTGAATTACTCCGCCAGGAATGGGAACGGAACAAACAGGTAAAAGAACAGTTGCGAACCAACTACGAACGCCAGCTGAAGCGGATTGACAAACGGAAGGTATCTGACGAGAAGAAAGAAGAAACCCGTTTGAATGCCCGTAAAAAGCTGTTGGAAGAAGAACGTAAGTTGTCTGATATTCAGGTACAAAAACTCCCGGTACCGAACGATCCGTTAGGTTTTATCGAACTCTTCAAATTCTGGTGGGAACAAAAAGGCCAGTATTTGCCCCAGGAAGACATGGAGCGTTTCTTCAAACTCCCGCTCACCTTTGCCCGTCAGCCCAGCGGCAATTCGGAAATTATCAATATCTATGCCGGTTTCCGGACGGAAACCACGTGTCCGATCAATCTGGCGGTGCGCGTCAATACCGGCAAAGATTCGTATGAGTGGCTGGAGCGCCTGATGGAAGACTTGTCATTCTGCGAACGCGAAGCCCTGCTGTATATCACGAAAGGAAAGCGGTTTGAATCGGATTCGTTCATCACGGTACAGGCGAATTAAATGGACGACGAGGTGCGTGACCGGCTTTTGCCCGGTTGTCTGATAGAAACGGCGGCAGCCCGCTGTTTCTTCAACTTAGTGGACGGCGAACGAGGTTCGCGGACTTACCGATACGATTCCAAGCAAAGCGAATTTGGCTACTTTTATGAACCGTGGCAAGAACGATGGGTTGTTTTTGACAACCGCATGGGAGCACTTTTTGTCACCACGTGTAAAACAGTCGATGAAGCGACTAATTTATTAATAGATGGAGAAGAACTTTTCACCCCTTGAACGGGCAATCTATAACCTGACAGGTTTGGAAACCAAGCGCGAATACCGTTTTCACCCCACGCGCGAATGGCGCTTTGACTTTGCCATACCGGCAGTTCACGTAGCCATCGAAGTGGAAGGCGGCGTTTGGAACGGCGGGCGTCATTTCCGTCCGGAAGGTTATTTGCGGGATATGGAAAAGTATAACGAGGCAGCCGCTTGCGGCTGGCTTGTTATACGCACCATTCCGTCCGAATTATTGCGGGTAAAGACGATCCAGCAGATAGTCAGAGCTTGCAGAAAGAAATTGACTACCGTCAGTTTGTAATTATAATCAACTAATAATCAATAATAACTTAAGTTTCGCAAGTAAATTGTAGCTTCTCAGGCGGCTGGCGTCAGCCTGTCGAAAGCCTGCTTTACTGCTTTGATTTGTTTATCGTTTGATATTATTTGTTCAGTCAGAACCATTGCATCACAGTTAAGTACCTCAGCAATGACGTTTATAACTTCTATGATCAGCAGCCAGATCTTTTCTGCTACCGAAAGCTCGACAGAGTTCTTTGAAATTTCGGCAAAGAGTCCTCCGATAGTTTCGTATGACTCATTGCGTTTGACATAACTGAGTATATTGTACTGTAGTACGCACAATGATATGCCTGCAATCTGTCCGGCGAAGTCTCTGCACTGGTTCTTTCCGAGTTTCAGGTTTTGCTTCATCTCTTTGTGAGCCACTTCGATAACCCATCTTCTTGAATAAAGTCTGAAGGCTTCTTTGGCATCAAGTTTAAGATCAGAGGTAAGCAGAGCATTCCAGTTGCCCTTCTTGCCTCTTCTGTAGAAGAACAGACTGACCTTAATGCCGGAGATTTTAGCAGATACGGTTGCTGTGTAGTAACCGATTGAGCGGCTATACTTTACGTTCCTGGATTTCTGGAGAGTCTTGATAAGCTCAGGCACTGTCTTGTTTCCAAGATCTGTCTCATACTTGGTCTTGCCCATCTTTATCATTCCGATAAGGTGGCATCCAAAGTGCCTTGAGACTACGAACTTCAAAAGTTCAGAGCAGGTAAACCAGCTGTCAACAAGAAGATAATCGAAACGTACGCCCTCTATGATTGAGCGTTTGAGCATACTGATGGCCGTCTCAATCTTACTTGCAAAATACTCAGCGCTACGTCTGACAATACGTTCATCCTCCGAGTGTTCCTTGCAATAGCGAGCCTCCGTCTGTTTCTTGGATAAACCCTGTGGCTTATCGCTTCGTTTTCCCTCCTCTCCATGGAGAGAAAAATCAAGAAGAAACTGGGATACACCATCCGTAAAGCAGAGGAACATTGCCTTGAAGCCAAGTATAGGCTTCATTTGGGTATGAGAGAATACCTTGCCAATCTTTTCGGTCTTGAATCCGGTCTTTGGAAGGTCTGTATCATCGATGATGACGCACCTGATGTCCGACTTCAATGTCGTTCTGCGTTTCACACGTGAATACAACTGCCTGAAAACCGAGTAGATTATACGTCGCCAATTGACGTTGCCGTCGTTCATGAAACGATAGAACATATCTTTGTGGCAGACAAACATCCTGCCCAGGGCAGAAGACGAATAGTTGGCAGCATTCTTAATTGAAAAGAACGGGAACAGAACAAGCAGCTGCAACACCTGAAGACAAGTGAATTTGCAATTCGGATTCTTAACTGACCCAATGACTTTGCTTTGTATCCTTATGCTGTTCATAATGGTTGATATGCTGTTTATTGCCTTGCTGGAGTCATTGTTTGCAAAAAACTCTTGGAGTTCACCGATAATATGTCTATTTTTGTTCATGGCTAAAGGGTGCTATATTGTTTGTTTGGCGACATTAATATAGTGATAATCATTGAATTATCAAACTCTTTAGCTTTTTTTATTACATTATTTGAGTTCTTGCGAAACTTGAATAATAAAAAGAAAAAACATGGCACTCTCTATAAAGGGATTACAATATTTCCCTCTCGATGTAAACTTTTTTGAGAACAACAAAATAGCAATTATAATCAGCGATTACGGATTGGAAGCCACCGCAGTGGTTCTTAAACTGTTTTCCCAGATTTACAAATCCGGTTATTATATGGATTGGAACGAAAAGATAGGAAAAATATTCTCTGCCTCTTTCCACACTAAATATTCGTATGCAACCATAATGAATCTGGTCAATTCGTTGGTAGAAGAAGATATTTTCAATAAAAAAATGTATGAAGAGTATCACATTTTGACGTCTGAAAAAATTCAAAATTGCTACTTCTCAGCCACTGTTCGGCGGAAAAAACAGAAAATCTCGAATCCTGAATATTTGTTAATTGCAGACATGATATCGAGTTCAACTACCCCAAAAGAGCATTTGAACGACAATTCTGTCGACAAAAATCCAAAAATTGCATGCAATTTTCAACAAAGTAAAGTAGATAAAAGTAAAGTAGATAAAAGTAAAGGAAAGGAAAGTATAAATAATCACACACACATCGCGCGCGAGAGCGAAAAAATTCGATCACTAAAAGCCGAATGGGATCAGTGGAAGATGGAAATGCTGAATGATGAAGATTGGTGCGCTACACTGGTTCGATATAGCGGAAAAGGTATTTTGATACTCAATAACGCTTATCAAATTATGAAATGCTTCGATGATTACGTTATTTTGCGATCCAGCGAAAATACTATTCAGACAAAAAAAGATTACCAGTCCGGACTTTTTGGCTGGTGGCGATATAACAATTGGGAAACCGATTTGCAAATCCTGACCGGCGCAAAAGCTGCTATGATAGAAAACAAATGTTCCGCGCCGCGAACAACACAAAAAACATCCAAAATAGAAGAAGCGATGGCTGTTGCCGAACGTGCTTCTGAAATGGCTTATCAATTAATGCAACAAAACCCGTTATGAATTTAGATATATTTACCAACAAGATGCGGATGGCGTTTCAAACGCCCCGCATTACTGATATTATGCCCAAAGATCTAACAGACTTTGCAAGTGCTCAGATTATACAATGTTACATCATAGTCGGTTACCTGACCTACGATGAAAAGGATATTAGTGTATTGGCAGCTAAACTTTGTTCGGATTTAAGAGAATCATATCCGTATTTGCATCGTGGCGAAATCGTTATCTGTTTCGAACTGGGCGCCAAAGGCGAGTACGGCGATTATACAGGCGTCAATCTGCGCACATTTTGCAAATGGCTGAAAGCCTACAAAACCAGCGACTTGCGTTATCAGATGATCAAGCAGATGGAGCAGGAAAAAGAAGTCAAAGCCTTGCCGGCGGTGAGCCGCGAATACAACGAGCAGAGCATGAACCGACTGATCATCAAGCGGTTTCACGAATACAAGAGCCGCCCGGACTTGGAAATCCCATTTGCCAGCATCTTGTATCAAGAACTGCAAAGCCGCGGTTTTATCCGCAACAGCCTGGAAGAAAAGCTCAGCGCGATGGCGCAGTTTTCCCGTTGGCGGCCACAAAACAACCTGCACGTCAGCGAAGATTACCGCCAGGCTATGATCAAACTCAAAGCCCAGGAATGGCTGTTGAAACAATATTTCAATTCATTGGTGCGCTTGCCGTTTGAAAGATAAGTCGGGAGCTGGTGCGGAGATAGTTTATGGAGCGGTTTATGTAGTTATGCTTGCTTTCTTTGGCTTTATCGCATGAATGATATTCTTTTCCCCCTTTTGGGCGACACTGGGCGACATTGAGCGACACTGGGCGACACACGTCAACATTACCGAAATCCTGTATTATATCTTTGATGTAAACTTTAAAACAAACGATATGAGACAGCATGTGATTTCCATTTGGATGTGTGCATTGGCACTGACGGCGTGTGAAGCCAGTAAAGAAAGCGTAGTAAACCAACAGAAGGCGGATTGGGGGCAACAGTCTTTCCGCGAGACCTTGCAAACGCAGGTCGTCCCGATGAGCGAGGCGAATCTGGCAATCCCGGTAGCCGAATTGAACGACTTGCCACCCATAGCCGCCTTTCACCAGAGCAGCGGACAAGCCCATGTTTCGGTCCGACTGGTGCACGACACCCTGTTTGTCGAATCCCGTTGCGACAGCCTGATGCAATTGGTGTACCAGTACGAGAACCAGATCAACCAATGGCAGCAGGAACGGCAAAACGAGATGGTGCACCAGGAACGGGATGTCGGTTGGAAAGGGCCGATAATCGGAATCATCTTCATGATCGGGCTTCTCATATTGCTTGGTTGGATTTGGATAAAAAACAAGTCACCAGGCAGGTAATCTATCAGAAGAATTGTTTAATGAATAAAGATTATATTGTGTATATGAAAACACAAGCACTATGCACAAAAGAATTAGCTACGATGTACTTTGCGAACTGTTCGCCAAGGTCAGCCACAACGCAGCTAAGGCGTTGGATCAGACGAAATGAACCCCTGAAAAACGAATTGGCTGAAACCGGATACAAAGAAGGGCAACGGGTGTTTACCCCGCGCCAGGTAGAATTAGTTTTTCGTTATTTTGGGGAACCGTAAATCAATTGACAATTGACAATTGAGAATTGGCAATTAATTTGGCACAGAATTCACGGATAACACGGAAATTATAATTATCCGTTGAGTTTGGAAAATGGCTGTAGAGGCGCAAAACAATTGAGAGTTGAAAATTGAAAATGGAAAATGACTGTAGAGGCGTAGCGCTGCTGCGCCTCAAACCGGAATTTCGTAATAAAATGGCAATCAATAAAATAACAAACAATTATATGATGTTTTTCGCCATTTTATCCCATGGCATTGGGCTGAGGCGCAGCAACGCTACGCCTCTACAGTCGCAAGGTCGGTTTTTATGGATAAAATTGTCCATATTCTATAATTTTCAATTATCCATCATCAATTATCAATTGGACCGACCGGCCTCATCTCAATAGAAGAAGGACCGGCCTAACGGAGGAGGCGTGAAGCGGCTGACCGAGCGGAGCGTCAAAAAATCTCGGCTGTTTGAGCCGAAGGCGAGTTTTCCGAGATTTTAGCGCAGCGACCGAAGCCGTAGCCTCCGCAGTGTGAGCCTTGACTTCTTTGGTTCTTTCTGGGTCAAGCCAGAAAGAACGTACACGTTGGGTCAAGCCAGAAAGAACATACACGAATAAGATTACAATTACGAATCAAAAAAAGAAAAAACGATATGAAACTACAATTAATCATTGCCACCCTGCTGTGCCTATCCGGAATAACCCTGTTATTCTTAGGCTTTTGGATTCCGCCGCAAGGAGAAATTGATCCATCGGTATTAGTTGCCTTTGGCGAGACATCCACCTTTGCAGGCGCTTTATTCGGGGTGGACTATAGATATAGGCGGAAAATTGAGAATTGAAAACTTCTAAAATTGAAAATTGAAAATTGACAATTAATTAGGCACGGACTTCATCAATTGAAAATTGAGAATTGAAAATTGAAAATGACAGTAGAGGCGTAGCGCTGCTGCGCCTCATACCAAACGCCACAGGAAAAAACAGGCGAAAAACATAATAATATTATTCGTTATTATATTGATCGCCATTCGGTTGTGCAATGCCGTTTTGAGGCGCAGCAACGCTACGCCTCTACCGTCGCAAGGTCGGTTTTTATGGATAAAATTGTCCATATCCTATAATTCTCCATTATCAATTATCAATTGTCAATTGGATCGGTCTCATCTCAATAGAAGAAGGACCGGCCTCGTTCTGGTGAGCGTTAAGCGTAGGAACGAAGTGGAGCGGCCGGAGCGTCGCTGTTTGAGCCGAAGGCGAGTTTGCGGCGCGCACAGCGTAACGAAGTGACGGAGTAGCTCAGCAGACGCAGCCTTGACTTCTTTGGTTCTTTCTGGGTCAAGCCAGAAAGAACATACACGTTGACATCAAGCCAAAAGTACAATACGATCTTAAAAATAAAAATCAAACATTTATACCCATATGAAACTATCCAAAAATTTTACGTTGGACGAATTTACCCATAGCCAAATGGCTATCGAACGGGGAATATTGAATGAACCCGACGCCGAACAGCGCGAGGCCATCGGGCAGTTAGTAGATCATTTGTTGCAGCCACTCCGGGAACGAATAGGCGAAGCCATTGCCATTACCAGCGGTTTTCGGAATCAGGAAGTAAACCGCCTGGTGGGCGGTGTTCCCACAAGCCAGCATACAAAAGGCGAGGCCGCCGATTGTTACTGTGCATCCGGTCCGGAACAGTTGTTGCAAGTCTTACTTGAGAGCGGCTTGCCATTCGATCAGGCGATTGTCTATCGGCGGAAACGATTTCTGCATCTTTCGTATCGGCAAGGACGGTGCCGGAAGATGGTGTTGTATAAATAGGGGAGAAATAGCAAGCAAAACGATATGCATTAGGCAATAATGTTAGACGTAATGAGGTGCAGAGCTTTGTAGGATCTGTTGCAGGGACTCCATGGAAGATGATAAATGACAACATATATTGCTCTTTTAATTTTTGTAGTTTAATGTGACATGCTGATTCTGTATGTCACATTAAACGCTCAATAGTTGAAATCTCCAAGTCATGGAGAATATGCGCAAAGCTTTTGTTTCATTCGAATTAGGCGGGGATTAAATCGTTAAGAATCTTTTTCATGTAATCTAAATACCTGAGAAAATTTCCGTTATAGAATTCTTTACGTATGCTTGGTTGGTGTGGAAATGGGAAAATAGGACGATGTAGGATATTCTGAATGGGGGAATTATAATGAAATCCACAGTCGTTATAATTCCAATAGTCATGAACTTTTTCATTTGAGTTAGTAAGAAGCTTTAGAACAGGCTCTCCAAGTGTTATTATTGGACATTCTTCAAAGTCAGATAATTCAGATTCTAATAATTTAAGATTAGGTTCCAAATGACGCTTTAATACATCCAGATTATCTGCGGGTGGAAATGTATAGAAGTATTTATAAATATTCGTAGCATATATATTGTCTAAAGACAAATCAAGTCCAGCACAAATTTTTTCAATATATTTTCTTAATGGACTTTTATTATTATCGAGATTGAGTGCATACTGAATTTTACTACGTTGTTTTATATTTCTGATTGTAGGATCTTGCCCAAGAATAATCAGCTTAATTGTTTTCTTACCGCAGAAGGGTGGAATCGGAGCGAGTGAATAATCAATCAAATTTGATGATTCTTGAGGTAAACTATCACGTATAGCTATAACTTTTTCTATAATATCCATGGCCATTTTGATAAATGAAACTTTTTAATTCCCGAAATTAGAAAAACAAAGTATTAATTGAAATGTAAGTCAATAAAATACTAGAGAATTTCCGTATTTTCATTTGCTGAACAGAGGGAAAATAAAATTAATTCTTTTCCCTTTATTCGGCTTAATTTTAATTAACGTATATATGAATATGGGAGTAAGGTAAAACTATTGAGAGAGTACACAAGATGCACAAAAAATGGCGAAAAAGGATTAGCAACAATTATCAACGATACTTGAGCAACAAAAAAGGCGCCCGTAAAGAGCGCCATATACCATATACATTGTGCATTATTTCCCCACACAAAAGTGCTTGAAAATATTCCCCAATACTTCATCGGTTGTGACTTCACCAACGATGTCTGACAGATGGAAGATGCATTCTCGGAGATCTTGAGAGATGAAGTCTCCTGACAGGTCGTTATTTAATCCTTCCTGCACGCGGTGAATTGCCTCTAAGGCATGACTGAGGGCTTCGTAATGCCGGACATTGCTCACTATGACGTCGTTTTGCGACAGCGAAGGGATTTGAGCGGATTCGACCAGCAGGTCCTGGAGCTTGTTGATGCCTTTTTTCTGTTTGGCCGAGATGGAAATGACCCGCGTTTGTTGGGGAAATCCGGCAAGACTGGGTGTCGGATTTTCTTCTGCAAGATCCGATTTATTGAATACCAGTATGAGCTGTTTGTCCTGGCACAGGGGCAGGATTTTGCCCGACAACTGGGCGATCTGCTGGTTTGCCTCCGACTGGTCGATTACCCACAAGACGATGTCTGCCTGCTCGAGTTTCTGGAAGGTCCGTTCGATGCCTAAGCTCTCGATGGTATCGTGCGTCTCGCGTATGCCGGCGGTGTCGATAAAACGGAACTGCTGGCCGTTGATGTACATCGTGTCTTCGATCACGTCGCGTGTTGTTCCGTGGATGTCACTGACGATGGCCTTCTCTTCATTCAGCAGGGCGTTCAGCAGGGTTGATTTTCCGGCATTGGTTTCTCCGATGATGGCCACCGGGATGCCGTTTTTGATGGCATTGCCCACCTTGAACGAGCGGACAAGGCGTGAGATGACCTTTTCGATTTGTTCGGCCAGTTCTTTCAGTTCACTCCGGTCGGCAAACTCCAGTTCTTCGTGGTCGGCAAAATCGAGTTCCAGTTCCATCAGCGATGTGATGTGCAGAAGCTTGGTGCGCAGATCTTTCAGTTCCTGGCTGAAGCCGCCGCGCATCTGGCTCAGGGCGAGCCGGTGTTGGCCGGCCGAAGTGGAGGCAATCAGATCGGCCACCGCCTCGGCCTGGCTTAAATCCATTTTCCCATTCATGAATGCCCGTTGAGTAAATTCTCCAGCCCGGGCAAGCCGGCAGCCGGTGGCTATCAGCAGTTGCAGTATCCGCTGCTGGATGTAGATGGAGCCATGGCAGGTGATTTCGACTGTGTCTTCGCCGGTGAATGAATGCGGGGCACGGAAGAGCGCCATCATGACATCGTCGACTGCCTCGCCATGCTCTACGATGGTTCCGTAGGTGAGCGAATAGGCGGGTTGCGTGGCGAGCGATTTTCCGGCCTTCCGGGGTTGGAAAATGCGGTCGCAAAGCGGAATGGCTTCTTCTCCGGATACGCGGATAACGGCAATGCCTCCCACGCCGGGAGCCGTCGAGATGGCACAGATGGTTTCGTTTGTCATGTCGGGAATATTTTATTACACGGTTATCAATTCATATGCCTGGGTTCCGATACCGATTTTCTCGGCATGCTCCAGACCAGCCTGCCAGTTTGTATCCGGGTGAATGATGTGGAACTTGTCGGCTCCTTCGAGATGTTCGTGCGGATGTTTCTTCGACAGGCAGTTGTCGGTCTGCAACGTAGGTGCGTTGATGACCATGTCGGCACAGGCCTTGTCGAGGGCAACCGGGTCGAACGAAGCAGCGATACCCAGGTCGGGCACGATGGCGGCGTCGTTGTGGTTTCAGCAGTCGCATTCGGGTGATACATTCATGATAAAGCTGACATGGAAGTTCGGCTTGTCGAACAATACGGCTTTCGTATATTCAGCAATCTTGCAATTCAGGTTTTCGGAAGTATCCCATGAAGCCAGCACGGCACCGTCGTATTGGCAGAGAGCCACACACTGTCCGCAACCGACGCATTTCGTATAATCGATCACGGCTTTGTGCGTTTCGTCGAGGTGGATGGCATCATGGCGGCAGTGTTTCACGCACATGTTACAGCCTTTGCAGTGATCGCGGTCGATTTTAGGCTGTGAAGCACCGTGGAGTTCCAACTTTCCGGCCACGCTGGCACAACCCATTCCCAAGTTCTTCAGGGCACCGCCGAATCCGGTCTGTTCGTGTCCTTTGAAATGGTTCATCGTGATGATGATGTCGGCATCGGCAATGGCAGCACCAATTTTAGGAGCCTTGCAGTATTCGCCGTCGATTTCGATCTCGCGGCATTCAGTACCTTTCAGTCCGTCGGCGATGATCACGTCACATTGGGCAGAAATGGGGTTGAATCCGTTTTCCATCGCGCTCTTCAGGTGATCTACAGCGTTGGCACGGCGGCCTGAGTACAAGGTATTACAATCTGTCAAGAATGGTTTTCCTCCCAGTTCGCGTATGATGTTCGCCATACGGGCAGCATAATTGGGGCGGATATAAGCCAGGTTACCCGGTTCGCCAAAATGAATCTTAATCGCTACAAATTGTTTCTGAAAATCGATGCCAGCAATACCGGCACGTTTGACAACACGTTCCATTTTATCAAGCAGGTTGCTGGACGGTGTTGTTCTCAGATTGGTAAAATAAACTTTTGAAGGTTCCATATCTCTTATTGGTTTTGGTGGCAAAGGTAATAAATTTTCGGGTATGTTGCTTCCGTTCGTTGGCTTAGATTCGGACGGGAAAAGGAGGGTGGTGGGGAAGATGCAAAGAGGCAGCCTGTTAGCCGCCTCTTTGTGTTGATTTATTTCTTCAGACTATACTGGTAAAGGATTTTCCCTTTGCTGTTATAGAGGAAGAATGTCAGTTCGTTGTCGTTGACGGAGAAGAGAGTGAAACCTGCCTCCGGACTGCAGAACTGGGTGCCTTCGGTCTGATTGACCTTGCGTGCCAGCGAACCGGAACTGTTGACCAGGTATTCTACCTGACTGCCGGCCGGCTTGATGTGCTGGAAATTGTGGATGTGTCCGCAAAGGTACATATCGACACCATACTTGTCGAGTATGGGTTTGACGCGTTCCTGCATGTCCTTGCGTTCGGTATCCGACTTGCTTGTATCGGCGAAGATCGGGTGATGACCGACAACCAGTTTCCATTTGGCTTTGGATGCTGACAGGGCTTTGTCTAACCACTTGAGCTGTTCTTCTATGTTTTGCTTGCCGGCATCCGGATATTTCTCGGTATTCTTACGATATTTGTCGATGAGCGGCGGTGTATCGATGAAGAATATCTCTAATGCCTCGTTTTCTCCCGCTTCAAATACTTTGCTGTAGTAGCGGGCCGGGGCAATCCAGCGGCGGCTTACCTTGCTGTAATCCTGTACGGCCTGTGTGTTGCCGCGGTACTCGTGGTTGCCGTTGATGGCAAACCAGTCGAGCATCAGTTCCGGATGGCTGTAAACCAGCTCGTAGTTGGTCATCCAAAGCGGATCTTGTGTGCTGGCCACTCCGTTGAAGTGGTGTGTATCGCCGGCTGCCACGATAAATTCCAAGTCTATTTTCTCGGCTAAGTTACCCATCAGTTCGGCAATCGGCTTCTGTTCGTAGTATCCGTTGCGTCCCAGGTCACTGACCAGATAGAAGTTGAGATTGTCTTCCGGGATGTTCGGCACATCAAAAGATGCGTTGCCGGGCAGAAGGGTAGCGGCTTTATCCGCCTTGTCTGAAAGTTTTTCCTCTTTCCGCTCCATCGAGCCCTGGGAACAGCTTCCCAAGGCAGTCGTGGCGAAAAGAGCAGTCAATGCTTGTAAATATGTTCTTCTGTTCATTTTTTCCGATTTGTTTAATTAGCGCCGAAAGCACCGAATTGAGCCTGTACGGCCGGAGATGTATAATTCTTTCCATTTACATTCAATCCGCTGGTGCCGAATAAAGGAGTAGCAAACGCGTCACTGCCGCTATAAGCCCCTGTTAAGACCGGAGAACCGGCATTGACATGGAAATCCCAAGCTGAATCATAGGTGTAGCTGGTCAGAGCCACCTCGTTGATATCGAAGTTCACGAACTGCGGGTCTTTTGAATCAGTTTCGGTAGCGATCACACTGTTTGCATCGACTACACCTTGGTTATAATTTTCGTGTTCGTAGTTATAACCGGCCCAGGCATATGCTACACCGCTTTCTTCTTCAAAGGTGATGTCGCTCTTCTGGCTGCCTGATGCATAGTAGTTATAATCGATCACAGAAGCATCGGCATATCCTTCTTCCGGATCATTGGGAATGTCGAAGCTAGGAGTCATGGCACGGAACTTACAGTTGACGATCAGGTTGTTGAATACATTGGCCAACGCATTCTTCTCAACGTAGATGCAACCGCCTTTTTCGCCGTCACGACGCCAGCCGGCATTGATGATGGTATTGTTGTAGGCCTGGATTTTAGCCTGACCACGGTTTTCGCTCTGGCCGGAGCTGGAGAGTTTCAGTCCATTGGTGTTCGGGCTGAACATGATGTTGTTGGCAACGTCTGCCTGGCAGCCTGCTTTTACGTTAACGGCTTCGGCACCGTCGTATCCGTTTGCGGCGAAGGTATTATTGGCGATGATGGCCTGTCCGCCCATCAGATAAATTCCATCCGACCAGCCATTGCGGATGATGGAGTTGGTGATGACATATTTGCCGTTGATGTTGTTGGTCGTAATCTGAGGATATGCATCATCACCTGCGGTATAAATGCCATTGGTAGCTGCCGGAGAACCTTCGATGACCTGTCCGCCCGTGTATTCGATGATTGTATGGTCGATCAGCATTTCGGCGCACGTGTTGGATGCCACGATACCGCCCCATAAACCGGCAAAGGTATTGGCTTCGGTACGGTCTTCTTCAGCCACAGTCAGGCGGATCGGGTTTTCGGCTGTACCTTCGCAATACAGGTTACCGTCGACGGTGAATTCGATAGGAGCATGGTTGGCGCCCACGCCGGCATCGTCGAAGATCACTTGTACACCTTCTTGAATGGTCAGGCTTTCACCTTCGGGAACGACGATGTGCCCAGACACTTTTATAACGCTGTTGGCTTCCCATACACCTGATACGTCCCCTTCTACGGTTTCTTCTGTGGGTGTTTCAGTATCTGGCGTTTCTGTATCCGGCTTGTTATTGTCCGGATTTACTGGATCATCTTCACTACAAGCTGCTAAAGTCATTGAAGCGATAGCTGCACTAATCAAATAAGCATTCCATTTCATAATGTTGGATCAATTTGTTTGTTGTTAATATCTTTCTTTTGTTTTTAAAGTTTGTATCTGATTCCGATCATGAATGACTGTCCGTGCCATTCTTTCCGTTCGATGACGTTTCCGTCGTGTCGTTCCGACTGGACGCTCTCTGTATGCGGACCGTTCTGGATGAAGCGCAACAGAGGAATATCCAACAGATTGGAAGCTTTGGCAAAGATGCTGATGCCATTCTTGAAGCTTTTTTCTACGGAAGCGTCGAGCTGTGAGTAGCCGGCTTCCCAGATGTCGTCGTTATACCAGTTGGATATATCGCTGAGTCGTTTTCCGGTGTAGCTGAAGGCTAACTGGCCTTCCCACTGGTATTTGGTCTCTTTGAACAGGAGTGACAGATTCGCCACATGAGCTGCCTGGCCGAACAAGGGGCGGCTCTGCAGGACTGAGGTTACTTCTGATCCGTCCATCAGCCGTTTGTCTGTCGTGACTTTCGAGTGTGTATAAGTATAGTTGGCTTTTATGCCGAACCAGTTGAAGTACTTCATGATGTCGATTTCTGCACCGAGGTTGGTCGCATTACCGAAGTTCATCGGTTTGTAGTAAGTATCCTGACCTTCGTTCAGCAGACCATATTCGATCGGGTTGTTTAATTTCTTATAGAACAAACCAACCATAAACTGTTCGGATGATTTGGGGAAGAACTCATAACGCAGGTCGATGTTGTCGGCCACCGTATGTTTCAAGTCCGGATTTCCCTTTTCCTTATAGTCTTCGTTGATGATGCTGTATGGGACAATCTCGAAGAAGCTCGGGCGGTTGATGGAGCGAGCGTACGAGAAACGCAGGTTGGCGTTTTTATGCACGTTGTATTTGGCATGGAAGCTGGGCAACACGTCGGTATATTTCTGGTTGCCTTCCGGATCAACGTCGCGGGCGAATTTCAGGACATAACCTTGGTCGGTATGTTCTACACGTACGCCGCCGATGAATTCCCACTTGTTCCAGGTGTATTTTACCATACCATAGCCGGCGCCGATCTTTTCCGTAGCATCATAATTCAGCGGATCTCCGATATTACCGTATTTGCGCGGAGTAAACTGGATCTCGTCGAAGTTATACCAGTCCTGGTTGATGTATTGCGGATCTTTGGAACCGGTGGCCGAATCGAAAGTATATTCGTTGAAGAAACTGTCGCGCTTTTTATCGCGGTACATACCACCGGCCGAGAAGTCGAAGGAAGAACCGTTGTCGAGCTTCAGCTTATAAGACAGATCTACATATCCGGCTTTGTCTTTGTCGGAGTTGTGCTCCCAGCGACGGATCGCCGCTCCCGAAGTCTGGACGTGCGAACCCTGCATATATATTTCAGCATTATCGGGTGTCTCGCTATAGGCTTTTGAGATGACGGCCGACCAGTTCAGTTTGAGGATGCCGTCTTCGAGGAAGAGATGTTCGCCTTTCAGGGTCGAGTTGATGATGTACTGCCGATTCCATTTCATGCGGATGGCCCGTTCTTTCTCGTCTTCCCCGTCGCGGACTTCGGCTTCCCTCATATCCATATAGCCGTTGTACCAGGTGAGTTTATTGTTGGGATTGATATGATAGTCGAATTTGGCGTGTGCTCCGATACGCGTCTGCTGGGATGAATAGTTACGGTCTTCGATGCCGTTGTGTGTCGTTCCCGGTTGATAATAAATCTGGCTTTCCTTTCCACGGTAGGTGTTGAGATAGCTGGCTGCCAGCATTACTCCCAATTTATTCTCGAAGAAACGGTCGCCGTAAGAAAATCCGCCGGTGATGTCGGGCATCGGCTTTTTCCACTTCATGTGCAGGTTGGAAGTCGTGAAATCGCTCATCGAGACTTTATAGTCTTCCGGTTTTCCCATGGCTTCATACGGAGACTGCTTCTGGATGGCTCCGTAGTTGAACGACTGGAAGTCGCGGCCGAAATACATCGCATTATATCCTGTAGAAAGATTGGCTGTGAGCTGACGTTCGGTTGGCGCATCTTTCATAATCAGATTGACAGCTCCTCCGATGCCATCACCTTCCATATTGGCTGTCAGTGATTTGGTTACTTCCAGCCGGTCGAGCATTTCGGAAGGGAAAATATCCAGCGGGACAAAGCGGTTCTTATTGTCGGGGCTCGGAATCTTCACTCCGTTGATCAGCGTATAATTATAGCGTTTATCCATACCGCGCAAGATGGCATACTGGCCTTCGCCACTGCTGTTACGCTCGATCGTGACACCCGACATACGCTGAATCACATTAGCCACCGTGATATCGGGAGACAACTCGATAGCCTTGGCACTCATGACGTTCACCACGTTCATGGCTTGTTTCTCGATGCCGCGGGCTCCGGCTTCGGTGCGTCCCGGATTGTGGGCGATTACTGTAACATCACTTAAAACTTGCGTATCCGAATCGAGATTGAATAAAATAGGATCGGAAGTAGAGGCGTTTACTACCTTTTCGGTCGTTTTGTAACTGATGTAACTACATACAATCGTTACGTTTTTGGTTTCAGGCACATTATCAATGGTGAATGAGCCGTCTAATCCCGTTGTGGAACCGATGTTCGGATATTCTTTGATAAAAATCGTTGCTCCAATGAGTTCTTCTCCTGTTTTGGCGTCTTTTACAATTCCCTTGTATACTGAGGCGCCAGCTTCTGTGATTGATAAAATAACGAATGCGAATGTAACAATAAGCGGTTTCATTGTTCTTGTTTAGTTTTCTGCGGCAAAAGTACTGTGTCGGTGTAACGCTTTATTTTCAAATCCGCTACAAAGCCGTTTCCAGACTGTTACAATCGCATTACAGGTGATGATGTTTGTGCATCCAGACAGAAATGAAAGGCATAAAATGAAGTATCCGGTTAAGTCTGCCTTTGAAACTCGTGAGAATCAGAAATGAAACTCACGAGAATGAAAATTGATCTTCGTTGGTTTTGCCGGTTCTGATAAGGAGAGTCGTAATAGTAATTACTGAATCCGACTGCTGCTTATTGGGCTTGAGAGAGCTGCTGGTCGATAAATTGCATGATTTCTGTTTCCTGATCCGGATGGAACCAGGTGATATCCGGATTCCGTTTGAACCAGGTCATTTGCTTGCGGGCATAAACCCGGCTGTTGCGTTTGATCTTCTCGATGGCGAAGTCGAGTGTCCATTCGCCGTCAAAGTATTGGAAGAGTTCTTTGTAGCCGACAGTATTCAGTGAGTTGAGATGGCGGAAAGGATAAACCCGGCGGGCTTCTTCCAATAATCCGTCGGCCATCATCTGGTCGACCCGTCGGTTGATGCGTTCACACAATTCTTCGCGGTCACGTGTCAATCCGATTTGTATGATGCGGAACGGGCGTTCTTTGTGCTGACGCGTGCGGAAGGAAGAGTAGGGCAGTCCGGTCTGCCGGCAAATCTCTATTGCATGGATAACCCGTTTGTAGTTGTTGCGGTCTACTTCCTCATAATGGACCGGATCAGCCGCTTTCAGCTCTTCCAGCAGAGGCGCCAGTCCGTTGTTGGCATAATCATTCCAAACCGCTTCCCGGATTTCTGGAAGCACGGTCGGTATGTCGTCAATACCTTTCACGACGGCATCGATATACATCATGCTGCCTCCCGTCATAACTGCGACCGGATGCGTCTGAAAAAGCTGGTTGAGTAAGGATAAGACATCTTCTTCGAACTGGCTGGCACTGTAATAGTCGGTGAGTGCAAGCGTACCAACCAGATAATGTTTGACGCGCGCCATCTGGGCAGCCGTTGGAGCTGCCGTACCAATGGGCAGGTCTTTATAGAGCTGGCGGGAGTCGGACGAGATAATCGGCGAGCCGAAATGTTCGGCCACCCGAAGGCTCAGCTCCGTCTTTCCGACTCCTGTCGGCCCCAAGAGGATGATCAGGGAATTCATAGACGAATCAGTATCTGTCGTCGTCATACGGATTATCTATTATGCTGTCATCCAGACCTTCAAATCCGTTTCTGTCGAGTTCGTCCATGTCATATTCTGAATCTCCGTAAAAGTCTTCGCCAACGTCGGTCGATGCGTTCATCTTGTTGTCGAACTCGTCGATCGGCATGATCTGTACTGGAGGTTCACCTTTTGATTTGGTACAAACAGCTTCTTTCAGGTGTTTGTTCGGAATTATTTCTCTCAGTTCCATGAAAAAGGCTCTGTCTGTCATGTAATCGAATACATACAGCAGTTTCTGGTGTTCTTCTTCAAGCAACTCGTCCAGATGTGTATCTTCCATTATATAATTATCTACATCTGAAGATGTATCCATTTCAACCAGGGTTACTTCTGTCTTTTTGCTCCAGTCGTCTTCACATACAAAGAAGGAAGCCATCTGGTCTTTGGTATAACCCACCGAATCTAAAATGGCATTATGTAAATCCAGAAATGTAGCTTCTGAATCAATCTGAATCTCACGTTTGAAGTCATCCACCTCATCTGATAAAAGTAGGAATCTAAATACCATAGTTGTTTTGTTTTTATATTGGCTCAAAGGTAGTAAAAATTTAAAAGATTCGCATATATCGCAAATAAAAAAGTCCAGCTCGACAGGGCAGGACTTTTAACTCAGCTATTTATGTGTTTGATTACATTTCATCGATGGATCCTCTGACGATACCTCGTTTCGACGATTTGATAAAGTTGAGAATCAGATCGCGTTCAACACTGGGTTCGTATTCGGTCTCTATCGCTTTCAGTGCATCCGAATTGTTCAATCCGCGCGTATAGAGTGTACGATAGATATCCTGAATCAGATATACTTGCTGGTTCGTGAAACCTCTGCGGCGAAGTCCCACTATATTGATACCGCAATAGACAATCGGGTCACGGCCGATCAGTGTATAAGGCGGAATATCTTTTCCTATGCGTGAACCTCCCTGAATCATGACATGCTTTGAGATACGGGAAAACTGGTGAACCAAGGTTCCGCCACTGACGATGGCATAATCATCAATATCCACTTCGCCCGCAATCTGCGATGCATTGCCGATGATGACGTGATCTCTGACAACACAGTCGTGGGCAACATGCGAATAGGCCATGATCAGACAGTCATTTCCGACGATTGTCTTTCCCTTCGAAGCCGTTCCGCGGTTCACGGTTACACATTCACGAATAGTCGTGTTGTTTCCGATCTCGGCGGTGGTGATTTCTCCTCTGAACTTTAAGTCCTGAGGTATTCCGGCTATGACAGCTCCCGGAAAAATCTGGCAGTTATTGCCGATGCGTGCGCCATTGAGAATTACGGCATGCGGGAATATATGACAATTGTCTCCGATGACAACATCTTTCTCTATCACGGCAAAAGGATCAATCTGGACATTCTCGCCAATTGTCGCTCCGGGATCAACTACTGCTAATGGTGAAATATTCATCTTGTACTATAAGTTATTTGTTCTTAATGATCTGAGCCATGAATTCGGCTTCACTGACCAGCTTATCACCTACAAAGACATATCCTTTCATGGTCGATATTCCCCGACGGATCGGAGCCAGTAATTCCAGACGCAGGATTAATGTATCACCCGGAACTACTTTCTGGCGGAACTTGACGCCGTCTATCTTCATGAAATAAGTCGAATACCGTTCTGGTTCGTCGACTGTGTTCAGCACCAGCAGACCGCCTGTCTGGGCCATTGCTTCAACCTGCAGAACACCCGGCATAACGGGTTCTTGCGGGAAGTGTCCCTGGAAGAACGGTTCGTTGGATGTGATATTCTTTACACCGACGATGTAGTTCTTACCCAGTTCGATGATCTTGTCGACCAGGAGGAACGGATAGCGGTGCGGCAACAGTTCACGGATGCGGTTGATATCCATTATCGGTTCAGCATTCGGGTCGTATACAGGTGCCTGCACATCATTCAGCTTGATCTGTTTGCGGATGATACGGGCCAGCTTGGCGTTGATGCTGTGTCCCGGACGGGTTGCAATCACACGGCCTTTGATGGGTTTGCCGATCAATGCCATGTCGCCAATGACATCCAGCAGTTTGTGACGGGCCGGTTCGTTGTCGAACACCAGCGGTTTATGGTTGATATATCCTAATTCCTGGATATTCTGATGAGGCAGCTGCATCATATCGGCCAATTTGTCGAGAGCTTCCTGAGAAACTTTCTGGTCGTAAATGACAATCGCGTTATCCAAATCTCCGCCTTTTATCAGATTGTTCTGTAGGAGCATTTCAATCTCTCTGACGAAGACAAAAGTACGTGACGCAGCAATCTCGGTCGGGAATTCATCTACATTGTTCATCGTCGCAAACTGATTGTTCAAGACGGGAGAATCAAAAGAGATCAGGGTATTCACGCAGAAATGATCGTCAGGTAAAAGCATGATGGAAGCTCCCGTTTCTTCGTCTTTCACTTCCACCTTATGTTTTACGATGTAAAAGTCTTTAGCCGCATTTTGTTCCTGCAGGCCGACTTTCTGTATTTCTTCTACATAATAACGGGCACTTCCGTCGAGGATGGGAAATTCCGGTGCATTGACTTCCATCAGGCAGTTGTCCACGCCCATGGCATACAAAGCTGCCAGTGCATGCTCGATCGTACTGATTTGAACATTATTCTTCCCGATAACGGTTCCACGTTGTGTGTTTACCACATTCTCAGCCACCGCGTCAATAACAGGCTGGTCCGGTAAATCGACACGCTTAATCTTGTATCCGTGGTTTTCAGGTGCTGGATTAAAGGTTGCTTGAATATTTAATCCAGAATGTAAACCTTTGCCTTGCAAGCTAAAACTTGCTGCTAATGTATTTTGCTTCAGCATAGTCTTTATTCTTTATTTATTAGTTTCTTTAATTCTGCTATTTCCCGTTGTAATTGGCCCATTGTCCGATACATATCCGGCAACCGGTTGAAGATGGCACTCGAGCGCATAAATGCTTTGGCGTGAATAGCCGGGGCACCTAATACTGTTGTCGGTTCTTTTATATCACTAATAACACCCGATTGCGCACCAAAGTTTACATGGTCTGTAATTTTGATATGTCCTGCCAGACCTACTTGTCCGCCGAACATGCAATGTTTTCCGATTTTGGTAGAGCCTGCAATTCCTACTTGGGCTGCCATTACCGTGTTTTCTCCTACTTCTACATTATGGGCAATTTGGACCAGATTGTCGAGTTTGACACCTTTGTGGATAATGGTTGAATCCATTACAGCCCGGTCGATCGTCGTGTTTGCTCCAATTTCAACATCATCTTCCAGAATAACATTTCCCAGTTGCGGTATCTTCTTGTAAAGATCTCCTTCGGGGGCGAATCCAAATCCGTCTGATCCGATTACGGAACCCGCATGCAGAATAGCATTGTTACCTACTACACATCCCTCGTAAATGGTTACGTGAGGATATAGAATGCAATTATCACCAATTGTCACATTGTCACCGATATACACATGCGGATAAATCCGGCAGTTCATTCCGATAGTTGCATGCTGGCCGACATAAGCGAAATGGCCGACATAACAATTTTCTCCGACAGAAGCGCTTGTGGCGATAAAAGCAGAAGAATCGATACCTGTCTGCTGTTTTTGCTTGTGCTGTTCTACGACGTTCAGCAAGACAGCCAGTGCCGTATAGGCATTTTCTACACGGACCAGTGTGGCAGGAATCTGTCCTGTAGGAGTAAAGTCGTTGTTCACCAAAACAATACTTGCCTTCGTGTTATATATATAGTGTTCATATTTGGGGTTTGCCAGGAAAGTCAGTGTGCCTGGTTTCCCTTCTTCTATCTTCGAAAAGCTTTTCACTTTTACTTCCGGGTCGCCTTCAACGGTCCCGTTTAGAAAGGCTGCGATTTGTTGGGCTGAAAACTCCATTACTTTCAATTCATTTATTTATAACAATGATGCATACAACCAGTCTTTTGTTGCATGGTTGTATGCAAACATCTCAAATTAGTATTTAAATTAAACCTTTCTCTTTTAAATATCCGGCCATTTCCTGTTGAACAGCTTTGGCTGCTTCACGCGAAGCTGCAGCAAAGTTTTCAGTCTTGTCTACATAGATGATGGCTCTTGAAGAATTGACCAGCAGACCGCATTGGTCGTTCATGCCGTATTCGGCTACTTCTTTTAAGCTTCCGCCCTGTGCGCCTACACCCGGAACCAGCAGGAAGTGATTGGGAGCGTATTTACGGATGTCGAGGAACATCTTTCCTTGTGTAGCACCAACCACATACATCATTTGTTCGTCTGACGCCCATTCCTGGGATTTCTTCAGCACCTTTTCGAACAAGCGTTCTCCGTTGGCATCTTCAGTTAATTGGAAATCGTGTGATCCTTTGTTGGATGTCAGAGCCAGCAGGATTACCCAGGCTTCCGGATATATCAGGAAAGGCTTCACGCTGTCTTCTCCCATGTAAGGAGCTACGGTGACTGCATCGACCTTGATGTGGTCAAAGAACGAACGGGCATACATTTCAGATGTGTTGCCGATATCGCCTCGTTTGGCATCCGCAATGATAAACTGGTCGGGATAGTTTTCCCGCAAATATGAAACTGTCTTCTCGAAAGCCATGATGCCTTTCACGCCTAAGCTTTCATAAAAGGCCATATTCGGTTTGTAGGCTACACAATAATCGGCAGTCGCGTCGATAATTGCTTTGTTGAAGGCAAAGATCGGATCTTCTTCCTGCAGCAGGTGTTGCGGGATTTTCTTGATATCCGTATCCAGACCAACACATAAGAACGATTGCTTCTTCTTGATATTTTCGAATAATTGTTGCTTGTTCATTGTTGTAATTTTTTGAATGTGTTATAATTCGGATTCTTTCAGCCTTTCTGCATTTTCAGCTACAATCAGGTGATCAATGCAATCCTGGATGTCTCCATCCATAAAGGCAGAAAGATTATAAATCGTATAGTTGATCCGATGGTCGGTAATGCGCCCTTGCGGATAATTATAGGTACGTATTTTAGCAGAACGGTCGCCCGTCGACACCATTGTTTTACGGCGGCTGGCAATGTCGTCGATATATTTCTGGTGTTCCTTGTCATAAATGAATGAACGCAGGCGAGTCAGTGCCCGTTCCTTGTTTTTGGGCTGGTCTCGTGTTTCCGTACATTCAATCAGAATTTCTTCACTCACTCCAGTAATAGGATTTTTCCAGACATAACGCAGGCGGACACCCGATTCAACCTTATTGACATTCTGGCCGCCGGCGCCACCTGAGCGGAAGGTATCCCATTTGATTTCTCCTTCGTTGATCTCCACATCGAATTCGTCGGCTTCGGGCAAGACTGCCACAGTTGCTGCCGACGTGTGTACGCGTCCTTGGGTTTCTGTAGCCGGTACGCGCTGTACACGGTGGACACCCGATTCATATTTGAGCGTTCCGTATACTTTTTCTCCTGTTACCGAGAAGATGATTTCCTTGAATCCTCCGGCAGCGCCTTCGTTGAAGCTTGATACCGCAATTTTCCAGCCTTTGGATTCGCAGAACTTGACGTACATCCGATACAAGTCTCCGGCAAAGATGGCTGCTTCATCGCCTCCGGTTCCTCCTCTGATTTCAACGATGGCGTTTTTGTCGTCTTCCGGATCGGCTGGAACCAGCAGGAGTTTGATTTCTTCTTCCAGTTCTGGAATGCGGGTCTCGCAGGCGGCCATTTCTTCGCGGGCCATTTCCCGGAGTTCCGGATCGTTTTCGCTCATCATCTGGCGTGCTTCCGACAAACCGTTCAGGCATTGCATATACTCTTTGCGGGCTTTCATGATCTCACTCAGGTCTTTATATTCCTTCGTAAGCTTGACATACCGTTTTTGGTCGGCAATGACATTCGGGTCTGTAATCAGCGTTCCGATTTCATCAAAACGGGAAACCAGTCCGTCTAACTTTTCTAATAATGTATTGTTTTCTGCCATTACGATCTTTTAGCTCATTTGTTATATCGGATATTTGCGCTCTTCAAAACCAGGTAAACTCTATGTTAGTATCTGAATTCACCGAATTCTGACCGGATGATCAGTTCCTTCTTGTCACTCTCTTCAATGCGGCCTACAACTTGGGCGTCGATGTTGAAAGAGCGGCTGATGCTGATGACTTCTTCGGCATATTCGGCCGGCAGATAGACTTCCAGGCGGTGGCCCATATTGAACACCTTGTACATTTCAGCCCAATCTGTATTGCTTTGTTCTTTAATGGTACGGAACAGCGGCGGAACCGGGAAGAGGTTGTCTTTAATAACCCGGCAATTATCTCCTACAAAGTGCATGACTTTGGTTTGTGCGCCCCCTGAGCAGTGTACCATTCCGTGAATTTGCGGACGTAAGGCATCCAGCAGTTTCTTTACAACCGGAGCATAAGTACGGGTTGGCGAAAGAACCAGCTTGCCGGCATTAATGGGCGAGCCTTCTACGCTGTCGGTCAGTTTCAGGTTTCCTGAATAGACCAGTTCTTCCGGCACGGCTGCATCATAACTTTCCGGATATTTCTGTGCCAGGTATTTGGCAAATACATCATGGCGCGCACTGGTCAGTCCGTTGCTGCCCATACCGCCGTTGTATTCCTTTTCGTAGGTTGCCTGTCCGAAAGATGCCAGACCAACGATGACATCACCCGGCTGGATGTTGGCATTGTCAATCACATCGGCACGTTTCATACGACAGGTCACTGTGCTGTCGACGATAATTGTGCGAACCAGGTCGCCTACATCGGCTGTTTCACCTCCGGTGGCATAACATCCGACACCCATCGCGCGCAGTTCAGCCAGCAGCTCGTCTGTTCCGTTGATGATGGCCGAGATGACTTCTCCCGGAATCAGCAGTTTGTTTCGTCCGATAGTGGACGACACTAAAATATTGTCAACAGCACCTACGCAAAGCAGGTCGTCAATGTTCATGATCAAAGCATCCTGGGCAATACCTTTCCATACCGAGAGATCGCCTGTTTCTTTCCAGTACAGATAAGCCAATGATGATTTTGTTCCGGCTCCATCTGCATGCATGATATTACAATATTCCGGATCACCCCCTAAGATATCCGGGATGATTTTACAGAACGCTTTCGGGAAAATACCCTTGTCGATGTTCTTTATCGCATTGTGAACATCTTCTTTCGATGCGGATACACCGCGCAAATTATAACGTTGATCGCTCATTGTTTATATTGTTAGGACTGCAAATATACTGTTTTTTATCTTATTTATCTAAGTTTTAGAACATCTCCTTCTTCAGGAATGTAATCTTTGTCTTTTTTATTCAATTTATAGAGACTTTTTACCTGGATACCATATTGCTGGGAGATGCTGTGCATTGATTCTCCGATTTGTACGACATGGTCGTAATGCGGTTTATCTGCTTTGCTTTTCTTCTTTTCCAGGTAGATGATGTCGTTGGCCTGTAATGGGAAATCTTTCGGGATTTCGTTGTACTTGCTTAGTTTACGGGTACTGATTCCTACACTTTTGGCTATATCTTCCAGCGAATCTCCCGGTTTGGCATGGACATAAAGCAATCCATGGCTTTTGTAGATGGTATGTTGTACGACTGCCTTTTTCTGCGTGTTCTTCCCTTTCTTGGCCGAATCGTATTTATAGAGTTCGTAATCTTCGATGACTTTGATCAGTTTGTTGGCATATTTACGGTCGGTTGCGTAGCCGCATTTTTGTAATCCTTTGGCCCAGCCTTTGTAATCGCGGATATTTAAGCGGAACAGCGAGGCATAGCGCGGTCGGAGAGCCAGAAACTTCGAATGGTCTTCGTACGAATCTTTCACGCTGCTGTATTTGCGGAAGCATTCGCCCCGGAGGTCATCGTCGTGATAGACGCGTTTTCCTTTCCAGTCATGACATTTAATACCGAAGTGATTGTTCGAGCGGCGGGCCAGGTCGCTTTGTCCGGCTCCTGATTCGAGCAATCCCTGCGCCAACGTGATGCTGGCCGGAATTTTATACTTGTGCTGCTGGTCGATGGCGAGTGATTTATGTTCGTGAATATATCGTTTGTATGACATCAGTTTGTGCTGACTTTCCGCGCTTGCGACCTGCACAACCGACCATATCAGTAATATGAAGAGAATGTGTTTCTGTAATTTCATGTATGAAGACTTTGTAATTTATCTGCAAAGATAGAAGATTAATCGGTCGTTAATAGGATTTCTTTATAAAAACTGAAGCTTCACACCCAAAGAAAGGCTCAAATAGTCCTTGGGCTTCAGGTACCGGTTGGTCGCCTTGCTGATCCTGTACCCAAACAGTCGTGAACGTCAGGAATTCGTTAGCCGTTTAAGACGTAATAGATTCCTTGTTCGTTCCGGTCTTGTTTGATTTTGTTTTCTTGCATCAGCTGTACCAATGCCAGGCATAATTCGGTATTCCCCAATTGGCAGATCTTTTGCAGTTCGTTGAATGTATAGTGTACCATCTGATACATACAAGCATATACTTTCTTACTATTGTTGATGATTGTTTGTTTGTTGAGTGCCATAATCTAAAAAGTTTTAGTATGTCTTTTGGGCGCCTTGCCAAAAAGACTGTCGTTTGAATTTTGTTATAGCAAATATACGTGGGGAAGCGATAGGCATAAAGGTCTATTTGGAAAGAATAATGGTTCGTTTGAAAGCCGGTCATGTTATTAATTCGGAACGTCTGTTTAATTAGTCTTTATCATTTGATCTCGAAAAATAAAGGATGCGACAAAGTAATGTAAAACTAACTATTTTTAAGCTTTACCATAGTTGTCGTAAAGCTTTTCTATATATGTGATAAAGCTTTTCGACAAATGTGGTAAAGCTTTTTGACAGATGTCAAACAATTACTTCTTAATAGGATTTATATTAAAATCTGAGAAGTTTAGCTTAGAAAGCCTATAACGCTGTGACCGGGTGCTGCAGACGTATTATCGTCCGGTAGCCTGCAGATATTCCCGTTTCTTGACTTCATATTGGGCAAAGGCTTCCACGTATTTGTCACGACTCTGCTGGAACAGCGTCTGTGCGTCGAGCCATTCGCTCATCGTACAGGTACCGGCACCATAATAATCCGTTTGCAGGCGCAGGTTTTCGGTAGCCTGTTCAATCGAAGAAAGGGCAATGCCGACCTGCTTGTAGGCATCATTCAGGTCGTTCCAGGTCTGTTGCATGCGGATCATCAGCATCTGGCTCTGATCTTCCAACTGGTTCTCGGCATTTCTGACCTGGAGCTTTTGCTTTTTGATGTCGTGTGAACCGCCCCACCAGGCAGTAAGCGGAATGGAAACTGTAGCGAAACCCATCCAGAAGGTATGGTCTTTGTCCATGAGGTTCTCATAGAAATATCCGCCGCCCAAAGCAACGGTAGGCAGATTCTTGCCAACTGCGATATCTTTTTGCAGGCGACTGGCTTTCAGATTCTGTTGTAACAAGTGGTATTCGCTGGTACGGACCAGGGCATTCTCGGGAACTTCGAACAGACTCGACGGGTTTTCGGGCAACTGGTTATTCATCGGGAAAGCTACATCTACACTGTCAACTCCCAATCCCATATATTGAGCCAAGAGATTCCGCGAGAGAGCTAAGGCGTTTTCTACCTGAATCCGGCTGCTTTGTGTCTCATTCTGGCGGAGACGGATTTGCAGCAGATCGTTGCGTGTCGTTATTCCGGCCTCGACCGACGCTTCAACATCTTTGGTCAGTTGTGCCAGTTGTGTTTCGACAGCGGCAAGTGTCTGAAGCTTTTCCTTCAGGGTAATGATTTGCCAGAAATAGTTTTCGGTAGTCAGTCTGACTTCATTCTCCGACATATTATATTGTAGGCGGCTGACTTCTTCTCCCACTTCGGCCAACTTGTTTCCATTGACGATTTGTCCGCCCGTGAAAATGGGCATCGAGGCGGATACGCCTCCGATAACTCCATTTTTCATAAGCGACATTTGCATTTCCGGACTCATCTCAAAATTAAATAGACCGTTACTGGCGATGAACCCGCCTCCTGTCGCACTCACGGAAGGAAAGTATTTTGTAAAAGCATTTTTCTTGTCTTGTGCAGCAATATTCTTATTGTTCTCTGCATTTTTCATGCGGACATTGTTGGCGAGTGCCTGCTGGAGGCACTCATCCAACGTGTATGTCCGCTGGGCATAAACGGAACCCAGCGAAACGATACAAGAAGAAAGCATGAAGAAGAATATTTGGATTGTATGTTTCATTGTTCGATGTATTTAATAATTTACTGTCAGATTATTCATTTTCGAAGGCAGCCTGTTGGGCTCGTTTACGGGTTGAACCGCTGAAGATGAGCCAATAGCTTACCGGAAGTACAGTCAGCAGCAGGACCATGGTGATGAGTGTGCCGTAACAGATGACGGTTCCCATCGGCATCCACAGGCCGCTTTTCCCTAGAATCATCGGGATCACTCCCATAGAAGCGGCGGCCGAGGTCAGGAAGATAGGCCGCATACGGCGGCGGGCAGACTGATAAATGGCATCTCGCACACTGAGCTTCTCTGTTTTACGAAGCTCTTCGGCGTAGTCAATCATAATGATACCATTACGGACAATGATACCCATCAGGCTAATCAGGCCTAACACACAGGTAACGCTAAAATCAACTCCTTGTATCGAGATGCCAATAGCCGCACCAAAGACACATAAAGTCATGCTGGCGAATATCAGCAGCGCGATATTGATCTGATGGAAATGAACCACAAGAATAAAGAATATGATGGCGGCAGCTACGACAAGGGCATTCATGATCGGCGGCATCTTCTCTTCGTATTCCTCCAAGTCTCCTCCGATATTGACCTTTATGCCCGGAGTGAAATCCATATTGTCGAGTCTGGTCTGTATGCTCTCGATCATCTTCATTGAATTTATACCCCGTTCGACATCGGCCAGAATACTGATTGTATAAACCCCGTTCCGGCGGACGATTTGTCCGTTTTCCCAAGTGGGTTGGATATCGGCAATTTGCCGGAGTGGAACCGTACTTAATCCGCCTTGTACGGGAATCTGTTCGTTGGCTAAATCCTGTGGAGTAGCCCGGTCTGATTTCTTGTTTTTCAGTACAACCGGGATATCATAATCGCCTTCCCACGTATTTGTAATAGGCAGACCTTTTCCGTAGCGCATGGCCAAGGTCGTTTCGACTCCGATGTTATTGACTCCTAACCGAGTAGCTTCGTCTTCTTTCAATACTACTTTCGTGGCAGCCTGTGGTTCGTTGAAATTCGTATGAATCAGTTTCAGTTGAGGTATCTGATGCAACATTTCTACAACCTTATTAGCATTTTCTGTTAAGATATCTACTGAATCTCCGCTCAACCGTATTTCAATCGGATAAACTGACTGGCTGTAACTGAGCTGCTTGAAACGGATAGATGCTTCAGGGAAATAATCCATATACCGGGGCGTATATTCGTCGAGCAATTCTTCCGTAGCTTTCGTTCCGGTGGTATTGACAATAAACTGGGCATAGTTTGTCCCGGCAATCTGCGGAGCGTAGGTCGTATGGAAACGTGGCGAAGCGCAACCTTTAAAGGATGTGACTGAAAGCACTCTCGGGTCTCTTTGCAGAATATGCGAAAGACTGTCGGCGATGTCGCTTGTCTTGTTGATAGCTGTTCCGGTAGGAAGCGTGATTTCAACAGCGAACTGATTCCGGTCGGCTGTCGGCATCAGCTTCTGTGGCAGGTTCGACATCAGACATGTTCCGGCAACGACCGAAAGTATGCCCAAGGCAACGGTAGTTCGTGGCCAGTGGAAACAGACGTCTAGTAACCGGTTATAACTTTCCTGCAAAGTGTCCAGGAAAGAGAATTTCTTTTTCCCATCGTCTTTTATTGAGCTGTTCAGAGGTTTCCGGATGAAATAGAATTGCATGAATGGAACCAATAGGGTAGCGACAAGCAGCGAGATGCCGAGAATCAGCGTAATAGACCACGGGAAACTCAAAATGAAGTCGTGGATCATGCCCGTCGTCATGAATAAGAATGGGAAGAAGGTGATACTGATGGCTAAGGTAGCCGAGATGATAGACTTCAGGAAATGGGTGGTACTTTCAATTGAAGCATGCCAACGCGATTGTCCTTCGCTGATTTTCTCCAGATAATTGTCGATGATAACGATCGAGTTATCCACAATCATTCCTAAAGTAACGATCAGAGCGGCCAGCGTCACTGTATTCAGTTCGATACCGAAAGCATTGAACAGACCAAGTGAGATGAAGATGGTAATCGGAATGGTTGATGCAGCTACCAAAGCAACCCGGAAGGGCAACAGCAACATGACGACGATGATAACGGCTACAATGGCGATCACCAGCTCTTTCAGGAAGTTGGTTACACTATCATCGACCACCTGACTCTGGTCAGTAATGCGGTAGATATTCACTTCCGATGGTATAGCCTGCTTGAAGGATTCAATAGCCTGATTGATTTCATTTCCCATCTTGACAATGTTCTGTCCTTTCTTCATTTCTACACTCAGCAGAATACATTTCTTGTCGTTATTACTGATGTAGCTGTCCGGTTCCGGATATTCTTTGACGACACGGGCAATATCTTTCAGGCGTATGTTGTTGCCGGAAGGATCGGTGTAGACGATTTGCTGCTCGACATCATATACGGTGTTGAAAGATTGGGCCACATAAACAGGCTGTACATATTCGTCACTTTTGAGTTGCCCGCCGGTTGTAGTAAACCCTTTGGCAAAGAGGGTGGTGGCCAGCAACTGGTCGTTGAGTCCGTATTGGCTCAACCGGTTGTTATCTAAATAGACCGAAATCTGTTCTTTCTGCAATCCACTCACACTCATACGCCCGACACTGGGAATTTGCCGCAAGCGGTTCTGCAGCTCTTCCATGTACTTATCAAGTTCACGGTAGGTTTTCTCTTCACTTTCCATCGTAATCAGCAGGGCAGAAGTATCACCGAAGTCATCAACTACCTGTACGGCAAGTACATTCTGCGGTAACTCCGATTTGAAGACTGCAACACCATGCTTGAACTTACTCCAGAATTCATCTTTATTGTTCAGATCATCATTCAATTCAACCTGAATATAGACGATCCCGTCGCGGGTTGTTGAGTATGTTTTGTTCTTTTTTACTTCTTTATAGGTGAATATATAATCTTCAAGCGGTTTAGTGACTTGTTCAACCATTTCTTCCACGGTGTTGCCCGGAGCTACCGCAACAACAAGCCCCTGGCGAATGGTGAAGTCGGGAAATTCATTCTTTCGCATGTTCGGTAAGCTGTAAATACCGAAGGCGATGAGGCAGCAGACTACCAGGATAACAATTTGCCGGTAGTGCATGGCCCATTCGATTGCGTTACGTTTCTTTTCCATAATGATTATAAGCTGAGCATTGTATTTTCACAGACCTTCTGCTGGCCTTCGGTGATAATCTCGTCTCCATTGTTTAATCCGGACAAAACGATCACACCTGTTGCCGTATAGTCTCCACAAGAGATGAATCGCCTTTTGGCTGTTCCGTTTTCATTTATCCAGACAAAAGTCTGATTCTTTTCGTTCAGTTGAACGAGATGTGCCGGTAGAATGAACTGGCTGTTCCCGTCAGTATTCGTCAGACTAACTTCCGTTACCATACCGGGCATCAGTTCTTTATCGGCTTCGTTTATCCGGATCTTGACATCATAGGAACGAGAGAGCGGATTAGCTACAATCCCTTTCTCAATGACTGTGCCCTGAAAGGTCTGTCCGTTCAGGGCTGGCACTTCGATTTGTGCCGGTTGCGATAGGCTGATACTGGCAATCTCTGTTTCAGGAACAGCCACTTTTACCTTGAGTTGGTTAACGGCCACCAGTTTGACCACGGACATTCCGGGCATCGTATTCTGACCACTTTCAGCCGTCTTTTCTGCTATGACGCCATTAAAAGGTGCATATAGATTGCAGTCTTCCAGATTCTTTCGGGCAATTTCTTCCATAGATTGAGCCTGTTGTAACTTACTCTGTGTTTCAATCCATTTGATTTCAGGCAGGCTTCCTTTCTCATAAAGCTCTTTCATACGCTTGTAGGCATCTTGGGCTTGTTCCAGTGAAGCCTGTGCCGCCTTATAGCTGCTGTTATAAGACGCCGCATGAATTGTTGCGATTAACTGTCCGGCCCTGACATGATCACCTGTCTGTACATTGATTTGTTGGATGGTTCCGGCTACTGCAAAACTTAGAGACGTTTCGCTGGATTCTTCAACGGTTCCTGAATATGTCTGGGCATGACTGTTCCCAGCGGAACGAATCTGCATGACTTTCACTTTGACGGGCGATGCCTGATGAACGGTTTCTTGCGAATCCGATTGACAATTGGTCATCCATAAAGGAAATGACAACAGCGTTACTAAAATTAATTGCTTCATCTTTTTATTGCTCATTTAAATTTGCTGCAAAGAAACAGGCTTTAATGGAAAATGGAGCTTCCTGATTTTCCTTGTAACTGGTCTCTTTTTCCGGGGAAATTGATAATAGGAAAAATGGATGAGTGTTATAGAAAAATATACTACTGAGAGGAAAGTTATATTTCGTTATTTTGCATTCCGAAAATAGCAATAGATTATTATGGGAAAAGATTTTATAACAAAGGATTTTAATGACAAAGAAGTGGGTAAAATTGCGGATTATATTGACGAGCGCATGATTTTTGTTGAGAACCTGCAGCATTTAGATCCTAAAATGAGCGTTAGAGTAGAGGCTTTTGTGGTTGTATTATGCCTGAAAGGAAAAGCATCTTTATATGTTAATGATCAGTTTTATGAAATACATGCCAATGATCTTTTCATCAGTCATCCCAATATCATTCTGGAGAGTAGCATGATTAGTATGGATTTTGAATGCCGCTGTTTATGCTTGTCTCCGGAATATGTCAGACAGTTGTCCGTTATTAATAGTGACAGCTGGGATGCACGTATGTTTCTCGAGAAGAATCCTGTTTTATCATTAACGGTGGATGAAGTGAATACTTTTTGCTGGTATTATAATTTGCTGAAATCGAAACTGACCGGACCAAGTTGTAAACATCGTAGAGAGTTGACAGATGCCTTACTGCTTGCTTTCTTGTATGAGTTTTATGATACAATGGAGCGTTTTGTCCCTTTAATGCCTTCCTCATTTAAATCAGCAGATAATCTGTTTAAGACCTTTATCGATATCATATCTTCCAGTTATCCGAAGAACCGTTCCGTGGCTTATTATGCAGATCGGTTACATGTGACACCCAAATACTTGTCGGCTGTTTGCAAGGAAATATCCGGGCAACCTGCTTCTGATCTGATTGACCAATATGTCATGAAAGATGTTTTGTTTCTACTCCGGAAGAAGGAAATGAGCATCAAGGAAATAACCAATGAGTTGAATTTCCCTAATATTTCTTTCTTTGGCAAATACGTCAAGAAACATCTTGGATTATCACCTCGACTTTATCGGGAGAAACAGGAAAAAGAAGGTTTATAGATTGTCTGCCAAGTCTCCATCGGTCGATTTTGGGGTAAAACTGTTGTGAGTTTATGCTCTTCTATGTATCTTCGGGAAATAAAATCAGTTTTATATGAAAGAGCAGCAAATACAGATCAGGTATTTAACCGTCCCTTTATCCGAATTATCGGATTCAGACCGAAGTTTATATGAATCGGCATTGAAGGCTTCAGAGCGGGCATATGCTCCGTATTCTCGTTTTCAGGTGGGAGCTGCAGTCTTATTGGGCAACGGAACGATTGTAACAGGAGCCAACCAGGAAAATGCCGCTTATCCGTCTGGTTTGTGTGCAGAGCGGGTGGCTTTGTTTTCGGCTGGAGCCAGTTATCCGGAAGAGCCTGTCGTTGCGTTGGCCATTATTGCCCAGTCGGAAGGAGAGGTGAGAGATCAGATATCACCTTGTGGTGCATGTTGTCAGGTATTATTGGAGAGTGAAGCTCGTTCTAAGCGGCCCATGCGTATTTTATTATGCGGCAAAGACTCTGTTCGGATCATCGGTTCGGTTGCGTCACTTCTTCCATTTAGTTTTTCACCGGCAGATCTGTTGAAATAAAAAGGACCGTTAGTAGCGCATGCAAAGCTGGTATGCTATCGTCTTTGCATGAAGTCACTAACGGTCGTTTATTATGGTTGTCTGTTATTTACAGCAAGATGCTTCTTCTTTTTTACAGCAAGACATTTCTTTTTTACAGCAAGATGGTTCTTTAAGAATGAGAACGCGGCTGTTGGGAAGATCAGGAATGTACATCCATCCGTCTTTAACTGTCATATCTGCCGGTCCGATCAGATTCTCCGGAAGATGAACGCACAAAGGAGAAAGACTTCCATCGGATAAGTTGATGCGGCTGATTTGTGCCGGCGTCCAGTTAGTTACATATAATGATTTTCCATCCGCAGCTAATGCAATGCCATCATACTGACCTGTAGTTTGAGTCAGCTTCTGTACAGATGGATTTTCTAAGTTCTCAACACGGTAAATGACATTTTCTGCTTTCGTTACTCCATCTGCCGGATAAGAAGCCACATACAGAATGTCATCGTGGATCAACAATCCGTTCGGTCCGCTGATGTTCAACCATTCTTGAGGCTGGCCTGGCTGAGCCGGATTACTGATGTCTATACGGAATATTTTATCCGTGTTTGTTACTGAGGCGTACAGATGATTGTGTGAGTCGGCTGCCAGATCATTCACAAACAAATTGCCTTCCGGTAAACGCAAGACCTGCGGTTTCTGCATTTTGTCAGAGAGGTTATAAACGACAATCTTGTTGACGTCGCATACATACAGATAATTATTTCGTACAAACATACCTTTCGGGGCAGACAGATTTCCGTCGGCTGGAAGCATTACTTCATTTTTCCCTTCTTTATAAAAGACAATATAGCCTTTCCCTTCCGAATTTAACGGGTTCAGTTCTTCAGTACCGAAGTTGGCTATCAAAAGTCCGTCCTGATATGGATAAGTACTTTCACAATAACGGATGCCATCATTTACTTCTTTTACAGTTTGAGCAGACACGCTCATTGCCAGGCAGGCAAACAATAAACTAACGATCTTTTTCATAAGTCAAATTCCTAATTATTTTTAGCAAAGGTAAACAGCGGAAAAATATTTGGCTATATTTGTAAAATTCATTTTTCCGATATGATTTATAGACAAAAACGATAAGAGAATGGAATTACGGCAATTGAAATATTTTAGGGCAGCTTGTGAGCGGCAAAACTTTTCAGAAGCAGCTCGTTTGTTACATATCTCTCAAAGTACGCTATCACAACAGATTAAACAACTGGAAGATGAACTAGACGTTCTGCTTTTTGACCGGATTGGCAAACGAATTGTACCGACAGAAGCAGGCTGGGCTTTTCTTCCTTATGCCAGTAAAGCAATCCTGGATGCAGAGAATGGCAAGCAGATTATTCGTGATTTAAAGGGAGTAGAAACCGGGACTCTTCATATTGGTGTTACTTATAGTATGAGTCATCTGCTGATAGCAGCTTTTGCCTTATTCACAAAAGCCCATCCGAAGATACAGGTGAAGGTTTCGTTTGCGACTTCTGAAGAGCTGTTAAAGTTATTGGAAGATAATAAACTCGACTTTGTCCTTTCCTTTAAGCCGGAAGATGTATCAGATCAGTTCGAGACGGTTGTCTTATTTTCTTCCCGACTTTATTTTATCGTTCATCAGTCACATCCATTGGCTGATTTGACGTCGATTACATTAAAGCGGTTGTCTGAAACACCTTTGATTTTACCGGAACAGGGATTTGCTACGCGGAAGAAAGTGGATGAATTATGCCGGAAACATCATATAGAGCCAGTTGTGAAATTGGAAATGAATGATGTACATACCATTATACATACCTTAAGGAACGGTTGTTTGGGAACGGTTTTGACGCAAGCTGCTGTTCGTGGTGAGGCAGATCTGGTACAGATCCCTATATTGTATGCGGACAAGCTGACGTCTCAGGGCTGTCTTTTCTGGCCGCAGGGAAATTATCGCAAAAAGTCGGCCCTTGCTTTTGCCGACTTTTTGCTAAAGATTACAGCCGAAAGCCGTAAGTGATATTATTTCCCGGTTGGAAGGTTACCGGCTTTAAGGAAGAGCAGGTAAAATATATTTCCATATCAGGTTGATTTCGGCCTGCATGTCTCCAATATTGGCTGTGGTAACAATAACGGCATCTTTTTCCGGCAGGACAATGATATACTGTCCGTTGGCTCCGTCAGCGCGGACTGCGTTATGCCGGCAGCGCCACATCTGATAGCCATATCCTTGCAGCCAGTCGCTATTTTTGACCGTCACTCCTTTTTCCTTAAGCTCTTCCGGACGTACGCCGGCTGGAACGGATGCAATGTGAGATGTCGTTGCTTCGTTTATCCAGCTTTCAGGCAATAACTGTTTCCCTTTCCATTGTCCTTTCTGAAGGATGAATTGTCCCATTTTGGCCATGTCTTCTGTCCGGATGTAAAGTCCCCAGCCTCCACAATTGATGCCTTGCGGACTTTCGTCCCAGTGAATACCGGTAATGCCTAACGGGCGGAATAGGCGAGGATAGAGGTAATCTATGACTTTCTGTCCTGTCACTTTCTGGACGATGGCTGAAAGCATGTATGTGCCCAGACTGTTGTAGCAGAAGAATGTTCCGGGTTCATGCTCAAAAGGTGTATTTAAGAAGGCCTTTACCCAGTTGCTATTTTCGGAAGAACGTATTTTCCCGCTCGGATCAGTGTCATGTCCGCCAGACATGGTCAGCAGATGGCGGATTTCCAGTTTCTCTAGGTTTGGACTGATGGTGGCCGGGCATTCATCCGGGAAGAAAGAGATGACTTTGTCGGTCACTTTCAGTAATCCTTCCGCAACCGCGAAGCCTACTGCTGTGGCAGTAAAGGTCTTGCTGACTGAATTCATAACGTGAGGCTTGTTCCAGGCGCCTTCGCTCAGCCAGTGTTCAGCAATGACTTGTCCGTGTTGAAGAACCATGATGCTATGCAAGTCTTGGTTTTCCTTTGCAACTGCTTGCAGATACTTGTCAATTGCCTTCGTCAATTTGGGTGTAGCTTCGGCACGTGGCAACGACTTTGTTAGGTCATTGTAACTGATCAGACGGATATTTCGTTTCTGGATTTCCTCTTTGACACGCGGATTGGTAAATAAGTCCGTTACACCCTGGCGGTCTTCTGACACATTTTCATATCCGATGTGGCCAACCGTTTTCATTTCCTCATTATCCAGAGCCGGATGGTCGATAAACATATAGTTCTTATTCGGTTCCAGCTTGTCGAGCATCTTGATGAAGCTGGCTTCCTTGTCGGCTGCCGTTTTGTTAGAGCCTTCGTAGCCGGCGTATGAGAAATTATATTCTTTCATGGCATTGACCCGGTCTACGGCTGGCAAATTATATTCATCGGCAAGGCGATGTACCAGTTCGGCTACTTTCGGATCAAATCCCGTTGAAAGCATGTGACCGGAAAGATGGCTGATCTGAGGAATATTTTTCAGCGCCAGTTCGATCTGAGCTCTGAACTCCTGTTCTATTTCAGCCAGATTCCATTTGTTTTCCATAATGGCCAAACCCGGATAGTTAGGATTGGCATTCATCATGGGGAAAAAATATCCGTTGCTGTCTACGAGACTTGGGCAATGGGTTAAAGGTCTCCATTTGATGTTGTCCCATTCGCTGGTGATGGTCAGATGCAGACCGACATCGACGCCCGGATTTTCTTTGAGCAGTTTGGCTGCTTCCGGAAACCAAGGAGCCACAGCCATAACTTCAATAGATGTTTCAATTCCGTTTTTGTACCCTTCTATGCAGGCAATGTTTGCTGCACGGAATGACCCCATGTCGTCAGCCCGGATAATTAGATTCGGACCTGCGGATTGTCCCCATCCAGCTGTTGCCAGACAGATGAAGGCACATCCGCTGATTACTTTGATAATACTATGTTTTGTCATGATATATAAATGATATAAATTGATTAGTCTACTTGCGATTCGACCACGCAAAACGTGCCTGAAGCTTTTCCTACCAATTTGTCGTCACAATAGATTTCGCATTCGCAGAAGTGCAACCGTCGTCCGGGTTTGATGACAAAGCCTCTGGCAATGAGCTCATAGCCCCAAGCAGCCCGCAGAAAAGATATTTTCAGCTCGGCTGTCAGTACGTCTTTGTCTAACGGAGTCATGGTATAGGCCGCAAATCCGGCAATCGTATCTGCTAAAGCTGCCAGTACGCCGCCATGCGTAACACCGCTGTATTGCCGTTGTTCGTCACGTAAAGGCATGTGAGCTTCAACCAGCCCGTCTTCAATCTTGGTGAAATGTATTCCGAGGAAATTAACGTACGGATTTGTTGCAATCCGTTCTTTTATCTTGTCTAAGATTTTTGCATCCATATCAATTCTACTTAATTTATCTGTAATTATTGTTCTGTGTTATTCTGAGGCTTCATGACAACACCCAAACTCCGTTTGCCGTCCATCTTTATAATCATAGGCGATTCCAGTTGTACATGACGCAAATATTCTGTCTCTTCTATCGCAGGCATCTGATTCAGATAGGATTCATCAAACCAGCCTTCGCCTTTAAAAGGATTGATGGTAAAATAGCCTACGCCAAACGACGTCAGGTTCTGGAAAAAGTGTGTACCCTGACTCGGATCTACCCGGTAGTTCTCCAGCCCGCATTCAACAATGACTTTGGCATTGCTGATATGTGGCCATTTTACCGGAATGCCCAGCCACGGGTCGCTGCTTCCCCAACGTCCGGGTCCGACTAATACATAGTTCTTGTCGGTACCTGTAAACTGGCGGTTCATTTTCTCGATTTCGTAGGCAATCAACTGATTGTTGGCCGCATTGAAAGCTCCGGTTTTCACATAGATGATATCATGAACATCATTGATAATTCCGTGTCCCAATACACTGGTTGAGGATAAAATCGTATCTTTCTGTTGAATCACAGAGAGGTCTTCATTCATCACCTCTTTATTATCTACGATTGGCCGGATCTGTAATAAGAAGAACGATGCCTTCCGGGGATCTTGTTTGTTCATGTTGATGGCGAACTCAATTTCTACCGGACGTCCCATTTCCTTTTGTCCGATCTGCAATAACTGATCCAGCGTGCTGGCCAGTGGAAATACGTCATGCTGCAGGACATTGACAAACGAAAGGATTTTCCGGCCACCCGGATAATATCCGTCCCGAATGATCATGTCATACGGATCATAGGTCGAAGTGATGAATTTGAGGGAGCCGTCGGCATCGGCATCTTTCAGAGTCAGCTTTTTCAGGTTGAACGCATCGTCGACCGAGAATTTATTGGCAATATTTTCCGGGTTCAGATCCAGCGCATAAAACCGGGTTTGTGTTTCCCGCAAGGCAAAATCCGTCGTACTCATTTGCAGAATATTGTGCGGATGCCGTGGAGAAAAACGCAGTGTCAGTCCTCCATCGACAATGTATTTGCCTAAGCCCAGCGCGATGTTGGCGATTCCGTCTTCCGCTTTTTCATTTCCGATCGGATAGAAATTCAATGAACGAGCCACACCCGAGATCGTTGGATAATAATGGTCACCATATTGTGTGCCGACTACTTCCTGCAAGACGACAGCCATTTTTTCCTGATCGATCAAGTTGGAGGTCGCTGTCATATAAGCCTTGCTGTCCCGATAAAAGACAGAAGCATAAACAGCCTTGATTCCATCACTCAGGGAACGCAGCATTTCGTATTTGTCTTCATGCTTCGGAATCATGTAGGTTGAATAGATTCCGGCAAAAGGCTGGTAGTGCGAATCTTCAAGCAGACTCGACGAACGAATGGCAATCGGACCTTTTACTACTTCCGAAAAGGCCATCAGGTCTTCGATGAGCCGGGATGGCAGACTGGCACGGAGGAAGTATTTGAGGATTGTGTCATCATCTACATCGCTGAGTGCTACCGGATAGAGCTCGTTTGTCTCCATAAACTCATCGAAGATATCCGTACAGATAACGACTGTTTTCGGAATATTGACCTCAAAATTCTCCTGCTCCAGTTTGGGATAACGCTTGATCATGGCTCCGATGAAGGCTAAGCCACGGCCTTTTCCTCCTAAAGAGCCATCACCGATGCGGGCAAAGTTACTATATTCGTCGAATCGTTCTTTCTTGTAGATTGCCACCACGCCGGAGTTTTTCATCCGGCGGTACTGAACGATCAGGTCGAAAATCAGTTTCCGGGCTTCGTCCATATCCTTGTAATCGCTTACATCGACGTTTTTCAGGAATTCAGCAGGTGGAAACATGGCGCGTGAATAGAAGAAACGGGAAAAATGATTCCGGCTCAAATGATAGACTAAAGAGTCATCGGGTATTTGGAATACCTTTTTCTGCAGGTCTTTCAAATCCTTGATGCGCATGATTTCTTCTTTTGTCTTCGGGTCTAAGATGACAAAATCACCAAACCCAAACCGCTGCATGATGTTTTTCCGCAAGTCTTGCGGGTAGCTCTTGGAATTCTTGTCGATGAATGAAGCTCCCAATTCGCGGGCATATACTTCATTGGCCGATTCCGACGATTCGAGGATGAAGGGAATAATCTTTCCGGTTTTCCGTACGTACTGTCCGAACTTATAACCGGCATATGGATCTTTAACTCCGGTGTGCATGAAGCTCATGTCGGAGATAATTCCCAGTATGTTGTTCTGATATTGTTCGAATATGCGGACGGCTTCTTCGTAGGTACGTGCCAGTTTGATTTTGGGGCGTCCGCGCATACGCAATGTCTGTTGGTGCGGATTCAGTGCTTCTTTGGCAAATTCCAGACTTTGTTCCAATACGAATTTATACAGATGCGGAAGAGCCGATGAATAGAAACGGATAGAATCTTCTACCAGCATAATGATCTGTACGCCGACGCTGGCAACATCGTCGGGAGCATTCATCTTGTCTTCAATCAGCTTGATGATGGCCATCAGCAATTCAGAATTACCCAACCAGCTGAATACATAATCGATGGCACTCAGGTCTTCGTTGGCAACCCGCTTGGAAACCTCTTTTGAGAAAGGCGTCAGCACGACGATCGGAATATTCGGATACTGCGACTTGATTTCTGTTGCGGCTGCGAATATATCCCGGTTGTCCATGTTCGGCATGCAGATGATCAGCTCGAAGTTTCGGCTTTTCAATTCATTGAGCGCTTCCTCTTCGGTCGTCACTTGTGTGAACCGCGGAGGATAGCGAAGGCTCAGCGCCGTATATTCGTTGAAGATCTGTTCGTCTACGCGCCCGTCGTCTTCCAGCATGAAGGCGTCATATTTGGTAGCGATCAGCAATACATTATATATACGCTTGTTCATCAGGTTGGCAAAAGGCGTATCTCTTAATACCAGATCTCGTAAATTAGGAATACCACTCATGATCAGTTACAGATTTTCTTTGACCCATTCTTCGGCCAAGGTTAATGTTTCTTTTTTACCTACGTCGAGGAGTTTTAATCCGGGTACTTCGTAAGCCTGGATATTGGTTTTCGCGCAGATGGACAAATAGAACTGGATAATGGAGAATTTACCTGTCCAGTCTTCCATCCAGCGGAATATCTCAGGTGAAATAACGTGAATACCGCTGAAAGCAAACTGCTGGTACTGGTCCGGATTGAAGTAGGGGTAATAAGATTTGACTTCTCCGGTTTCCCGGTTTCTCCATCCGCAGAGCTGGTTCTCTTTGTTGAACAGCAGGTAACGGGATGTTTTCCGTTTGCTGACGAGCAAGGTAGCCAGCGCCTTGTTCTCCAGGTGGCGGTTGTAGAGCTCCTTCAAATCAATATTGGAAAAGATGTCTACGTTGTGAACCAGGAAAGGCTCATTGCCGTTCAGAAAGTGTTCGGCATGTTTGATTCCGCCGCCCGTATCCAACAGATATTCGCGTTCGTCGGAAATATGGATATCAATTCCGAAGTTATTCTTTTCCTGCAGGAAGTCGATAATTTGTTGTCCCAAATGATGAATGTTAACCGTAATATCGGTAAATCCTGCTTCTTTCAGTTTAAGGATGACATGTTCCAGCATAGGTTTTCCTCCTACTGGAACTAAAGCTTTGGGCACGGTGTCAGTGATAGGTTTTAACCGATTGCCCAAGCCTGCTGCAAATACAAGTGCTTTCATAGGTTAGACTCAAATATTTGTTCTATATTTTGTTCTCTGTGTGTTAAATGAATTTTGACTCCGAATTTCTGATTCAGATGTTCTGCTAAATGCTGGGCTGAATAAACGGACCGATGTTGTCCGCCTGTGCAGCCAAAACAAACCATTAAGTTGGTAAATCCACGGTCCATATAGCGTTTGACGGAGGCGTCGACGATGGTAAAAACGTGTTCCAGGAAATGGGTGATTTCTCCGTCTTCCTCTAAAAAGCGGATAACGGGCTCGTCCAGTCCGGTGAAATGATTATATCGTTCATATTTGCCCGGATTGTTGATGGCGCGGCAGTCGAACACAAAGCCTCCTCCGTTGCCGGTAGGATCGTTGGGTATTCCTTTTTTATACGCGAAACTGACGATACGGACCTCTAAGGTTCGTTTCTTGATGTCGTCAGAAAATTGTTTTAGCTCTGTGAGTTTCCGTAACAGATGGCTCAAGTATGGATATTCTGGATAGTCTTCTTTCAGCAGTTGGCGCAAGTTCTCGATGGCAAACGGGACACTTTGGATGAAATGCGGCTTTTTCTCAAAGTATCCGCGGAATCCATAGGCTCCTAATACCTGTAATATGCGGAACAAGACAAAATGGCGCAGCTGACTCATGAAGTAGCGTTCGTCGACCGGTGTGTATTGTCTTAGCGCGTCCATATATTCCTGCAGGAGTTCCTGGCGGAGTTCTTCAGGATATTTGGCTTTGGCCTGCCACAAGAAGGAAGCTACGTCATAATATACCGGCCCTTTCCGTCCGCCCTGGAAATCAATCAGCCACGGTTCTCCGTCTTTGATCATGACATTGCGCGACTGAAAGTCCCGGTACATGAAGGTGGCCGAGGAACTGCGTAGCAAGACATCCGCCATTTTCTGGAAGTCGTCTTCCAGGCGGTCTTCCTGGAACTCCATACCGGTTGCCTTCAGGAAGCAGTATTTGAAGTAATTCAAATCCCATAAAATAGAGCGTTGGTTAAACTCGGCTTGCGGATAACATTGGCTGAAATCAAAACCGTCGGCTCCGACGAACTGGATGGTGGGCAACAGACGGATCGTCTTATGCAAGAGCCGTCTCTCTTCTTCGTCGAATACGCAGCTTTTCCGCCCTTTTTCTATGGCGTCGAAGAGGAGCGTATTGCCTAAATCTTCCTGGAGATAAAAAAGATAGTCGGCCGAATGGATGAAAACTTGCGGAACCGGAAGTCCTTTCTCCCTGAAATGGACTGACATATAGATGAATGCTTTATTCTCGTCGGGTGCTGTTCCGCTAACCCCGATCAAAGTCTGAGGTCCTGTCAGTCGGAAATATCGCCGGTTAGAACCTGATGAGGGCAGTTCGGTAATGCCTTCTGCGGGTTGACCGACGTACGACTGGTATAAATCTTTCAGAATCGTTGTTACCATGTGCTTTGTTTATTTATCGGCTAAGGTAACAAGAATCGGTGAAAAAAGAAACACTTCTGCTTTTTCTTACAAGAGAAAAAGTATATCAGACGAAAGAAGCAAGCCAAAATGACTTCGGCCTGCTTCTTCCATATAGTGTATTTTCGTATTTCTGCTTATAAAATACCTTGTGCCATCATCGCTTTGGCTACTTTCATGAAGCCTGCCACGTTCGCACCTTTTACATAGTTGACATATCCATCGGGCTGTGTACCATATTTTACGCACTGCTCATGGATGTTCTGCATGATGCTCTGCAGTTTCTGATCAACTTCTTCGCTTGTCCAGCTTAACTTCTGGGCATTCTGTGTCATTTCCAGACCAGAGACAGAAACACCACCGGCATTGGCTGCTTTACCCGGAGCGTACAGAATCTTTGCCTTCAGGAATTCTTCGATAGCTTCCGGAGTAGAAGGCATGTTGGCTCCTTCTGATACGGCAATACATCCGTTTGCCAATAAGGCACGGGCGTCGTCGCCGTTAATCTCATTCTGGGTAGCACTCGGCATGGCGATGTCGCATTTTTCGTTCCAGGGGCGTGCTCCCGGTACATATTTTACGCCATATTTTTCAGCATATTCGCGGATACGGCCTCTGTACAGGTTCTTCAGTTCCATGATGTAATCCAGCTTTTCGCGGTCAATACCGTCCGGATCATAAATATATCCGTCAGAATCAGACATGGTGACTACTTTCGCTCCCAGCGTGATTAACTTTTCTACGGTATATTGGGCTACATTACCTGAACCAGAAACGGTTACGACTTTCCCTTTGATGTCGATATTGCGTGTCTTCAGCATCTGAAGCAGGAAATATACGTTACCATAACCGGTTGCTTCGGGGCGAATCAGTGAACCGCCGAATTCCAGCCCTTTTCCGGTGAATGTACCTGTGTTTTCGCGGGCCAGTTTCTTATACATACCATACATGTAAGCTACTTCACGACCGCCTACACCTATATCGCCGGCAGGAACGTCGGTATCCGGACCGATGTGGCGCCATAATTCCAATACGAATGCCTGGCAGAAACGCATGATTTCAGCATTACTTTTACCACGCGGGCTGAAATCAGAACCTCCTTTGCCACCACCCATCGGCAGGGTCGTCAGTGAGTTCTTGAAAGTCTGTTCGAATGCCAGGAACTTCAGGATAGACAAGTTTACGGAAGCATGGAAGCGGATACCACCTTTGTACGGACCGATCGCGTTGTTATGCTGGATACGGTAACCCATGTTTGTCTGTATTTGTCCTTTATCGTCCATCCAGGTAACGCGGAATGAGAAAATCCGGTCGGGGATACAAAGACGCTCGATCAAGTTGGACTTTTCGAATTCGGGATGTTCATTGTATACCTCTTCAATCGTACCTAATACTTCTGAAACTGCCTGATGATATTCAGGTTCGTTCGGGAATCTGCGTTTCAGTGTGTCTAAAACTTCACTTGCTTTCATTTGTCTTTAATAATATAAAATGTAATACCTTTGTGAATTATCCTAATTTGTCATGTTCTCAACTGGAGAACACTGCAAAGGTATATTATTATTTTTTAAATGCAAACAAATCGACGTAAAAATTATCTTATTTATAACAAATCTCTTTTTTAATCGATTATAAGTTACGATTTGTTACCATTCCGACTTCTTATGTTCTTATAGATGGGGACGAACACAATGATACCTGACGCAATAATGGCAAATATGGTTTCACTGGTTATTTCTTTGCTGTAAGTCAATAACATATAGCATAGAATTCCCCATAGCAGGGTGAAGCATACAATTTGACTATTTGATAGTTTTCGCTTGGCCATAATTAGTAGTTCCTTTCATTTTATTATTCGAAGTTTCCTTCGGTTGGTTTATATACTGGGAAACGGTACAGACCGATGTTTTGTAACTTTCCGGCTTGTACGAGTGTTTTTAACCGGCGGCTGGCGGTCGTGCGGGTATAACCGGTCAGTTGTTCAAATTCATTCCGGTTGATTGATTCGTGGGTCTGAAAATAAAGTTTCAGAAGGCTGTCCAGTTCTTCGGTTGTATATTCTTTCGAATGTGCTTTTGTTTCAGCTCGTTGAAAGTGCGTATCTTTCAGCTGTTCCTTGAGTCTGACTTCCGGACGGAAGGCCACCGATTTGAAATGAATAGACTGCGCCCGTGTTTTGTCGGTATTTTCTACTTCCGGGCATGAAAGGGTGATCTGCAAATACCCGAGTCCGTCAATATATACACGGTTTCCGCTTTTCAGTTCCTCCACGATGACATCGGAAAGCGAGGCGAGCACTCCTTTTACGTCGGCTGTCGTTACTGTACAGCGTGCATGGATTTTGCGGGCAAGTTCGTCGGTTGTAATGGTTCGGTTCGTAACCACCCGGGCGTGATAGCGTGTTTTTTCGGTACTATCTTTCTGTTTCGGGTTTTTGTAAAAGTCATAAATTGCGGTCATACGGCTCTTTTTTGTTCAGGTTGTTTTTGTATTTATCGGTTAATCCTACCAGAATTTTATCGTTTCACCCTTGTGAAACGATCGTACCACCCCTGTGGAATGATCGTTCCACCTTCGTGATACGATCGTTCCACCTGGGTGGAACGATAAAAATGTTTAAACAAAGGTATATGTTTTTAACGTACTCTGCAAATAAATCCGGTGGTTTCTTCCTTGTTTGTTTACATGAAAAGGCTTATACCTGTGGTGAACGTCTGGAATTCGGGTCCGAAATCGGTATTCAGGACATGGCAGGGAGAATAACGGACATAAGCACCGATGGCATGGAAAATCAGGTGGGCTTGCAGATCGACGCTGACTTTCTGCTGATGAATGTTCTTGTCAAGCAGTTTGACTGCATTACCTTCGGCATCTTTGTAGTGGGTTTTCATGCTGCCGTAGGTATTGATGCAGAGTTCCGGTCCTACGCTGAATGAAAAATTACGTCCCAGATCGCGGGCATACATAAACGGAACCGTCAGGCTGAAAAGTTTTAAGCGGGAGAAATCAATGTCGGCATTGTCGGGATAAGAGCCGATGCTGATATGCTGGTTATCGTCTTTGATAAAACGGGAGTAGCCGTTCATGCGGTAATTGCGCCAGCGCATGCCGAAACCTACCGAGAAGCGGTTCTCGTCTTTCCAAGGACGCAAGCCGAAATTGATAATGTTTCCGCCGATTTCATACGAGCTGCTCATATTGACGTTCATGGCTTCGGGTGCTCCCGTAGCGCTGACAAATCCGAAATAAATGCCACCGCAGAAAACTTCGTCGGAGCTGTATCTGTTTTTCCGGTTCTTCTTTTCTTTGCTGAACGGGATGTGAAAATTCCAGTTGCCGGTTTTCTGCTGGGTGACGGCATAATTATCATCGTTGAGAGAGATCCGTTTGACATACGAGTAATCGGGATTGTTCTCACTTCCTTCTACACGTATTTCCTGTTCTTTGTCGTTTGTGATAATGGTCACTTTATGCGGACGGTTGATCACAATACTGTCGTTTTCCTGATATTGGGCACCAGCGGGCAAAGTGAAAGCCAGCAGGGCGATTCCTACCATTAACTTTTTCATTTTATCTTGTTTTTTAAGTTTATAATCGGTTTATTCAAACATTTGTTTTAATTCTTCGAGGGTAGCTGCGCCTTCCATGTAGATGACGATTACTTCCGGATAATCGGGGTTACGCAGCGAAGCGTTGCGGAAAAACAGGTACTGGTTGGGTTCTTTCCCGTTGCCAGGGAAACAGAAGAAACCATAATAGAGTTTTCCACCAATGCTGCCTGTTTCTTTTTCGGCTGCATGCTTGGCATCCGATTCGACCAATCCTGAAATTTCAGCAATCTCGTCTGGGGCAGCCTGCAAGGTGAGGCTCCGAAACAAAGTCAGGTGATAGGGCGTGAGTTTCTTGCCTTTGACCAGAACTTCTACTGCCCCTTCGCGGTTGTTGTAGCGGCCGTCGAAAAGCGATGCCGAGCGGAGCTTCTCCTGCGCGTGAAGCTGGCCGCAGACAACCATCAGACTACATAATAGTAACCATACATATTTCATATACATTATATTATTTATTATCGTTCGTAATATCCATCTGTTCATCTTCGGCCGTATCAAACAGGCTGCCTAACTGGCTTTCGATGCTGAAGTCTTCCGTATCCTGGCTTACCTGGTTCATTGACAGTTTCATGTGCGACATAACGAGTTCGCTGTCCGTACACCGTTGCCCGTTGATATAGGCAATGCACTGATTGCTGTCTTTTTGTTTCAGCAGGTACAACGAACTGGAAAGCAGGCAACAGAAGAAAACGGCCGCGATGCTTCTCCATTTCCATACCTGCCGGGAAATTGGTCTGCTGTTTTGCTGCTGATGCAGTCTTTTGCCGACGGCCAGATAACCCATGACGGCTTTCAGTTCGTCGAAAGCCGGGTCTTGTGCTTCCGGAGTAGCCAGGAAAAGTCTCAACAGTCTTTCTTCCTCATCAGAAGTCTCGGCTTCAAAATATTTTTCGGCGAGATGTTTCCATTCCTCTTGTGTCCGCTTGGGGAGTTGTAAATGCTGCTGTCTCATTTGCTTCTTTCCTCCATTCTTTGGTATATTTCTCGAATCGTTTTACGGGCTCTGCTCAGCTGGACCCTGACAGCCGCAGGCTGCATATTCAGGTCGTGGGCGATATGCTCATAGTCTTCTTCTTCAAATTCCTTCCGGCGCAGGATTTCCTGCTGGATGGGCGTAAGTCTAGACCGGATAATCCGTTCGACAGCTGCATAGGTTTCATCTCTTTCCAGCTGTTCATCCAGACAGTCGGTTATGCCTCCGTCGCGATCCGGATCGATCTCTACTGTCTGATACCGTTGTTGCTTACGCCAGGAATCAATACAGACGTTTTTTACGGTGGTTGTCATCAGCGCTTCTGCCTCTTTGGGTGAATGAATCGTGTCATGATGAGGCCACAGTTTGCAGAAAGCTTCCTGTAAGGCATCTTCAGCATCTTCTTCATTGGGAAGAAAGCGCAGGGCAAAACGCTTGAAGCGTTCTTGCAAATGCGAGAAGGTGACAACCAGTGTGTCTTTATTCTTGTCGTTCAACATCCGATTTTATCAGTTATCTTTTCTTGTTTCATAAGGAAAACGTACATACTCGAATTTTGTAACAAAGGAAAAGCAAATTTTTTTAGGATTACTTGTGCAGGGCCGGAAGTTGAATTGCGGGCATAAAAAAAGGCTATCCTCACGGACAGCCAATCTTCATTGTTAACCTTAAATCTAATACCATGAAAAACACGATGCAAATATATAGACTTTATGTTATGTAACATAGCCTTTGATCAGTTTTTCTTTGTATTTTAACAAGGTTTAATATTATAATGTCCAATCTTACGCTATAACTGGATTCTGTAGACGGTGAAACTGCAAGGCTGGATAGTCAGTTTTGCTTTAGGAACTTCCAGTTCGATGCTGGATTCGACAGGCGTAAGCTGGGTGTCACTTAAATCCAGTGATTGCAGGGTTTGTACCTTCGCTGTCCGTTTGCCGTCGGCAAAGCCTTCCAGATTCCAGGTGATTCTGCGTTTGTACAGTCCGCTGTTCACTACCTTAATGATTAATTCGTTGGTCTGTTTGTCGATTGCCGCTGTCGCGTATAAGTCGTTTTCGCCGGCAACCGGCTGATTATTTCGGGTCAGTTTTACCACATCCGTTCCTTTGTTCTGCGAATACATCTGCTGTACATAATAATTCGGTGTTCTGAAAACCGATAAATTATCAAACCAGATCAGGTCGGGGCGCCATTGCCAGGCATCAACATGAGCAAACAAAGGCGCATACGTACATAAATGAACTACATCGGCATTGCGCTCCAGTCCGGTCATGAATGCAGCTTCACAAAGAGCCGCCAGAAAACTGTTGGCTTGCGTATCGGTATGGCAGGCATATTCACCGGCAAAGACTTTCGGTGCATTCCGGTCATACGAATCATATCGCTTGGCATTCGACAGGAACCATTCGGGCTGGCGGTAATAATGTTCGTCCACCAGATCAACCTTCAGTTTCTTCATTTCCGGCCACAAATAATCAAATTCTTCTCCGGAAGCTTGCGGGCCTGCTCCGCCAACAATCTTTATATCCGGATATTTGGCCCGGATGGCTTCCACAAATGGTTTGAGTCTTTCTACATAAATAGAACCCCATTGTTCATTACCGATGGCAATATACTTCAGGTTAAATGATTCGGGATGTCCCATTTTCGCACGGATTTTACCCCATTTTGAAGTCGCCGGTCCGTTGGCAAATTCAATCAGATCGAGTGCGTCCTGGATATAAGGCTGCAATTCATTTAGAGGAGCATGTTCGTCCATATCGTCGTTTTCATACTGGCAGGAAAGTCCGCAGTTGAGAACAGGCAGCGGTTCTGCTCCGATATCTTCGCTTAACAAGAAATATTCATAGAAGCCAAGTCCCAGTGACTGGTAATAGTCCGGGAATTTCCGATATGAGAATGTATAGAACCAGCGGTTAATGTTTGTAGGTCGGTTTTCAACCGGACCGATTGTATTTTTCCATTGGTAGCGGGTTTCTCGGGTCGTTCCTTCAACTATGCAACCGCCCGGGAAACGGAAAATGCCCGGATGCAATTCTTTCAGCGCTTCAACCAGGTCGGCTCGCAAGCCGTTTGCACGTTTCTTATAGGTGTTTTCCGGAAATAAAGAGATATGATCCATGTCGATGGTTCCGGCATCTTTCAGGGTGAGGCGCAGATGAGCCCGTTTTTCGGTATCTTCGGGTGTAAGCGTGACCGTATATTTTTTCCAGTCTTTCCCGGAAATGGTCATTTCCTTGGTCTCGAAAATCTCATTATCCTCGCTGATCAGTTCAATACGGAGGCGAATAGGAGCGGCCGACTGGGTGCGCGCATAAGCAGAAAGGAAGTATGATTCTCCGCCTTTAATGCCCATGCCTTTGAACCCTTCGTTTTCCAATCCGGTCTGGGTGATTTCTTGGTTATAAGACAGACGAACGTAATGAGGATTGCGCTCGAAACAGGGATCTTTTTCAAGAATCTGTACAGTCCCGAAAGGAATCCAGCCCATTAGTGGTTCCTGAAACTCAAAAGAACGGTTTTTTACCAATTCTGCATACAATCCACCGTCAGCTCCAAAGTTGATGTCTTCAAAGAAAATGCCGTACATGGTAGGTCGTATAGGGAATAATGTCTGACCAGTTTGTATATCAAACTGAATTTCCCGGTTGTTGTCTTGGGCTAAAGCGGGCAAGACACTCAGTCCTGCGCTCAAACAGCACAGGCAAGCAAACTTTTGGAATTTTGTTTTCATATTCATGTATTCCTTTAAGGTGTATTTTTTACATTTGCCAAGATAAAAAGAAAAAATGGATTGGCAATAAAAAATTTTCGTATATTTGACCACTCTTTTGATGAACTGTAAGATAAGAGATGTTTATACGAAAATATTTGTTGAGAAAATGTACATAAAACAATTAATACTCAACTGAATATTTCCTTTTTTATGTAAGAAAATATAAATTAATGTTATATAACATCTTTCTTTCTGGTGCAACATTGAAAGAAGAATTTTACTTTTACAAGCAGTTTATAAACTTAATACGCATGGAAAACGAGAAAACAAAGTCTGGTTTATGCTTTGAAGCTTTTAAGAAGCAAGTTGATGGAAAAGAAACTTCAATTTGTGTCCTCTCCAATAAAAAAGGTGCTGAGGCTGTCATAACTAATTATGGTGCCAAAATAGTATCATTAATGGTTCCTGACAATAAAGGTAAATGGGTAGATGTTGTACTGGGGCATGCCTCTATCGATGATTATCTGTCATCGGGCGAACCGACCTTTGGTGCGACTTGTGGCCGGTATGCGAACCGAATAGCGAAAGGCCGTTTTGTTTTGGATGGAACAGTTTATGATCAGCTGGCAATCAATAACGGTCCGAACAGTCTGCATGGCGGTCTGCGCGGTTTTCATTTCCGGGTATGGGATATGGAACAGGTCGATCCGCAGACGGCACGTTTAACTTATGTAGCGGCTGATGGGGAAGAAGGTTATCCCGGAGAATTGACGGCTGTCGTTACTTATCATCTGGCAGATGATAACGAAATGGTCATTTCTTATCAGGCAAAAACAACGAAACCTACGGTTGTTAATTTAACCAATCATTCTTATTTTAATCTGTCGGGCGAAGGCGACCGTTACATTGGGGATCATATCCTGATGATTGATGCGGATGCTTATCTGCCGACTGATGAGACAGCCATTCCTTACGGCCCTCAGGAAAAAGTAGCAGGAACGCCGATGGATTTCACTCAACCGCATGAAATAGGAGAACGGATTAACGAGAGTTTCCAGCAGTTGATCTTTGGAAAGGGATACGATCATTGCTATGTGCTGAATTCAACTTGCAAATGCAACAGAATTCTGATTAATAATTTGTTTAAATTTTTCGTTTGGCGTGAGGTATCCAAGTCTTTTACGAGGTCGATTATTGAGTTTATTTTCAATCCACTTAATCTGTTTGTTGGTTACTTCACTAAAGTCCTTACCCTTTGGGATATACTGCCTGATAAGCCCGTTGGTGTTTTCATTGGCACCACGTTCCCATGAGTGGTATGGTTTGCAAAAATAGAATTTTATTTCCAATTTTTGCGCAATTTCCTCGTGCTTTGCAAACTCCTTTCCATTGTCAGCCGTAATTGTGTGTATTAAGTTTTTCACTTTCCGCAGTGCCCATACTGCAATCTTAGCTACCGGGATGGCTTCTTTTCCCGACAACTTGCGTATCCAGACCCTGCTTGTTGCTCTGTCGTTAATGGTAAGAATGGCACCTTTGTGGTTCTTACCAATAATTGTATCTATCTCTAAATCACCAAATCTCTCCTTCAGTTCCACTATCTCGGGACGCTCATCAATATCCACCCTGCCTGGGATAAATCCTCGCCCTGCATTTTTAGAACCACGTTTGGCATACCTGCGACCTTGTCTGCGAAGATATTTGTGCAGTTTGCCACCCCGCCGCTTATCCTCCCAAATCCAGCGATATATCGTTTCGTGAGATACCATCGCAATTCCCTCCAAGCGGCTCCTGCCGACAATCTGCTCCGGGCTGAATCCTTTCTTCAACAGCTTTATTATCCGTTTTCTCATTGCCGGTGTAAGCACTTCCTTGCGATGTTTTTGCTGCTTGCGCCTGTCTGCTTTTCGCTGGGCAAGCTCCATGCTATAGCTACCACTTCGGGCGTCGCAATTGCGCTTTATCTCCCTGTAAACAGTGCTTTTATCTACTCCGATAGCTTCCGCTATTGCTTTTTTGCTCATCGGTATTTGCAACATCATAGAAATTGCATACCTTTGTTCCTCGGTTATATGTTTGCTCATCTGCAACTTTTTTTTCTTTGGACGGACAATTAAAGCAAAGATAGCAAACTTTATCCATTCAGAGTGAGAGAAAGGGGGACATTGTCTCTCTTTCCTCTCTGAAAAATAAATGTTTTTATTGCTTATTATCCGCACCCAAAAAGTTGCATTTATAAGTTGAACTCAAGTGTATTAAATAAGGAAGGGAATGAAATGGCACTGGCTTCGCGCTGCTATTCTCCTAAAACAGGTATTGTGATGGAAACCTATACTACAGAACCGGGTATTCAACTTTATACAGCCAATTGGTTGAATGAATCAATCATTGGTAAAAACGGTCATCCTTACCCAGAACGCTGTTCTTTCTGTTTGGAAACACAACATTTCCCCGATAGTCCGAACAAACCGGAATATCCATCAACTGTTTTGCGCCCAGGAGAAATCTTCCAGAGTCAGACAGTATATAAATTTAGCGTAGAATAATCAATAAAACATTAATAATTAAACGACTTAAAAACAAATGAATTCAACTAATCAGAAAAATTACACATTGCCTATCATTATGATGGTGGCATTGTTTTTTATGATCTCATTCGTAACGGGTCTGCAGAATCCGTTCGGAGTCATTGTTAAACACCAGTTTCAGGCAACAAACCTGATGTCGCAGTTGGGTAACGCCGCCAACTTTATCGCTTATGCGTTTATGGGTGTGCCTGCCGGTATGTTGTTGCAGAAAATTGGTTACAAGAAAACAGCTTTATTAGCCATCATCGTTGGCTTTGTAGGTGTATTTATTTCTTATTTGTCAGGCTTGGCAGGAAGCTATGCTGTTTATTTGACAGGTGCTTTCGTTTCAGGTTTCTCTATGTGTATGCTGAATACCGTAGTTAATCCGATGTTGAACACCTTAGGTGGTGGCGGTAATAAAGGGAACCAGCTGATTCAGGTCGCAGGTTCTGTTAACTCCATCGGTGCAACAATCGTTCCGGTATTGGTAGGTTATTTAATGGGTGATGCTGCTCAGGCAACGATTAGTGATGCAGCTCCGGCTCTGTTCTTGGCAATGGGTATCTTTGCTTTGGCATTTATCGTATTGATCAGTATGAACATTCCGGAACCAAGTCTGGAACGTCAGCAGAAAAGTTCAAGTTCGTCAGACAAGCATAGTGCTTTCTCTTTCCGTCACTTTATTTTAGGAACGGTTGCCATCTTTATTTATGTAGGTGTTGAAGTTGGTATTCCTAACTTTATGAACCTGTTTGCAACGAGCGAAGAGCTGGGTATTGACCCGACAACCGCAGGTAGTTTGGTAGGTACTTACTGGTTCCTGATGATGGTAGGACGTTTGTGTGGTGCTTCTTTAGGTGCTCGGTTCTCAAGTAAATCTATGTTGACTTTGGCTTCAGCAGTAGGTCTTGTATTTATCTTGATTGCTATTTTTGCTCCGATTACAACGAAAGTGAGCATGCCGGTATTCTTGTCAAGCTTGTCATTCGGTATGGTTGAAGTTCCAATTGGTATCATGTTCTTGGCTCTTTGTGGTTTGTGTACATCAATCATGTGGGGTGGAATCTTCAACTTGGCTGTTGAAGGCTTGGGTAAATATACAGAAGCTGCTTCCGGATTCTTCATGGTAATGGTTTGCGGTGGTGGTATTCTGCCGTTGATTCAAGGTGTAGTTGCTGATAATGCTGGTTTCCAGGCAAGTTATTTCGTTATCTTGGTTGGTTTGGCTTATCTGTTGTACTATGCGTTAATTGGAAGTAAAAATGTCAATAAGGATATTCCTGTTGATTGATTAAGCGAGAATAAAATTATAGGGTAAAAGTAGCTAAGTAGGGTTACTATTCTACTTAGCTGCTTATTTTTTTAATTGAATATTATTTGTCATTATGAAAGAGAAGATCAGTAAGAAATTCGAGGAACTGTTTAATACAACGGGTGCTTTTTATGCTTCGCCAGGTCGTATTAACTTGATAGGTGAACATACAGATTATAACGGAGGTTTTGTTTTCCCTGGTGCCATCGATAAAGGCATGATTGCAGAAATCAAGCCTAATGGAACAGGAAAAGTACGTGCATTTTCGATTGATTTGAATGATTATGCAGAATTTGGCTTGACAGAAGAGGATGCACCAAAGGCCAGCTGGGCGCGTTATATCTTTGGTGTATGCCGTGAAATCATCAAACGAGGTGGCAATATTCAGGGATTTGATACCACATTTGCCGGAGATGTTCCTTTAGGAGCAGGCATGTCTTCTTCTGCTGCTTTGGAAAGTACTTATGCCTTTGCCTTGAATGAAATCTTTGAATTGAACATTGACAAGTTTGAACTGGCAAAGATCGGTCAGGCTACAGAACACAATTATTGTGGCGTGAATTGTGGTATTATGGACCAGTTCGCTTCTGTTTTTGGTAAGAAAGGCCATCTGATCCGTTTGGATTGTCGTTCATTGGAATACAAATATTTCCCGTTTGATCCGGAAGCCGCTGGTTATAAACTGGTCTTGCTGGATTCAGTAGTTAAACATGAACTGGCTTCATCTGCCTATAACAAACGCCGTCAGTCTTGTGAGAACGTAGTTGCAGCCATTAAGCGTAATCATCCGGAAGTGGAATTCCTGAGAGATGCTACGATGGAAATGTTGAATGAAGTGAAGGCTGATGTAAGTGCTGAAGACTATATGCGTGCTGAATATGTCATCGAAGAAATTCAACGCGTATTGGACGTTTGTGATGCATTGGAGAAAGGCGATTACGAAACAGTCGGAGAAAAGATGTATGGAACGCACTACGGCATGAGTAAATTGTATGAAGTTAGTTGCGAAGAACTTGATTTCTTAAATGATATTGCCAAGGAATGTGGCGTAACTGGCTCTCGTGTGATGGGAGGAGGTTTCGGTGGTTGTACCATCAATTTGGTAAAGGAGGATAAATATGATGCTTTTGTGGCGAAAGCTTTTGCTGAATATACAAAGAAATTCGGTCATGAGCCTAAATTATACAATGTAGTTATCAGTGATGGTGCCAGACGTCTGGCTTAATACACGTTTATAATTCCTAAATATTATGTCAACATTATATTATCAGGGTGAGTCTAAATTCTTTGTTGCTGTCGATTGTATTTTGATCGGATTCGATAACAGAGAACTGCATGTACTGTTGTATAAACGTTCTTTTGAACCTCTGAAAGGTTCATGGTCTTTGATGGGCGGATTTGTCCGTGAAGGAGAAAGTGTATCTCAGGCTGCTAACAGAGTCCTGACAGATTGTTCTGGAGTTGACAATTTATTTATGGAGCAAGTAAGAGTTTATGGAGAGATAACCCGCGATTTAGGAGAGCGGGTTATCTCTGCTGCTTATTATGCACTAGTCAATATGGCTAGTATAGATGTAGATACCCTGAAAGCCCATGATGCTGTTTGGGTTAAAATTACCGAACTGCCAGAACTGATTTTTGATCACAAACAAATGATAGAAGACTCAATAGCTATTTTGCAGCGCAAGGCAGCTACTCATCCAATTGGATTTAATCTTCTTCCCGAGAAGTTTACTTTGCCACAATTACAAACATTGTATGAAGCCATTTATCAGGCACCCTTGGACAAGCGAAATTTCCGCAAGAAAATTAATTCTATGGATATATTGGAAAAACTGGAAGAAAAGGATAAAAGCTCATCTAAGAGAGGTGCTTTCTATTATACTTTCAATAAGGAAAAGTATGATGATTTGCAGCATAAAGGTGTTTGTTTTTCTTTGTAATTAGTACAAATGTCAATTTTATTTTCATAAAAAGTAGCTCATTCGTGTCAAAGCGATTGTTTTGCTGATGAATTATGTTTAAATTTGCAAACAAATTAACGAATAGCGATATGAACGACATTAAATTAATGAATAGAGCAGCTGATAATATACGTATTTTGGCTGCATCCATGGTTGAAAAGGCTAAATCAGGACACCCGGGCGGTGCAATGGGCGGCGCAGACTTTGTCAACGTATTGTTCTCTGAATTTTTAGTATATGATCCGCAGAATCCAAGATGGGAAGGACGTGACCGTTTCTTTTTGGACCCGGGACATATGTCTCCGATGTTGTATTCTGTACTGGCTTTGACCGGTAAGTTTACAATGGATGAATTGAAAGACTTCCGTCAGTGGGGCTCTGTCACTCCCGGACATCCAGAAGTAAATGTAGATAGAGGTATTGAAAATACTTCAGGTCCGTTAGGCCAGGGGCATACATATGCAGTAGGAGCAGCTATTGCGGCTAAGTTCCTTCAGGCCCGTTTAGGCAAAGAAGTAATGGATCAGACTATTTATGCCTATATTTCTGATGGCGGCATACAAGAGGAAATATCTCAAGGAGCAGGACGTGTTGCTGGTACATTGGGCCTGGATAATTTGATTATGTTCTACGATGCCAACAATATTCAGCTTTCTACGAAAGTAGACGAGGTTGATAATGAAAATGTCGCTTTAAAATATGAGTCATGGGGTTGGAAGGTTATTTCGATCGATGGTAATGACGCAGACGCTATTCGTCAGGCTTTGAAAGAAGCAAAAGCTGAGAAAGAAAGACCTACTTTGATTATTGGTACAACTGTTATGGGCAAAGGCGCATTAGGTGCTGATCATAGCAGTTATGAAAATAAGGTTTCCACACATGGCCAGCCATTATCAGCCGCCGGTGTTTCAATGGAAGATACAATTAAGAACTTGGGCGGAGACCCGGAAAACCCATTTGTCATTTTCCCTGAAGTGGAAGCTTTATATGCAAAAAGAAAAGCTGAATTGAATGAATTAATGGCCGAAAAGAAAGCTGTTAAGGCGGCTTGGGCAGAAGCTCATCCGGATTTGGCTGTTAAAATGGCAAACTGGTTTGCTGGTAAGATTCCTGAAATAGATTGGGCCGGCATTCAACAGAAAGCCAATCAGGCAACTCGAGCTGCTTCTGCTACCGTATTAGGCGTATTGGCTTCTTCGGTAGAGAATATGATTTGCGCTTCAGCCGATTTGTCTAATTCGGATAAGACAGATGGTTTCTTGAAGAAGACACATGCCTTTGTGAAAGGCGATTTCAGTGGAGCCTTTTTCCAGGCAGGTGTGGCTGAACTGACGATGGCTTGTATCTGTATTGGTATGTCATTGCATGGTGGTGTCATCGCTGCGTGCGGTACGTTCTTTGTCTTCTCAGACTATATGAAACCTGCTTTGCGAATGGCTGCCTTAATGGAACAGCCAGTTAAGTTCATCTGGACACATGATGCTTTCCGTGTTGGAGAAGATGGTCCGACTCACCAGCCGGTTGAACAGGAAGCACAGGTTCGTTTGTTGGAGAAGCTGAAGAACCATAAAGGACAGAATTCTATGTTGGTACTTCGTCCGGCAGACGGTGCTGAGACTACTGTTGCATGGAAAATGGCGATGGAAAATATGTCAACGCCGACTGCGTTAATTTTGTCCCGTCAAAATATAACTGATCTTCCTGCGAAGGGAAATCGATATCAAGAGGCATTAGGAGCAGAAAAGGGTGCTTATATTCTGAATGAGGATGCCAATCCGGATGTTACGTTGATTGCGTCAGGTTCTGAAGTATCTACTTTGGTGGATGGTGCTGCTTTATTAAGAGCTGACGGTGTTAAGGTTCGTATCGTTTCTGTTCCGTCAGAAGGATTGTTCCGTGCTCAGCCGAAAGATTATCAGTATTCTGTCATTAAGCCGGACGGTAAGAACTTTGCATTGACAGCCGGTTTGCCGGTAAGCATGGAAAGCTTGGTAGGTTTCAATGGTCGTGTATGGGGAATGAATTCATTTGGTTATTCCGCTCCATACAAAGTATTGGATGAAAAATTAGGCTTTACAGGCCAGAATGTATATAAACAGGTAAAAGAGTTACTGGCTGAATAAATATTCTATGAAAACAATTGGATTGTGTTGCGATCATGCCGGATTCCCTTTGAAGGAATTTGTAAAGAAAGTTTTAAGAGAAAGAGGTTGGGAGTTCAAAGATTTCGGGACTAATTCTGCTGATAGTTGTGATTATCCCGATTTTGCTCATCCTTTAGCAGAGGCAGTAGAAAAGGGCGAAGTTTATCCGGGTATTGCTATCTGTGGATCTGGTAACGGTATCAGTATGACATTGAATAAGCATAAAGCAATTCGTGCAGCTCTTTGCTGGAAAGAGGAACTGGCTGTTTTGGCACGTGCGCATAATGACGCCAATGTCTTGGTTATGCCGGGTCGTTTTATTTCAGAAGAAGAAGCATTGAAAGTCATGGATGCTTTTTTCAGTACACCTTTTGAAGGCGGACGTCATCAGCGTAGAGTAGAAAAAATATCTGAATTCTAATTATACATAGAATAAAATACATTGAATCCTTCTTGTGGTTTTCGCAAGAAGGATTTTTTTATGCTCTTCTCAGTTTCATTTAGCTCATTACAGACCTTTCTTTTATCTGTCAAAATGAGGAAAACGGCTGTTTAAAATTCCAATTGGTTTTTCGTAATTAAAATTTGCTTTCTTGGAAGAAAAAAGATAGATTTGCGATATAGGTTTGATTGAAAAATACGGAAGGAAAATGGAAGATAACAAAAATAGAATGATATTGACCATCGGTCGTCAGTTTGGAAGTGGTGGCCGTGAAATTGGCATGAAATTAGCGAAAGTCTTGGGAATAGGCTATTATGATAAGGAACTGATAGCCGTAGCTGCCCGTGAAAGTGGCTTATGTACCGAAGTCTTTGAGAAGGCTGATGAGCGGGCATCAAGTGGTATGGCTTATGCTTTTACGATGGGTTATCCGTATATGGGCATGTTTATGCCTTATAATGATATCCTGTCAAATGATGAGCTGTTCCGTATCCAAAGCGAAGCAATCCGGAATCTAGCGGCGAAGGAGTCGTGTGTGATGGTTGGCCGTTGTGCCGATTATATCTTGCGGGATGACCCGGCTTGCATCAGTTTCTTTATTCATAATAATCCGGAGATTCGTGTTCAGCGTATTGTTGAGAGTATGGGCGTTTCTGTTGAAGAAGCGAAGAATCTGATGACGAAGACAGATAAAGGACGCGCATCTTACTATAATTATTATACAAATAAAACATGGGGTGCTGCCGCTTCCTATAATCTTTCCATTGATGCTTCGATATTAGGTATTGATGATACGGTTGATTTCATCAAGACATTTGTGGAGAGAAAGCTAAGGAAATAATTCCAGTTAAGCTGGTTTATATAGAACTTCCACTTCTGCATCCGCTCTGTTCGGATAGAAGTGGAAGTTTTTTGTATGGGAAATACTTATTTTACTTCGAGAACTACAATCGACTGGGCGGGCATTTGGACATGCAGCAAGCCGTCTTTGTCAATTTTTGCTCCTTTGAATTCTTTCGGTTCTACCTGATGTGGCTGATCAAATGTGTTATGGGCATTGATGTTGCTGCCAGCCAGGATACGACCATTGACTTCCTTGAGTTGTAATCCTTGTAAGTCAATTTGTACGTCTTCTGTCTGTTCGAGGTCTACATTTGCCAGGCTGATGTGTATTTTACCGGCTTTATCTTTCGAGGCCGAAACACTGAGCATCGGGACTGTACGATCATCTCTTACTTTTACCTGATCACAAATCAGATCCAACGGCAACCAGGTTGCGTCCTGATGTACTTTATACATTTCGAATACGTGATAGGTAGGTGTCAGGAGCATTTTCTTTCCGTTTGTCAGAATAACAGACTGGAGTACATTAACGATCTGGGCAATATTCGTCATCTGGATGCGATCACAGTATTTGTGGAACAAATTCAATGTCAGTGCTGCCACAAAAGCATCACGCATGGTATTCTGCTGGTAAAGGTGACCGGCGTTGGTTCCCGGTTCAACGTCCCACCAAGTTCCCCATTCATCTACCATCAGGGCGATATTCTTTTTCGGATCATATTTATCCATGATTTGGATATGCTTTTGGATGACCGGTTCGATTTCCAGACATTTTCCCATGGTCCAGTAGAAGTCATCCGGATCGAAATCGGTGGCCGAACCTTTACTTCCGTCCCAGCCGGTTACTGTATAATAATGTAAAGAAATGCCATCCATGCGTCCACCGATGTTTTTCATCAGGACTTCTGTCCAGTTATAGTCATAATCACTGGCTCCGCTGGCTACTTTGAATAGCTGATTTCCGTCGTAATTCCGGCAATAAGTAGAATATCGTCTGTATAAGTCCGAATAGTATTCCGGACGCATGCTTCCACCGCAGCCCCAGCTTTCATTGCCGACACCGATGTATTTTACTTTCCAGGCTTTGTCTCGTCCGTTCTGTCTTCTCAACCGGGCCATCGGACTGTCGCCTTCAGACGTCATATATTCGATCCATTTGGCCATTTCTTCCACACTTCCGCTACCGACATTGAGGCTGACATAGGGTTCGCAACCGATCAGTTCACACAGATTGAGAAATTCGTGTGTACCAAAGCTGTTGTCTTCGATGGTTCCACCCCAGTTGTTATTGACCATTTTGGGGCGTTGCTCTTTAGGGCCGATGCCATCCATCCAGTGATATTCGTCGGCAAAGCAACCTCCGGGCCAGCGAAGAACAGGAACTTGCAGTTTTTTCAACGCTTCGAGGACATCGGTTCTGTAACCTTGCGTATTGGGAATATCGCTGTCCGGACCAACCCAAAGTCCTCCGTAAATACAACTTCCCAAATGTTCGGCAAAATGTCCGTACAAGTTTTTGTTGATTGTGGTTGTACCTTTGTCCGGATAAATGCGGACTGATGCATCTCGTTGTGCCCATGCCGGTAATGCAACGGCAGCTAATAGTAATAGAATTGCTTTCTTCATGGAAAAATGTTTAAGATTGTTATTATTGGCAAATATACACTTTCTTTATAAATGCACAAGTATAAATGGGAGAAATTGTGTGATAATGAGAAATAAAAGTCGGATTCGGTAAAAATAAAACAAACGGGAATCGTTGTCGAAACAAACGAGATTTATTTGTGGAATAAACGAGAATCATTTGGAGTTATAGGCAGCCCGAAGCCGATAAATATTTTTGATATCGCAATAAAAGAATTCAATCAAAAGTTTCTTGATGAATTCGAAAGTAGAGATTATCTTTGCAATAGAAAAAATGAATTAATAGTAATAACAACCAATAAAATTAGCGATTATGAAAAAGAAATGGATTTGTACAGTATGTGGTTATGTTCATGAAGGTGATGAAGCTCCAGATTTCTGCCCGCAGTGTAAACAACCAAAAAGCAAGTTCAGAGAATTAATTGAAACAACAGGTACGCTGTCTTTTGCAGACGAACATGTTTTAGGCGTAGCAAAAGGTTGTGATGATGAAATGATCAAAGATTTGAACGCTCATTTCATGGGAGAATGTACAGAAGTTGGTATGTACTTGGCGATGAGTCGTCAGGCTGATCGTGAAGGTTATCCTGAAGTGGCTGACGCTTTCAAACGCTATGCTTGGGAAGAAGCTGAACATGCAGCTAAATTCGCTGAATTGTTAGGTGATGTTGTATGGGATACTAAGACTAACTTGGAAAAGCGTATGAATGCTGAACAGGGTGCTTGCGAAGATAAGAAACGTATTGCAACACGTGCAAAACAGTTGAACTTGGATGCTATTCATGATACAGTTCATGAAATGTGCAAAGACGAAGCTCGTCACGGTAAAGGCTTCGAAGGTTTGTTCAACCGTTATTTCAAGAAATAATTATATTATTCGGTTCTGAAGCCGGTATTCTTAGGTAGTAGAAATTACTTCCGGGAATACCGGTTTTTTTGTGCCCAAAAGAAAGCCCTGTCAGAAGTGATGAGAGAAGGTCAGCCCAATTCCTTGTGGAGCATTAACCGGATCGGGAGCATATAGAAAATGATACCGGTAATACAATTGGATCTGATTGCGGGGATTCAGCTGGTAGTCACATCCGGCCGATAGGCGAAGGCGGTCGAGAGCCAGACTTCCTCGATAGGTATTGTTGAAAGTCTCTGCATATACAAACGGATAAAAATCAGATTCCGGGATGTGATATTGTATTGTAAGCATAGATCGCAAATAGCTGGTTGGTTGTTTTTTATGCTTGGCATACGTACTCTGGAAACGCTCCCGGATAGAAAATACAAACGGACCGTACGGCTGCTTGGCCGTTGCATATAATAAATAGCGATGCCGGTGTTGTGTGTTATCATACAGATTGAGCAGATGCATATAAGCTATGCCAGCCTTTATCTGGGCATGAATCTTATAGTTGAGTTCGGCTGTGCCCAAAAGCCATTGCATTTGTGAAAAGTCGATAGCCGATCGCAAGTCTTCCTCCACCACAAATGATAGTTTTTTATAAATCTTTCCCGTCAGACTGATTTTTAACGCCTGGCTGAATCCTTCTTCCCCCCAGACATAAAAAGGCAACAATATATGCATGCAGCTAAAAAGATACAGTAATCGTTTCTTCATGTTTTTTGCGTTTTATGCTTTGCGCGATCTTCTTACAAAGATAAGATATTTCGTTGGCCTGGATGCCTGTTTTGCAGCAGTAAATGGATTACTGGGTATTTATATTTAGGTTTTCCCTTAGAAGTTTACCGTTCCACCTTTGTGGAACGATCTCTTCACCCGGGTGGAACGATCTCTTCACCTGTGTGGAACGATCGTTCCACAAGGGTGAAACGATAAATATAATACGAGTAAGTATGAAAATTGGTTTCTCAAGAAGGTAAAATTGTAATCTCTGCTTTGCAATTTTATAGAAGTTGTATATCTTTGCGCTGTTAATGATAAAGCGAGAAATAGCAGGTGGAATCATTTTTTCGTACACATAAATATCTGGTGGAACATTTGCAACCGTCCGTGCGGCGCGAGTTGATGGATGAGATCAACTGGAACGATCGGCTGATTGGCATTAAAGGTTCCCGGGGTGTTGGAAAAACAACTTTCTTGTTGGATTATGCCCGTGAATACTTCGGAGCAGACAATAAGAAATGCCTGTATGTAAATTTGAATCACTTTTATTTCACCGCTCGAACATTAGTCGACTTTGCAGATGAATTTCAGCGGAACGGTGGGGAAGTCTTGCTTATTGACCAGGTTTTTAAATATTCGGGCTGGTCAAAAGAGTTGCGGTATTGTTATGACCATTTCCCTAATCTGCGTATTGTTTTCTCCGGTTCATCGGTGATGCGGCTGAAAGAAGAAAATCCGGATTTGGCCGGAAAAGTCGTTTCCTATAATCTGCGGGGATTTTCTTTTCGGGAGTTTCTGAATATGATGGCAGAACAGAATTTTCCTTCGTATACGCTGGATGAACTGTTGGCCAATCATCGGCAGATAGCAGAGGAAATATCCGCCTGTGTCAATCCGTTGGATTATTTCCAGGACTATATGCATCATGGTTTTTATCCTTTTTTCCGGGAGAAACGGAATTTCTCGGAGAATTTGCTGAAGACCATGAATATGATGCTGGAAGTAGATGTACTTTACATCAAACAAATCGAACAAAGTTATCTGCCAAAGTTAAGAAAATTACTATATTTGCTTGCTGTATATGGGCCAGGATCGCCGAATGTAAGTCAGCTGAGTAAGGAAATAGAGACTTCGCGGGCAACCGTGATGAATTATATCAAATATCTGGCTGATGCCCGTTTGGTTAACATTCTGTATCCAAAAGGAGAATCGTTTCCTAAGAAACCTTCAAAAGTCTACTTGTACAATTCGAATCTGATGTATCCGATTTGTCCGGTAGAAGCGGTCAACAGAGAGGTCGCGAGAGAATCTTTTTTCTTTAATCAGCTTCAGAAAGACAACGAAGTAAACGCAGGAATTAAGAATGCTCATTTTTTGGTGAACCGTTCATATCCTTTTCGGATAGAAGATAATATGAAATTTAAAAACAGTGCAGATATGTATTATGCCGTTGATCAGACAAAGATAGGTGAAGGAAATGCAATCCCGCTTTGGCTTTTCGGCTTTTTATATTAATAACGATGTCTTTACATACTAATAGTTTATAGATCTATGACAAAAGAAAAGAAATTTATCACATGTGATGGTAATGAAGCAGCTGCTCATATTTCATATATGTTCAGTGAAGTTGCTGCGATTTATCCTATCACTCCGTCATCTACCATGGCAGAACATGTAGATGAATGGGCAGCAGCTGGCCGCAAGAATATCTTCGGTGAAACTGTAATGGTTCAGGAAATGCAATCAGAAGGTGGTGCTGCTGGAGCTGTTCATGGTTCTTTGCAGGCCGGTGCATTGACTACTACTTATACGGCTTCTCAGGGTCTGTTGTTGATGATCCCGAACATGTATAAGATCGCCGGTGAATTACTGCCTTGCGTATTCCATGTATCTGCTCGTACATTGGCATCTCATGCTTTATGTATCTTTGGTGATCATCAGGATGTCATGTCTTGCCGTCAGACAGGTTTCGCTATGTTGTGCGAAGGTTCTGTTCAGGAAGTGATGGATTTGGCTGGTGTAGCTCACCTGGCAACATTGAAATCTCGTGTGCCATTTATTAACTTCTTTGATGGTTTCCGTACTTCTCATGAAATTCAGAAAATCGAGAAATTGGATAACGAAGATTTGGCTCCGCTGATCGATCAGAAAGCTTTGGCTGAGTTCCGTGCTCGTGCCTTGAATCCTCAGAAACCGGTAGCTCGTGGTATGGCTGAGAATCCGGATCACTTCTTCCAGCACAGAGAATCTTCTAATCCGTTCTATGATGCAGTACCTGCAATTGTAGAAGAATACATGAACGAAATCAGCAAGATTACAGGTCGTAAACACGGATTGTTCGATTATTATGGAGCTGAGGATGCAGATCGGGTTATCATCGCTATGGGTTCTGTAACAGAAGCTGCTCGTGAAGCGATCGATTATCTGACAAGCAAAGGTGAAAAAGTAGGTTTGGTTTCTGTACACTTGTATCGTCCGTTCTCTGCTAAACACTTCTTGGCTGCTGTTCCTAAGACTGTAAAGCGTATTGCTGTTCTGGATCGTACGAAAGAACCGGGTGCTAACGGCGAACCGTTGTATCTGGACGTTAAGGAATGTTTCTACGGTGTAGAAAATGCTCCGCTGATTGTAGGTGGTCGTTATGGTTTGGGTTCTAAGGATACAACTCCGGCTCAGATCCTGGCTGTTTACGAGAACCTGTCTCTGGCTATGCCGAAGAATCAGTTCACTATCGGTATTGAAGATGATGTAACTTTCACATCTCTGCCTAAGAAAGAAGAAATTGCTTTGGGCGGCGAAGGTATGTTCGAAGCTAAATTCTATGGTTTGGGTGCTGATGGTACAGTAGGTGCAAACAAGAACTCTGTGAAAATCATCGGTGACAATACCAACAAATACTGCCAGGCTTACTTCGCTTATGACTCTAAGAAGTCTGGAGGTTTCACTTGTTCTCACCTGCGTTTCGGTGATCATCCGATCCGTTCTACTTATTTGGTAAATACACCGAACTTCGTTGCTTGCCACGTTCAGGCTTATCTGCACATGTATGATGTGACTCGCGGTTTGCGTGAAAACGGTACCTTCTTGTTGAATACTATCTGGGAAGGCGAAGAACTGGCTAAGAACTTACCAAACAACGTAAAACGTTATTTCGCTCAGAAGAATATCACTGTTTATTATATCAATGCAACTAAGATTGCTCAGGAAATCGGTTTGGGTAATCGTACCAATACCATCCTGCAGTCTGCATTCTTCCGTATCACAGGTGTAATTCCTGTTGACTTGGCTATCGAACAGATGAAGAAATTCATCGTTAAGTCATACGGTAAGAAGGGTGAAGATGTGGTTAACAAGAACTATGCTGCCGTTGACCGTGGTGGTGAATATCATCAGTTGACAGTTGATCCGGCTTGGGCTAATCTGCCTGCTGATGAAAAGGCTGCCAACAACGATCCGGATTTCATCAACGAAGTAGTTCGTCCGATCAATGCACAGGATGGTGACCTGTTGAAGGTTTCTGCATTCAAGGGTATTGAAGATGGTACTTGGCATCAGGGTACTGCTAAATATGAAAAACGTGGTGTAGCTACTTTCGTTCCGGTATGGAATGAAGCTAACTGTATCCAGTGTAACCAGTGTGCTTATGTTTGTCCTCACGCATCTATCCGTCCGTTCGTATTGGATGAAGAAGAACTGAAGGGCGCAAACTTCGCTACAATCGCAGTGAAGGCTCCGGCTACTATGAAGGGCATGGCTTTCCGTATGCAGGTTGACGTAATGGACTGCTTGGGTTGTGGTAACTGTGCTGATGTTTGTCCGGGCTTCAAGGGTAACAAGGCATTGTCTATGGTTCCGCTGGAAGGTCAGGAAGCAGAAGCTGCCAACTGGGATTACTGCGTAGCTAATGTGAAGTCAAAACAGCACTTGGTTGATATTAAATCAAATGTGAAGAATTCACAGTTCGCTACTCCGCTGTTTGAGTTCTCAGGCGCATGCTCTGGTTGTGGTGAAACTCCGTATGTAAAACTGATTTCTCAGTTGTTCGGTGATCGTGAAATGGTTGCCAATGCAACAGGATGTTCTTCTATCTATTCAGGATCTGTTCCTTCTACTCCTTATACAACCAACGAAAAGGGTCATGGTCCGGCTTGGGCTAACTCATTGTTCGAAGACTTCTGTGAGTTTGGTTTAGGTATGGAGTTGGCTAACGAAAAGATGCGTGCTCGTATCCAGAAGACAATGGAAGCCGCTATCGCAGCTGAAGGTACTCCGGCAGAATACAAAGAAGTATTCCAGGCTTGGATCGATAACCAGAACGATGCAGACAAGACGAAGGAATTAGCAGAAAAGATCATTCCGATGGTTGAAGCTGCTAAAGATAAATGTGCTAACTGCGCAACTATCGCTGAGTTGTCTCACTTCCTGGTTAAACGTTCTCAGTGGATCATCGGTGGTGATGGTGCTTCTTACGATATCGGTTACGGAGGTTTGGATCATGTAATCGCTTCAGGTAAGAATGTAAATATCCTGGTATTGGATACAGAAGTATATTCAAATACGGGAGGTCAGTCTTCAAAGGCAACTCCGGTAGGTGCTATCGCTAAGTTTGCTGCAGCAGGTAAACGTGTACGTAAGAAGGATCTGGGCTTAATGGCTACAACTTATGGTTACGTATATGTTGCTCAGATTGCTATGGGTGCTGACCAGGCTCAGACACTGAAAGCTCTTCGTGAAGCAGAAGCTTATGATGGTCCTTCTCTGATCATTGCTTATGCTCCTTGTATCAACCACGGTTTGAAGAAGGGTATGGGTAAATCTCAGGCAGAAGAAAAGGCTGCTGTTGAATGTGGTTACTGGCATTTGTGGCGTTATAATCCTGCTTTGGAAGCTGAAGGCAAGAATCCGTTCACACTGGATAGCAAAGAACCGGATTGGAGCAAGTTCCAAGACTTCTTGAAAGGTGAAGTTCGTTTTGCCTCTGTTATGAAACAATATCCGGCTGAAGCAGCAGAATTGTTCCAGGCTGCAGAAGATAATGCTAAGTGGCGTCTGCGTAGCTATAAGCGTATGGCTGCTGAAAACTGGAATGTTGAAGCTTGATTTTAACTTTTAGCCTGTAATATTATTCCTTATTTTAAGGTAGAAATATATCATAAGGCTGTATAAATAGTAAGGTGTGTCAAATGGAAGTTTTGCTTCGTTGGCACACCTTATTTTTTTTGTTGCGTTTTTACTGGCGTGAACCAGCTTTATCTCAAACCGGATTATTCATATAGAATCTTCTGTTTTTATAAGAAGCCTTCTTGCTCGCTCAAAATATTTAGGTATATTTGTGTTACAATAAATGGGAAGAAATGGAATTTGACAAAAGACATAGTTATTTAATTCAATGGCTGATCGGGATTGGAGATCTGGTAGTATTGAATATCATGTTTATTGTGGTGTATATGCTGTTGGGCTCGTTTTATACGAAAGCCATAGCGTATAATATTCGGGAAGTTTTGTTGTTGTTGAATTTCTGTTATTTTTTGTCGCTGTATTTTATCCCGATTCAGTTACATAAATCTATCGTTTATCTGGACAAAGTCGTTCAGCGGGCTTGTGGTTTGATTACTTTGCTGATTTTCTTGTTTAGTACCTGCCTGATATTCCTGAATGTAGGCGATGTACTTGCTACCTTTTTATTGGTGTATTATGTATCTACTTTGGTTGTCTTTTCATGTTGGCGTGTCTGTGTCAGGATGCTGCTGAAGTTTTACCGCCGAAAAGGATATAATTTCAAGAAAGTAATTATTGTGGGTGCCGGAAAGAACGGTATGGAACTGTATCGTGTCATGAAGGATGATATCTCATCAGGTTTTAATATCTTGGGGTTCTTTGACGACAATCTGGCACTTAAAGATATTTTGCCGAACTATTTAGGAACAACTGATCAGGTGGAAAAATATGCTGTAGAAAAGGATATTGATGAGATCTATTGTACGTTGCCGGGAACAAATGATGAGAAAATTCTCCGTTTGCTTAATTTCTCGGAAAAGAATATGATTCGTTTCTATATGGTTCCTGAGATATACAGGAATATCAAGAAGAGTATGGTGATGGAAATCCTGGAATCAATTCCGCTTTTGACGTTGCGTCGTGAGCCATTGCAGGCATTTTATAACCGGGCTTTGAAGCGGGCTTTTGATATTGTCTTTTCATTATGTATTCTTTGTACGATTTTCCCTATTCTATATATTGTTATTGGCTTCTTGATTAAGCGGAGTTCTCCGGGCCCCATTTTCTTTAAACAAAAGCGTACTGGCTTATATGGTCGGGATTTTGAATGCTACAAATTCCGGACGATGCGTGTGAATGCTGAGGCAGATACGATGCAGGCCGTGAAAGATGATCCGAGAAAAACGAAGATTGGAGATTTTTTACGAAGGACGAATTTGGATGAGTTTCCTCAATTTATCAATGTCTTGAAAGGCGATATGTCGGTGGTAGGTCCTCGTCCGCATATGTTAAAACATACAGAACAATATTCGGCTTTGATTGACAAATATATGGTACGTCATTTGGTTAAGCCCGGTGTAACCGGTTGGGCACAGGTGACGGGCTATCGGGGCGAAACCAAAACATTGGAACAAATGGAAGGGCGTGTTAAGCGGGATGTCTGGTATATTGAAAACTGGTCTTTCTTCCTTGATCTTAAGATTATAGTCGTAACATTGCTGAATATGTGCCGAGGAGAGAAGAATGCTTATTGACAAGCAATGCACAGATTTTCTGCATTTGTGTAATCTTGTATTTATAAATATCGTATCTTTGCAGCCATGGGAAGAATTGTAGCAATAGATTACGGCAGGAAACGGTCTGGAGTGGCTGTGACAGACACTTTGCAGATGATAGCTAATGGTTTGACTACTGTACCGAGTGGAGAACTGGTGAAGTTTTTATCAGATTATGTAGCGAAAGAACCTGTTGACCTGTTTGTAGTAGGACAGCCTAAACAAATGAATAATGAGCCTTCGGAAAATATGAAATATGTGGAGGCTTTCGTTACTCATTTGAAAAGATCGATTCCGCAGATCCCTGTTCAATATTACGATGAACGCTTTACATCGGTATTGGCACACAAGGCCATGTTGGACGGAGGATTGAAGAAGAAGAAGAGACAGGAGAAAGCTTTGGTGGATGAAATCAGTGCTGTTATAATTCTTCAGGCATATTTGGAAAGTAAAAAATATCAGTTATAAAAATGATTTTACCCGTATATTTATATGGTCAGCCTGTTTTAAGAAAAGAGGCTGAAGCCGTTCCTCAGGATTATCCTGATTTAAAGCAGTTGGTAGCTAATATGTTTGAGACGATGTATCATGCTGATGGGGTTGGTTTAGCTGGACCTCAAATTGGTTTGTCTTTGCAAATCTTGGTGCTTGATGCAGACGTTCTTAAAGATGATTATCCGGAGTGCAAAGGCTTTAAGCGTGCAATGATTAATCCGGTATTTTTGGAGAAAAGCGAAGAAACGGTTTCCATGGAGGAAGGTTGTTTAAGTTTGCCGGGCATTCATGAAAAAGTGGCTCGTTCTGTAAAGATTCGAATCAAATATTTTGATGAAAACTGGCAGGAACATGAAGAGGAAGTTTCAGGTTTTGCTGCTCGTGTGGTGCAGCATGAATGCGAACATTTGGCCGGCCATGTTTTTATAGATAACATTTCAGCTATCCGCCGGCAATTGAACAAATCGAAATTGAATAATATCATTAAAGGTTCAGTACGTTGCTCGTATCGGGCAAAGGCTGTTGGGAAATAAAAAGATATAGTTAGCGCCTTGTTTAAATAGTAACCACTATATGAACAAGGCGTAGTAATTTATAAATATTAGTTTTATGACAGATTTAAGTAAAAACATTCAGGCCCTCAGAGAAAAGAAAGCTGTTGTGGAAATGGGTGGAGGCGAAGCTGCTATTGAAAAGCAGATCGCTATGGGTAAGATGACTGCCCGCGACCGTATTCTTTCTTTGTTGGACAAGAATTCTTTTCACGAGTATGACTTGTTTGTAAAGCATGATGGTCGTGATTTCGGTATGGACAAGAAAGACCTGCCGGGTGATGGCGTAGTGACAGGTACAGGTACAATTTTCGGTGCCCCAGTTTGTATTTATGCACAGGATTTTACTGTTGCTGGTGGTTCATTGGGATTGCAGCATGCTCGTAAGATTACAAAGATCATGGATCATGCCTTGAAGATGAAGTGTCCGATTATTGGAATCAATGACTCAGGTGGAGCTCGTATTCAGGAAGGAGTAGGAGCTTTGGCAGGTTATGGCGAGATTTTCTATCGTAATACAATTGCCTCTGGTGTTATTCCTCAGATATCATTGATTTTAGGACCGTGTGCAGGTGGTGCTGTTTATTCTCCGGCTCTGACAGACTTCGTCTTTGTAGTTGAAAATATTTCTAAGATGTTTATTACTGGCCCGAACGTAATCAAGACTGTTTTGGGAGAAGATATTTCAATGGAAGATCTGGGTGGAGCTCGTGTTCATGCTGAAATTACTGGTAATGCTCACTTCTATGCCAAGAGTGAACAGGAATGCTTTGAACAGGTAAAGCGTCTGGTAAGTTTCATTCCTTGGAATAATCAGGAACGTGCCAAGATGGTTGAGGCTAAGGAGCCGACAGCGATGTTGAATATTGAAGAGATCGTTCCATCAGATCCGAAACAGCCTTATGATGTGCGTGATGTGATCAAATGTATCGTTGATGATTCAGACTTCCTGGAAGTACAGCAGATGTGGGCTGCCAACATTGTGATCGGTTTTGGTCGTATGGGTGGCGAAACAGTTGGATTTGTAGCTAATCAGCCGATGGTATTGGCCGGTGTATTGGACTGTGATAGTGCTGATAAAGCTGCCCGCTTTATCCGATTCTGCGATTCATTCAATATTCCTATTATCACATTAGAGGATATGCCGGGTTACTTGCCAGGTGTTGATCAGGAACATGCGGGTGTTATCCGTCACGGAGCGAAAGTATTGTATGCTTATTCTGAAGCTACTGTTCCAAAGATCACTGTTATTCTGCGTAAAGCTTATGGTGGTGGTTATATTGCCATGAATTCTCGTCACTTAGGTGCTGACTTTATGTTTGCATGGCCGAGTGCTGAAATTGCAGTTATGGGACCGGAAGGTGCTGCTAATATTATTTTCCGCAAGGAGATTATGGCTGCAGAAGACCAGGAAGCAATGCGTCAGGAAAAAGTAAAAGAATATATCGAGAAGTTTGCTAATCCATATGTGGCTGCTTCGCGTGGCTTTATTGATTCGGTAATCGAACCGAAGGAAACTCGTTCGTTGTTGCTGCATGCGTTGAAGTTGTCTATTTTGAAAGAAGAGTACAGACCGGCCAAGAAGCATGGTTTGCCTCCATTCTAATTAGCGGTATATGGAAGAGAACAAAAAGGAATTGGTCGATTTTGTAGTTACAGCCCGTAAATATAAAACGACATTAACAGAAAAATTCAAGAACCGTCCGGTTTGGCATAAGCCATTTCCGGGAGATGTTATTTCTCATTTGCCGGGAACAATTGTTGAGCTGGAGGTTAAAGAAGGCGATGAAGTGGAAGCTGGTCAGCTTTTGTTAATTCATCAGGCTATGAAGATGTTGAACCGTGTTGTTGCTCCGGTAGCCGGTACAGTTGAAAAAGTAAATGTTCAAATCGGAGAACAAATACCGAAAGATCATTTGATGATTCGTATCAATCCGAAATAGTTTTCAGGTTGGGTTTGGAATAGAAAACCGGGATGTTGCAGTTTTGCAAGTCCCGGTTTTTGTATATAAGAATTGTGAAATAAGCGAGATGTAATCCGAATAATTCAACTTAAATGTCTTTTACATGTAATATATTGTAAGAAATGTGTTTGTCGTAGACATCGCTGCCATCTACTTTCTTAATGTAACGGACAATGCAAATGGTTAGCGGGAGAATAATGACCTCATATAGAGATTTAAGTACAGCCTGGGTTAAAATCATAATCAATAGTTCGCTGCCTGGAATTAGTCCGCCAAAAGCAATAGGGAAGAAAATAAGTGAATCTGCACTTTCTCCAACCAGAGTCGAAAGAACGGCTCGCAGGGAAAAGTTTTTCCCTTGTGACGCCAGCTTCATCTTGCTCATTACATAGGCATTGAGGAATGATCCAACTAAGAATGCCAGTAAGCTGGCAAAAGCAATACGCGGAGCTAAACCGAATACGAAATTGAAGGCTTCTTCTCCTTCCCAATAAGGAGCCGCCGGGAGAGCTGTTGCTATTTGTGCAAAAGCAATTACCAGAAAGTTAGAAGCGAATCCACTCCATATAATCAACCGGGCCTTTTTATAACCCCAGACTTCAGCTATACAGTCATTGATAATATACGAGACGGGAAACACAATCAAACCGGCAGTTGCTGTTACTCCGGCAAATTGGATAACTTTTGTTTCTAATAGATTGGCTGCGACTAGGCAGACATTGAAAAGAATGCCCAATAGCATAAAGGGCACACTAACAGTTGTTCTTTGCATATATCTTGTTTTTAACGAGGTTTATCAAGCACTCGACTGCAAAGGTACAGCGTTTTATTTGTTCATGCAAGCTTTTTTATTCGATGCCGTTTTAGGGATAAAAATAAAGGGTAATTAGCTTTTTTGTATTGTGTTTTGATTCATTTGAGGAAATCGGGCTTGAGGATAGAAAATATTTCTCTATTTTTGTTCTTTAGTTAATGCAAAAGATAATAACGATGAAGAAGACTCTTTTATTTTCGTTGGCGATGCTGCCGTTAGTGAATGGAATGGCCCAAGGGCAAGAAAAGAAACCGAATATTATTCTTTTCTTGGTGGATGATATGGGATGGCAGGATACGTCACTTCCATTTTGGAATCAGAAAACGATGTATAACGAACGGTATGAAACGCCCAATATGGAGAGGTTGGCTCGCCAAGGAATGATGTTTACACAAGCCTATGCCAGTAGCATCAGTTCGCCAACACGATGCAGTTTGATGACTGGATGTAATGCTGCCCGGCATCGGGTAACAAACTGGACTTTAGAAAAGAACAAAAGTACGGATGGTGAAACAGATGTATTGAATCTGCCGGATTGGAATGTAAATGGAATTGCGCAGGTCTCAGGAACAGACCATACTTTTGTTGGAACTTCATTCGTTGAGTTGTTGCGTGAAAATGGTTATCATACAATTCATTGTGGAAAGGCTCATTGGGGTGCAATTGATACTCCGGGAGAAAATCCTTGTCATTTCGGCTTTGAGACCAATATCTGCGGACATGCAGCTGGAGGATTGGCTACTTATCTGAGTGAGCAGAATTATGGCCATGATGAGAACGGAAATCCTACGTCACTGATGGCAATACCCGGATTGGAGCATTATTGGCAGACAGGAACCTTTGCAACTGAGGCCTTGACTCAAGAGGCCTTGAAGGCTTTAGACAAGGCGAAGGCATATAATCAGCCATTCTATTTGTATATGTCTCATTATGCTATTCATATTCCAATTGATAAAGATATGAGATTCTTCGAGAAATATAAGCAGAAAGGTTTGTCGGATAAAGAAGCGGCTTATGCTTCCTTGATTGAAGGAATGGATAAGAGCTTGGGTGACATCATGGACTGGTTAGAGAAAAACGGTGAGGCTGATAATACCATCATTCTGTTTATGGGTGATAATGGTGGTTATGCCAGTGGATCTGGTTGGCGGGATGAACCTCTGTTTACCCAGAATTATCCGCTGACGGCAGGAAAGGGTTCTGCTTATGAAGGCGGAATTCGTGAACCGATGATTGTGGCTTGGCCTCATGTGGTAAAGCCAGGAACACGTTGTGACAAGTATTTGATGATTGAAGATTATTATCCGACAATATTGGAAATGGCCGGTATTAAAGATTATCATACACCGCAGCCGATTGATGGTATCAGCTTTGTACCGTTATTGAAACAGACTGGTGATCCTTCAGATGGGCGTAGTTTGTACTGGAACTTTCCGAATATATGGGCCGGTGAACACGGACCGGGCATTGCGGCCACTTGTACTATTCGTCAAGGAGATTGGAAATTGATTTATTTTTATGAGACAGGAAAGAAAGAGCTGTATAATATTCCTGATGATATCAGTGAGAAGCATGACGTAGCGGCTTCACATCCGGATATAGTCAAACAATTGTCTGCTGATCTTGGTGCATATTTGCGTTCGGTAGATGCCCAGCGACCGGCTTTTAAGTCGACTGGAAAATTAGTACCCTGGCCCGATGAGGTAGAATGAGAAGCCAGAAAGAAGTCCGTTGGTCGTTGAGTGTAACCAACGGACTTCTTTGTTTTAGTACTATCTTTATTTCATTGGGAGAACTTCAATCCAGTAGTCGTCCGGATCGTTGATAAAGTAAAGTCCCATGGCTTCATTCTCGAAGCAGACACATCCCATCTCTTTATGATAAGCACGGACTGCTTCATAATCTCCAGCTACCCGAAAACATAAATGGCTTTCGTTGTCGCCTAATTCGTAGGCTTCTTTCCGGTCTCTGAGCCAAGTTAGTTCCAAAAGGAAATTTTCTTGGTCATCTGCCATATATACTAAGGTGAAGGAACCATCCGAAGCTTCTTTCCGGTGATGCTCTTTCAATCCTAATGCTTTCTCATAAAAAGCGATACTGCGCTGTAAGTCCAGCACATTAATGTTGAAATGGTCGAATCTTGCTTTAATTTCCATAAGTTGCTTGTTTTTATTGTTGTTGATTCGTTCTCAAATATCTTTTTATTTATTCCTACGGAAAAGTTTGTCTATCAAGTCCCGCCGTTTCATCTTCTGTAATTCCTTCATGATTTGTTGCCGGTATTCCGGTTTGTACCAGAAGAAGAATTGGCGTTGAGCTAACTTCTGCTCTTTAGTCCGTGCCGTATAAACTTTCTCTAAAGTGTACGGATGATAACCGGTGTAATACATCTCGGTAGCCAATGTCATAGGAGTAGGAGTGAAGTCCTGTACTTGTTCCAGTTGGAAATGAAGAACTTTTGTGATGACGGCAAGTTCTGCCATGTCGAGTTCGGTACAGCCCGGATGACTGGAAATGAAGTACGGGATGAGTTGCTGGTTCAGTCCGTGCTGCTTGTTTACTCGGTCGAAGATCTTCTTGAACTGTTCAAAGAGCTTGAATGACGGTTTACGCATCTGTTTCAGTACTTCGTCTTGAGTATGTTCTGGAGCTACTTTCAGACGGCCGGAGACATGGTGGGCAATCAATTCTTCCATATACTTGTGGGCAGACTGGTTTAATGCATCATTATCATAACGATGGAGCAGGAGATCATAACGTACACCACTGCCAATGAAAGATTTCTTGATTCCCGGAATCTTATCTACTTCTTTATATAGTTCCAGTAGAGGTGTATGGTCGGCATTCAGATTCTTACAAACAACCGGGGAAATACACGATGGCTTCTTGCATTTGGCACATATATCCGGATTCAGTCCTTTCATGCGGTACATATTGGCCGATGGCCCACCTAAATCACTCAGATAGCCTTTGAAGTCGGGCATCTCGGTGATCGCCTTGACTTCTTTTAGGATAGATTCTTTACTTCTGGAGGCAATGAATTTTCCCTGATGTGCGGATATCGTGCAGAAAGCGCAACCCCCAAAGCAACCTCGGTGGATATTCACTGAAAACTTAATCATCTCAAAAGCCGGGATCACTTTGCCTTTGTATTTTGGATGAGGCAAACGAGTGTAAGGAAGATCGAAACTGGCGTCGATCTCCGCTTCTGTCATAGGAGGAAATGGCGGATTGACAACGATCGTTTGCTGTCCGCACCGCTGCAGAATGCGCTGGGCGTGCTGTTTATTCGACTCTTCTTCGATATGACGGAAGTTCTTGGCCTGTTTAAGTTTGTCTTTCAGACATTCCTCGTGAGAAAATAGAAGGATGTCACTTGTTTCTGGTTGAATTGAAGGAGACAGATAAACCGTCTGCGGAATATCCCGGATCTCGTGAAAGGATGTACCGGATTGCAAACGGTGAACCAGTTCCTGAATTGGTTTTTCACCCATGCCATAGATCAACAAGTCTGCCGGACTGTCGATGAGGATGCCTGGCCGAAGCCGGTCTTGCCAGTAATCATAATGAGTCAGTCGCCGCATAGAAGCTTCAATGCCACCTAATACGACGGGAACATCTGGATAAAGCTCCTTCAGTATTTTCGTATAAACAATACTTGGGTAGTCAGGACGCATTCCGGCTCGGCGATCGGGTGTATATGCATCGTCGCTTCGAAGACGCTTGTTGGCAGTGTAATGGTTAATCATTGAATCCATTGCGCCTGCCGAGACGCCAAAGAAGAGGCGTGGAGTCCCTAACTTCTTGAAATCACGGAAATCTCCTCGCCAATCGGGTTGCGGAACAATGGCCACCCGCAGTCCCATTGCTTCCAGTGTTCGTCCGATTACGGCGGCACCAAACGAAGGATGATCTACATACGCGTCTCCACTGAACAGGATTACATCAATATAATCCCAGCCACGCGCTTCTACTTCTTTTTTAGTTGTAGGCAACCAAGCCTCTGGTCTGTAAGTTTTCATGCTGCAAAGGTAATTAAAATCTGATACATATTTTTATTCTTGCCGGTTGATGGCCGTTGTTAAATCAGAGCTTAGCTTATGTTAGTATTTAATTCTTCTTTTTGTGTTGTTTCTCTGCTTGTTGAGGACGTTAGCTTTCGGGCCAGAAGGTCATTATGTTTGGTTGATTTGCAAGAGAACGAAGAATCATCTACTTTTGCACTGGAAAGAAATACATTAAATAAGAATATATGAAAAAGTTTTGGATTACATTGGCTGCCTGTTTCGGCTTGGCTTCGACCGCCGAAGTGATGGCATGTACGGGTTTGTTGGTCGGGAAGAAGGCTTCGGTTGACGGCTCGGTGATGATCAGTTATGCTGCTGACTCATACACTCTTTATGGTGAGTTATATCATTGGCCGGCAGCTGTCTGGCCGGAAGGAGCAATGCTTGATATCAATGAATGGGATACAGGTAAACATTTAGGACAAATTCCACAGGTGCGTCAGACTTACTCGGTGGTAGGTAATATGAATGAACATCAGGTGGCAATTACAGAAAGTACTTTTGGCGGACGGCCAGAACTGGTCGATACAACAGGTATTATGGATTATGGAAGCCTGATTTACATCGCTCTACAACGTTCGAAGTCAGCGCGTGAAGCAATTCAGGTAATGACGGATCTGGTTGCCAAGTATGGTTATTACAGTAGTGGTGAATCATTTTCTATAGCAGATAAGAATGAAGCCTGGATTATGGAGATGATTGGAAAAGGTACGGGCAATAAAGGTGCTGTCTGGGTTGCTATCCGCATTCCGGATGATTGCATTGCTGCCCATGCGAACCAGTCCCGCATTCAGCAAATCCCATTTGATGATAAGGGAAACTGCATGTATTCACCTGATGTAGTTTCATTTGCTCGTGAGAAAGGTTACTTCAGCGGAAAGGATAAGGATTTCAGCTTTGCGAAAGCATATTGTCCGTATGATTTCAGTTCACTTCGTATCTGTGAAGCCCGTGTATGGTCATTCTTTAACAAGTACAACAAAGATATGGGCAAGTATCTTAACTTCGCTAAAGGAGATGTCAATGCAGAACCGATGCCTTTATATATCAAACCGGACAGAAAACTGTCGGTTTCAGATGTGCGTGACATGATGCGTGATCATTATGAAGGTACGGAATTGGATATGACTAACGATCCGGGAGCAGGTCCGTTTAAGGCTCCGTATCGTTTCCGTCCACTTACTTATAAAGTAGATGGCGAAACTTATACCAATGAACGTCCAATCTCTACACAGCAAACGGGTTTTGTCATCGTTCCACAAATGCGTAGCTGGCTTCCCGATGCAATCGGTGGTGTTCTTTGGTTTGCTGTTGACGATGCCAATACGACAGTCTTTACGCCGATCTATTGTTCTTCTACGGATGTTCCTGAGTGTTATCGCCAGGGAAACGGTAGTATGATGCAGTTCTCGTGGACATCGGCTTTCTGGATTCGTAACTGGGTGGCTAATATGGTATATGGTCGTTATAACCAGATGATCGGAGATGTCCGTAAGGTGCAGTCAGAATTGGAAAACGGTTATTTAGAAATGCAACCGGCTATTGATAAGGCTGCTTCTGAACTTTATCAGAAAGATCAGAAAGAAGCCGTTAAGTTCCTGACTTGGTACAGCACTTCGACTGCTGATGAGTCTGTTGCCCGCTGGAAGAAATTAGGAGAATTCCTGATTGTGAAATATTCAGACGGAGTGGTTCGTAAAGAGAAAGACGGAAAGTTCCTTGATAACGGTTATGGGCAGGGAGCGGCTCCAGATTCTCCGGGTTACAGTGAAGAATTTTACCGGGCTATCGTTAAATCGGCTGGAGAACGTTTGAAAGTAAAATAAAATCCGTATCTTGGCGTCATTATTCATTAAAATGACAGGAATATGAAAAAGTTATTTCTCTTACTAAGCATGATTTGTCTGAGTTTGACTGCATTTGCTCAGACAGATAAAGGTCGTTCTTCGATTGGCTTTAATTTAGGGTATGCTTTCGACAGCGAACAGGCCACATTAGGATTGGATTATCGTTATTGCCTGACTGACGAGGTCCGGTTGAATCCAGGCTTGACTTATTTGGTAAAGAATCACGGCTTGAGTGCCTTTATGATTGATGTCAATGCGCATTATGTGTTTAAGTTAAGCAGTATGTTCGGATTCTATCCGTTGGCCGGTGTCAGCATGTCGTTCTGGAACTGGGAAGGTCCGCATGATGGTGTTACCCGTTTTGGTGCGAATATCGGTTTGGGTGGAGAAGTTTACGCAACACCTGAGTTTTCATTAGGATTGGAAGCCAAATACAATATCATCAAGGATCTGGATCAAGCCATGATAGCACTTCGTGCTGCTTATTGTTTCTGATGTATAAAAATACTATCAATAAAAAAGGGAGCCGAAAAGCTCCCTTTTTTATTGAGATCAGTATCAGTCCATCTTCAGCAGATCGCTTTCCGTCAGATATTCCATGTTCTGACGGCGAATTACTTCACGCGCTGCTTCACGGTTGTTAGTCCGCAGTATCAGTATGGATTTATCTTTGATAGAAAAACAGTACATATATTCGATACTCAGTCCGGCTTTTGTGAAAGCCTGGAGTGTCTGGGCGAATCCAGCAGCTTCTGAGTGGGTAACAATAGCCAAAACGTCCGTCAGGTTGGCACTTACGTTATTGTCTTTGAAGATTTGGAATGCCCGTTGCGGGTCGTTCACGATGATGCGGAGAATACCATATTCTGAGGTATCAGCTACGGTAGCAGCAATAATCCGGATCTTGGCTTCGGCCAGTAACATCAGTATTTCAGACAACTTGCCGTATTTGTTCTCCAGAAAGATTGATATTTGATTGACTGTCATAACGGATATTATTTAAAGTTTAACAAATAATGAGTTAACACAATTTTCTCAAATCTTTTACTCTGACGGCTTTTCCGCCTTCAGGTGCAGGCAGTGAACCTTTTCCAACCAGTCTGACACGTGGTGTCAGCAGCAGTTCATCCTTCAGCTGGCGGGTTACTTCTTTTGCCAAACGCTCCAATGCGCTGTAATCATCCGTAAACAAGTCACTCAGTTCAACTTCAATCAGCATTTCATCGTTGTAACCCACTGTTTCGATTGTGATCAGGTAATTGCTTCCCAGTTCCTTGAAGTTCATCAGAATCTTTTCGATCTGAATCGGGAAGATATTGACTCCTTTCAGAATGATCATATCATCACTTCTGCCGACGAAGCGAGCCAGGCGGCGGTGTGTTCTGCCACAAGGACATTCGCCCGGAATAAAACGGGTCAGGTCTCGTGTGCGGTAACGCAACAGCGGCATTGCCTCGCGGTTGATTGTAGTCAATACCAGTTCGCCGATTTCGCCTTCCGGAACGGGTTCAAGCGTAGTCGGGTTAATGATTTCGGGGATGACATAATCTTCCCAGATATGAAGACCGTTTTGTTCCGGACATTCGAAGGCCACACCCGGACCATTCATTTCCGACATACCAAAACAGTTGTAGGCTTTGACGCCCAATAACTGTTCGATGCGTTTCCGCTGTTCTTCAGAGTGCGGCTCGGCTCCGATACATACCGTATGAAGTTTGGTATCCCGGCGCGGATCAATGCCCATTTCATACATCACTTCAGCCAGGCGGGTTGCATAGCTCGGAATGATGTGCAGGCAAGTTGTCCCGAAGTCAGTAATGAACTTGATCTGTCGTTTGGTGTTTCCTGCTGCCGCTGGAACTGTGAGGGCGCCCAACCGTTCGGCTCCGTACTGGAATCCCAGTCCGCCTGTAAACATACCGTAGCCGGAAGTGTTCTGGAAAACATCTGTATCCCGAAGACCGACCATGTACATACAACGGGCTACCTGATTGGCCCATTGATCCAGATCTCGGGCAGAATGCAGTACCACTGTCGGATTTCCGGTAGTACCACTGGATGAATGGATGCGGACACATTTCTGAATAGGTATGGCGGCCATGCCGAATGGATAATGTGTACGCAGATCGTTCTTGGTGGTAAAAGGAATTTTCTGCAGGTCATCCAATGTCTGGATAGAGTCGGGGGTTAGTCCGTTCTTCTCAAATACTTCTTTATAAAATGGAGAATTGACCGCAAGTTTTACGGTCTCTTTCAGACGTTTCAGCTGAAGTTCTTGCAGCTGTTCGCGTCCCATCGTCTCGATGTCTTTTTGCCAGTATTCCATGTATGTGATTATTTATATATTTTATAGTTCAGGTAATTTCCACGGTGCTCTGTAATGAGCTTTCGACAAAGCCGTTGCTTCTTCGTCGTTGATGAAAAGATGCTTTTCGTCGTCCCATCTGACTTCCCGGCCGACACGGCAGGAAATGTTGGCCAGGTGAGCCATCTTGGCTACGCGGGCACCAATGGCGATATCAGCGTGTGGAAGTTCCCGGCTTTTTATACAAGACAGCATGTTGCCGACGTGGTTGTATAAACCTTTCCCTTCTCCTTTTTTGAAAGGAACGGCTTCCATGCGTGCATCTTTTCCTACGACAACAGGGATAACTTCCCATCCGGCGCGGTCAAGCACGAGTGTGCCGTTTTCTCCATAGAAAGCCAGTCCTTCACGCCGGTCATATAAGCCGTGATTGATACCACAGGCATGATCCCAGATAATGTTGAATTCCTTGTATGAATAGGTTGCCATCAGTGTGTCGGGCGTTTCCATGGCATCATTGGGATAAGCGAACTTGCCTCCGCTGCCGTACACGTGACTGGGCAGATCGGCATTCATTCCTTCCAACGCATAATCCAGTAAATGTACGCCCCAGTCAGACATCAGTCCGCCGGCATAATCCCAGAAAAAGCGGAAGTTATAGTGGAAGCGATACGGATTAAATGGCCGCTTGGGCGCCGGACCAAGCCACATGTCGTAATCTACGCCGGCAGGAGGCGGGCAATCTGGTTTGACAGGCAAGGTCGGTTTCCCGTCTTGATACGCCCATACTTTCACTGTCCGGATGCGTCCGATGCCACCTTGTTTCATAAAGTTGGCTGCTTCGTCCCAATGAGGATCGCTGCGTTGCCACTGGCCGACTTGTACGATGCGGTTGTATTTGCGGGCAGCCTTGACCATCAGATCACATTCCTCGATGGTATTGGCAAGCGGTTTCTCAACGTAGACATCTTTTCCTGCCTGGCAGGCTTCAATGGTCGGCAGGCAGTGCCAGTGGTCGGGAGTTCCGACGATTACAAGATCTATATCCTTATTGTCAATTACTTTTCGCCAGTCTTTATAAAGATTGGGAACTTTCTTTCCTGTTTTCTTCTCAACGTCGGCGGCTCTTTTCTGCAACCACTCGTCATCTACGTCACAGAGGGCAACACATTCCACTTCCGGATATTGAAGAAAAGTACTTAAGTCTGCAAATCCCATGCTTCTGCAGCCAATAAGAGCTACTTTTACCTTATTGCTGGGAGCTGCTGCTCCGTATATAGATGAGTAGGATGAACCGATAATAGGCCCTAAGCCAAGGCCTACAGCCGATAAGGCTGTTTTCTGTAAAAAGTTTCGTCTGTTCATGGTAATAGTAAAAAGTGTTTATTACGTTGCAATGTTACAAAAAATAATTCTACTTTGATATGGATTTGTCATAAAATCGTGAATTCCTCTTTTCTTTTCGGAATAACGATGTTTTTCGTCGGATGAAAAGCCGGTTATTAGAATCGGAATGTTACCTTTGTACTGGGGAAGAAAGAAAAAGAAAAGAAATGCAGCAAATAGAAGTAGACAATCTGAAATGGTATGTTTTGTATACGGCTCCGCGGGCTGAGAAGCAGGTGGAAAATCGGATCCGCGGAATGGGTGTGATTTGCTGGCTTCCTTTGCACAAGTCTCCTCGAGCCTGGTCTGACCGGGTGAAGATTGTGGAGATGCCTTTGTTTCCTTCCTATATATTTGTGAAAAGCCGAGAAGCTGATCTGTACAACTTGTTGCGCATTCCCGGCGTTTCACGTATCGTATATTATAATGGTAAGCCTGCAGTTGTCCGTGAAAAAGAGCTGGATACCATTCGTGCTTTCTTGGAAGAAGCAGCCAATCACCCGCTGGTGGAAGGTGAAGAGGCTGAGATTGTCTGTGGCGTGATGAAGCATGTTTCCGGAAAAATCCGCCGCATCCGCAAGAAGTACCTGCTGCTTTACCTGGCGCAGCTGGGTGCTCATGTATGCGTATCGCTCGAGAAAGTCTATCCCGTCAATCGGCTTCTGTAGTTCCGGCTATGCGGTAAATATAGTCTAAGTCCGTATGGCTGCGCACCCAGTCGGCCAATTTATCGTATTGTTCTTCCTTGAAACGGGCATAATCAAACGACGAAGAAGCCTTTGCCGTATCGAAACCCGCTGCCAGGCTGTCCAACACTTCTGGATTATCTAAGATGCCGTGCAGATAACTTCCCCAGCAATGGTCGTTCAGGTAATAACCATCCAGTCGGCCGTCTTCCAATAATGCAACAGGCCGTGCCGGTGCATCGCCGATAGTCTCGGTTTTTCCCATATGGATTTCATACCCTTTACACGACAGAACCGGCTGTTTTCCTTTCATTTCCTGCAGGAAGGCAAAATGGCTTTGCTTGGTTACCTTTTCCTGTTCAATGGTGGTTACCTGTGGCAGCAGTCCGAGTCCGGGAACAGCCTTCAGGTTTCCTTCTATTCCTTCCGGGTCTTCCAGGCGTGCGCCCATCATCTGATACCCGCCGCAGATGCCGATTACCTTTTTCCCGTTCTTGTAAGCTCTGACGATGGCGTCGGCGGCTCCGTTGGCCCGGATACTTTGCAGGTCGGCCAGGGTGTTTTTGGTACCGGGAAGCAAGATGATATCCGCTTTCTCTATTTCCTCTACATTATTCGTATAATACGCATTAAAGCGGCTGTCCATTTCCAGTACATCGAAGTCGGTAAAGTTCGACATCCGTTTGAGCAGGATGATGGCCACGTTGATTTTCCCGTTCTGATAAGTATTGTTCTTTGTCTCGAGTACGACCGAGTCTTCTTCTTCTATCTTGATATTCTGGAAATAAGGGATAATACCTACAACGGGAATCCCGGTCAGTTCCTGAATGATTTTCCTTCCCTCGTCAAATAAGGAAACATCTCCTCTGAACTTATTGATGAGGATGCCCTTTATCAGTTTCTTTTCTTCCGGTCGGAGCAAGGCAATGCTTCCGTAGACCGAGGCAAACACGCCGCCACGGTCTATATCGGCCACCAGATAGGTATCGGCCTGCGCATACATGGCCATCCGCATGTTGGTGATATCGCGGTCGCGCAGATTCACTTCCGAGATGCTTCCGGCTCCTTCCAGCACAATCGGGTTGTAGCGGCTTTTCAACCGTTCGAAAGCTGCCTGAGCCTCTTTGAACAAGTCTTCTTTTTGCTGCTTCATGCCGAAATAATCCCGAGCCGACATGTTTCCGATCGGGCGACCGTTCAGAATCACCTGCGAACCTTTGTCGCTGGTTGGTTTCAGCAGCACCGGGTTCATGTCGGTGTGCGGCTTTATTCCGCAAGCTTCGGCCTGAACAACCTGAGCCCGTCCCATTTCGCCTCCTTCGGGAGTTGAGAACGAATTGAGCGACATGTTCTGCGCTTTAAAAGGGGCAGGAGAGTAACCATCTTGTTTGAAGATACGGCAGAAGGCAGCGTTAATCACACTTTTACCGGCGTCAGAGCAGGTTCCGACAAACATAATGGGCTTTAATATCTTATTTTTCATGAGTCAATTCTTATTAAGCGGAGACAAACCTACAAAAACTTTGGAAAAGAAACAGCCTGCGGTGGACAAATTTGTGTAAAAACAGGCAGTTATTTGTCTGTTTGCGGCAGGAAATTCTTGCAGATCCGGTAGTCAATTCTTTAGTTCACGGCGTGAACTAAGTAATCCACGGCGTGAACTAAGTAATTCACGACGTGAACTAAGTAATCCGCGCCGTGAACTAAAGAATAAGTAGTGAGTATTACATTTATATATAATCTGTTTCAGAAAATACCTTGTGTGAAGAAAATTTATTCTGCAGAGCAAACTTTTCTACGCTATTGCATGAAAAAAGAAAAAGCCTTATATTTGCATGGTCTAAAAAAAGAAGAGCGATATAAAGTTTTTATTATCATTAATATAATAAATTAGCGATTATGATTTATTCACAAGAAGTTCAACACATGTGTGTTGTTAAAAAGGGCGCTAATCACCCTTGCGCTCCGATTCCAGAAGAAGGAAAATGGGTTAGAGCAACTCAGATCTCAGACATTTCAGGTTTGACTCACGGTATCGGTTGGTGTGCTCCAAAGCAGGGTGCATGTAAACTGACTCTGAACATCAAAGAAGGAATCATTCAGGAAGCTTTGGTTGAAACAATCGGTTGCTCAGGTATGACTCACTCTGCTGCCATGGCATCAGAAATTCTGCCGGGTAAGACATTGTTGGAAGCTTTGAATACAGACTTGGTTTGTGATGCAATCAATACAGCAATGCGTGAATTGTTCTTACAGATCGTTTACGGTCGTACACAATCTGCATTCTCAGAAGGCGGTTTGGTAATCGGTGCATCGTTGGAAGACTTAGGAAAAGGTTTGCGCAGCCAGGTTGGTACTATGTTCGGAACATTGGCAAAAGGAACTCGTTACCTGGAAATGGCTGAAGGTTATTGTACTCGTATGGCTTTGGATGCTAACGACGAAGTAATCGGTTACGAATTCGTACACCTGGGAAAATTCATGGATATGGTTAAGAAAGGCATGGATGCCAATGAAGCTTTGGAAAAAGCAAAAGGTTCTTATGGCCGCTTCAAAGATGCCGTAAAATATATCGATCCTCGTAATGAATAAGAAAACATTAACACGTATCCTCATCGGGCTGATTATACTGACGGCCGTAGGTTTCACAATTGCCTATTTCGTCTTGAAAGGTGAGAGACCTTGGTTGGCCTTCTTTGTAGCTTGTTGTGGCGGCGTGCTTGTTTTCAATTTTCTGATTTCATTATTTTTCGTAAACAAGAATTTTAAAAAGTAAAACAATATGGCTTTATTTGAAAGTTACGACCGCAGAATCGATCATATCAATGCGGTTTTGAAAGAATACGGTATCAATGGCATCGAAGACGCAAAAGAAATTTGCGCAGCTAAAGGTCTTGACCCATATACAATGTGTAAAGAAACTCAGCCTATCTGCTTCGAAAACGCATGTTGGGCTTATGTAGTTGGTGCAGCTATCGCTATCAAGAAAGGATGCACAAGCGCTGCTGATGCTGCTGAAGCAATCGGTATCGGTTTGCAGGCATTCTGTATTAAGGGTTCTGTAGCTGATGACCGTAAAGTTGGTTTAGGTCACGGTAATTTGGCAGCTCGTCTGTTGCGCGAAGAAACAAAATGTTTCGCATTCTTGGCAGGTCACGAATCATTCGCTGCAGCTGAAGGTGCTATCAAGATTGCAGAAATGGCTAACAAAGTACGTAAGACTCCGTTGCGCGTTATCTTGAACGGTCTGGGAAAAGATGCAGCTAAGATCATTTCTCGTATCAATGGCTTTACATATGTTCAGACTCAGTTCGACTATATGACTGGCGAAGTAAACGTAGTTGAAGAAATTCCTTATTCAACTGGTTTGCGTTCAAAAGTAAAATGCTATGGAGCTGACGATGTTCGTGAAGGTGTAGCTATCATGTGGAAAGAAGACGTTGATGTTTCTATCACAGGTAACTCTACAAACCCGACACGTTTCCAGCACCCGGTAGCAGGTACTTACAAGAAAGAACGTGTATTGGCTGGTAAGCCTTACTTCTCAGTAGCTTCAGGTGGTGGTACAGGTCGTACTTTACATCCGGATAACATGGCTGCTGGTCCTGCATCTTATGGTATGACAGATACAATGGGTCGTATGCACTCAGATGCTCAGTTCGCTGGTTCTTCATCAGTTCCTGCACACGTAGAAATGATGGGCTTCTTAGGAATGGGTAACAACCCGATGGTAGGTGCTACAGTAGCAGTAGCCGTTGCTGTAGAAGAAGCAATGAAGAAGTAATATAAGTTATTTCTGATATATAAACTCCTGTAATCGTTATGATTGCAGGAGTTTTTTTGTTTGGTGTAATTTATATTTATGGATGCTCTAATAGTCTCATCGTTGGTTATTATGTCTTATTAAGTAAGAAGAAAAATAAGGCTATGATAACCTAAAATCTGGTTTCTCCAAAGGCTATTGCAGTCCAGCATAAAGCAAGTCAATTATCACTTGTTAGGCTCAATAAAAGTGATTTTTGCAGCCCATTTGCAGCCCAATTTGCCATTTTCAAAAATGGGCTGCAAAAACTTATATAATCAGCTATATTACAATGAGATATACTCCATTTTACAATCATTTTAATATGGAAAAACATTGTACGATGGTTTACTTCACATTGAGAGAAAGTAAGCAAAACAAGAAAGGTTTATCACCTATTGAAGTTTCTATCTCCACTAACGGAAAAAGAATCTATTTCAGCACAGGCAAATATGCACGTTCAACAGACTGGAATAGGGAAAAACAGTTAGTAAAAGGTAAGAGTGAAGAAGCTCAATTAGTAAATAGCTATCTTACACAGCTAAGAAACAAAATATACCAGAAAGAAATAGAGCTACTTCAAATGGGCTACCTAATTACAGCAGAGCTACTAAAAGAAGCTGTTACAGACAAAGTAGAAGCATTGAACGAAAAAAGTCTGTTTGAAGTCTTTGCAGAGCATAACAGAGAACAGGAAAAGCTGGTTGGTAACGGAGTTTCTAAAGCAACCTTCTGGATTTCCGTTTATACGGTAAGACTGCTCAAAGAGTTTGTTCAACAGAAATACAAACGAGAAGATTTATACCTGCGTGAACTGAATTTGAATTTTATTCAATCCTTTCATTCATTCCTGAGAATAGATAAGGGGATGGCTCAAAATTCATCTACCAAACACTTAAAGCTACTTAAAAAGATAATTAACCTAGCAGTAGCTAACTCATACATGACTACCAATCCGTTCATTACTTATAAGATAGAACGTGAACCTGTGGAAATAGATTTCTTGGATGAAGAAGAATTGAGAAAGATTATCAACTTTGATACTCCATTGCCCAGACTAGAACGAGCAAAAGACATGTTTCTCTTTGGATGTTTCACAGGACTCAGCTACATTGACATCAAAACCTTAGCACCAGAACATTTTGAAAAGGACAATACAGGTAGAATTTGGATTAAGAAACGTAGAGTTAAGACAGGAGTTCTATCACGCATTCCTCTACTCCCTATTGCCAAACTGATATTGGATAAATACAAAGGTGGAGAGAAATTACTTCCTATCCAAGACCCTGCGGATATAAACAAATACCTAAAGGATATAGCTATTTTATGTGGCATTAAGAAGCGGATCACATTTCACACAAGCCGTCACACATTCGCTAGTACCGTTACTTTAGCTAATAATATCTCACTGGAAGTCGTTTCTAAAATGCTTGGTCATACTAATACCAGAATGACTACCCATTATGCCAAACTAATAGATAAGTGCATAGGAGAGCAGATGGATAAGCTCATGGATACATTTACTGGAGATTCCAACTACTAAACCTTACAAATTACGATTATCCCACTTGTGGTTATTGTGAGTGGGATTTTCTTTTTTAATTTTGCTCCAAACTAAAACATCATGGAAAAGCTAAAGGAAAACTATATAAATATTGATACTCGTTTGGAATACATGGAAGCCATAGCAGTCAAATTTGTTCCAGACGTAGACATAGACCTATCTACAGGAGAACAATATATCTGTGGTACTACCGCCTTACCTATATTTATAAGAAGATATAATCTGAATAAACTATATGGTAACTTCACATACGAAGATTATATAACCAATGAGGATATACAAAATACTTTGAAAGGTTTAGGAGTTGATATAGATAAATTCTGGTTTCTGCTTCTGTTCGTCTTTGATTATACTTGTGGAACGTGCTTGGATGGAATGAAAGCTACTGGCATAGGAATAGAACAGCTCACCAAATTCGCCAAAGCCATAGCTGACAACCATAAGGAGATTAACCAATTTGGAGTAAGTTTTAAAAAGCCTATCACAGTCTCTGTGAAAGTGGAGGGCAAGCATCAGATAGTAGTTGATAATGAAAATGCCATAGGATATTTGGCTGCTACCATTGCCAATAACTTAAAGGATATGGAGCAGCACCCTTGGATGCAGAGCCAGCAAGTCTGCATAAGTACCCACGCAGAAGAAAAGGAATCCGTTCAGATATACCTATTCTATAAGATGTTCAATGACTTCTTCAATTTAGAGCCATATAACAAGCAGTTTAATGTCAGACAAAAGAAAGGAAGTGCCATATCACTTAGTAAAACATTACTCATATCAAGGCTTATCCACTTCACCAAGCTGTCCACTAATAAGAATTTCTCAGAAGATGAATTTACCTTAAAAGGCTATATCAAGCAATATAAAGACAAAAGAATTGATACAGCGAATAGCATATACTTCTAATAAACTTCTGATAATTAATACAGTCCTGCTTCATACCATTAAGAGAGTACATGAAAGCAGGACTTTTTTTCTCTCTTTTAATCCTACCATTATATCCCATCTTTGCAGCGTCAAAACGATAACGGACGAGCTACCAATTAAGAGGGGAAGTAAAACCACTCATTAATTTCTCTCTTTTAATCAGCCCAGAAGCAAGTAGTTTTGCAGCGTAATCAGAAAGCCAAGTGTACATAGGTTTGAGGATTACACAGAACATTTTAATAACAATTAAAAATAAACGAATATGACAACATTAAATGTAAATACTGTAGAAATGGTAAACAACAGTGTAGAATCAAATAACGCAATTATGGGTAACATAGAAGAACTGACTAAAGTCTTTGAGCAGGAAGAGAAAGAACTGAACCGCCTTGTAAAAGGCAACAGAAACGAAGCTGTAATAGCAGCACAACAGAAAGTCGTTGATGAAGCCAAAAACCAAATGGAACAGGCAAAGGAGTTTGAAAGAATATCTAAGGAGAAAGCTGTCAACAGTTCTTTCACATTCTCTGTAGTGGATGATGAAACAGGTGCAAGAACAGAACAACAAAAGAAGATAGCATTTGTAAAGAACAACAGACCTGTAAGCTCTAAGAAAGTGGACGGTTTTATAGCCTTGATAGCCGCCAATAAATATGACAAGGCTTTCCCCATTATTGTAATGGAAGCGTCCAAACTGATTGAAGAAGGTTATACTGTAACGGACATCAATGGAAAGGAACTGACTAAGGAAGAAGCCAAAGACTACTTCGTTATCCTAGATGGGCAGCATAGAAGTACAGCATTCGCCAAACTGATTGCAACAGGGAAATATCAGAATTTGATTCCAAATGTTCACGTTAGGGATATTGAGAATGTTGGTGAATACTTGGTTGATATTAATAATGTAGGCACCAGTTGGGATAAAAAAGACAGATTGGTTGTAGCTTCTTTGACTTCTAATAATGAACTATTCCAAAATGTAGCAAAATTGCTAAACGAAGGGTTCAATCCAACCACAGCTATGTTGATTTACACAGGTAAAAGTCTATCTGACAAACAGGTAAACAATGTGTTACAAGGAGGAGAATTTATACTTCCCAAAGATGCAAAGGTTGACATTGAAAGAGGAAACAAGTTCATCAACTTATGCAAAGCAGCCAAGATGGATGTTTCTTTCATCACTAAACGTTACTTCATCAAAGGCTTCAACAGTCATGCCATATCTATAAGTGAAGAACAGGCATTTAAAGCTCTTGACAATCTAAAATACAAGAACTACAAAGAAGATAAGTGGAAAGGGGTTAAATCAGAGAATGATTTCATTAAGATATTGAAAGAAGCTCTGGAAGCATAAAGTACCAACTGCAAAGCCCATACGGCAGGTGGGCTTTCTCTCCCCAACTTCTTAGACATTCTGAATAGTCCAAAGTCTGGTTTTTAAATGTGTGGTCTTATCATTAGTTCCCCACTCATGGAATTATTATCTTTACAGTACTACAAGTAGATAATCCCACCATATAGATGAGCGGACTACAAACTATTCAGAATATCTAAAATGGAAGAACTTACTTATGAACAGATAAGGGCTAAGGCTCTTAAACAAGGAGTAAAAGATAACAGAGTTCATATTGGATTGTGGGCTAATATTAATAACTACCTAAAGACAAGGAGAAAGAAAAATGGAAAGGTTACTACCTATTATATCTCATTGCAGAAGTTGGCTTACTGACAAGATAAAATTTGAAGCAGAGAGATTCATATTGTTAAATTTGGGAGGTGTGCTTATTCACTTTTTACCCCGTGCCTAAACACCCCATCTCTACACTCCTACACTACAATCCAATAAGACCCATGCAATGTCCTAAAGGACACCGCACAGGTAATCTGTAAGCTGGAAGTGACTAAAATCAATGATATGTGGATTTATAACAACAATTCTTATGACAAGCTGAGCGAACTTAGAAAATCCAACAGGTTAAGTTCCTCTAAAATGAGATTCTTATTAAAGACCAACCAAATTATTTTAATTAAACATATTGAGCGATTGCCTTATGGAGCTACCATTCAAGAAATATACAGTAATGAGCAATAATCTGATTCAGAAATTGGGTTGTGCTGATGTTTACAGGACATACGTGTTACTACTGACAACAGACAAATATACATTGACTACTGACACCACGATAGACCAACTTGCATCATTCGTTGGTGATAAACCTGCCAACTATAATGGTGGTAAGAATTCCAAAACATTCAATGATAAGTTAAGAGCCACAGGGGAAGTTGCCATACAGAATAAGGACAGTGGCAGGAATGACAGGACTTGGACTGATTATATATTCTCTCCAGTCAGCTTTGGGCATTACAGAAGAATTGACAGAGAGTTCTACGATTCATATAACAATACTTTGGATTTAAAACTCAGAGGATTCATCCTTAAACTGTTCTGTGTAGCAGCTCCCCACAGCCATACTATTACCTTATCTGTTAGAAAACTGAAAGAACTAATTCACATGGGACATGGTACTATCTCCAACTATATAGAGCAACTAAGGGATATGGACTTATTGGATGAAGTTGGAGATTCAATCATTTTAAAAGCCAAAGGTCTTATAATAGACCTACCCAAAGATAAATATGTGGAGGAAGTGAAAGCAGTCTTTGAACACATGATAGCATTTAACGAGAGCAGAGGAAACCCCATTTCAAGAGAGTGCATGATTTATAAGAAGTACAAGGAGAATAACTTTGAGGGAGTTAAAAATATGCACGCTCTTATGAAATCATTATCAAGTGGATTGGTAGGTAGGAAGCAGGAGGTAAAGGGCAAGGAGGAACTTCCAGATTTATACCTATGAATCAGCCAAGCAATCATCAATAAGCGTAGCATTGGCAGTGTTTCTAATTCTAAAGAGTTATACACGAGACACTTCTATCCACATAAACGCCCCCTCATAGCTCTAAAATAAAAAAGAATGCTTTAATGATGCAGTCTGATAGCTGACTGAAATAAGCATTCTTATTAATTCAAGAACAGGCACGATGCACTATTACCATAGCCAATTAACATTTTACTATTACTCTTAACTTCCTTTGAAAGAATCTTTAGGGAAAGACATAGGACAGCCTAAGATGCAAGCGAAGAAATTCACTTGTGTTTTAGGCTTGTTCCTATTAAATCCATTCAATCAATAATCATTTAATTCAATTACATTATGAGAGATTTAGTAATTATGCCAGCTATGGCGCAGCGTAGAGAATCATTAAACATGGGTGAATTTGCAGAAGATGCTATTATTGTGGAAGAAACAAGCGCACCCAAGAGAGTGAACCATTTCATTGAAGCCAATACACAGGAGGTAACCTTGCAGCACCTACAACAAGACTGCATCATTCCAAGTTTTGCATCAATGGAAGAAACAATCAGTCATCAGTCCTTTATAGGTGTAGTAGTAGATGCAGCTAAAGATTACTTTCATGGGGAACAGTTTGATATACCAGAGATTAGAATTTCACATCCCATTAATGGAAGAATCCCAAGTGCTTTAGGTAAGAAAGCTTCTGAACTGACAGATGAAGAGAAAACTTTATTCTATCAGAGAATGTGCTTCTGCTTTGAAATTCCATCCATTGTACATGATGAATATGGTAATCGTCTGGCTTTATCCATTGGTGGAGTAAGGGCATATAACGAGATTAATCTATATAGTAAGAAATCTGTGGAGAAATTTAAAATTTTCATAGGATTTCGTAATCGTGTGTGCTCAAATTTAATGCTTACTACTGACGGCTTGCAGGATAAGATAGAAGTCCTAAACGTACAGGAACTATATGCAGCTGCGTTGAATCTGTTCCATGCCTACAACCCATCTAAAGATTTGCACCTACTAAGGACATTAGGGCAGATGTCAATCTCCACAAGTGAGTTCTGTCAAATAATAGGCAGGATGAGGTTATATCAAGCTCTTACACCCAACCAACAGAAACGATTACCTCGTCTATTATTAGGAGACAGTCAGATTA